>NZ_DASVUE010000035.1:0-2258 GCF_036387215.1 Allosphingosinicella sp. | reverse complement strand
GCCCAGGCCTGCACCTGATCGAGCATCGGCTCCGCCGCGCAGCGCTCGACCGCCGCGGCTTCATCCCTGGAAAGGCCCCGCATGGCCCGTCTCTAACGCGGGTTCAGCGTCAAAGCCACTCCGAGAAGGCGTCCAGCAGCTGCTCGTAGAGCCTGCGCTTGAACGGCACGATCATAGCAGGGAGTTCGGCCGGCTCGGCCCATTTCCAGGCGCGGAATTCAGGGTGGGCGGTCGCGATGTTCACGTCCTCGTCGGTGCCGGTGAAGCGGCAGAGGAACCAGCTCTGCCGCTGCCCGCGCCACTTTCCTTTCCAGAGCTTGCCGACGAGGTCGTCCGGAAGATCGTAGGTGAGTTCGCCGGGCGTACGGGCGATGATCTCGACATGCTCAGGGCGGATCCCCGTCTCCTCCTCCAGCTCCCTCAGCGCGCCCGCCTCGGCGTCCTCACCCTCGTCGAGGCCGCCCTGCGGCATCTGCCAGGCCTCCAGGGTACTATCGAGCCGCTGCGCGACGAAGACCTTCCCCTCGCGGTTGAGCAGCATCACGCCCGCGGCCGGGCGGTAGGGGAGGGACTCCTTGTCGGTCATCGGCTGAGCACCTCGGGCGTGGCATAGGCTGGACGGGCGCCTTACCTAGGGGCGGTGATCACGATCGTCCATCATCCGGAATATGTCGCCCAGGTGCGGGCGAGCGGCGCCTACCGGCCCACCAAGAACGCGTTCATCCGCGATCTCCTTCTGGAGCTTGGCGACGAAGTGGAATGGGTGGAGCCAGAGCCGATGCCCCGCCAGTGGCTGGAGGCGGTTCATGATGCCGCCTATGTCGCCGAGGTCGCCGAGGCGCGGGTGCCGCCGGAGAAGGAGCGTCGGATCGGCTTTCCAGTGACGGAGGCGGTCGCGCGGCGGGCGGCGCGGGTGCCCGGAGGCACCTACACGGCGGCCTTGCTCGCCCTGGAGCGCGGGTTCGCGGCGAACACGGCCGGAGGGAGCCACCATGCCCTCAGCGATACTGGCGCAGGCTATTGCGTGTTCAACGATCTCGCACTCGCTGCAGTGCGCTGCGTCGGCGAGGGCAGGGCGGATCGCGTGCTGGTGGTGGATTGCGACGTCCACCAGGGCGACGGCACCGCGGCGCTCACCGCCGGGCGGCCCGGGATCGCGACTTATTCGATCCACGCCGAGAAGAACTTCCCCGTCCGCAAGGCGCGCTCGACGGTGGACGTGGCGCTGCCGGACGGGACGGGCGACGGGGAATATCTGGAGCGGCTGGAGGCGACGCTGACGCCGCTGGTGGACCGGTTCCGGCCCGGTCTGATCCTTTACCAGGCAGGCGTCGATCCGTTCGCAGGCGACCGCCTCGGGCGGCTGGCGCTCACTCAGGAGGGGCTGGACGCGCGCGACCTGTTCGTCGCCGGCCTCGCCCGCCGCCGCTCAATCCCGCTCGCGAGCACGCCCGGCGGCGGTTACGGCGCCGACGTGGCCGACATCGCGCGCCGGCATGTGCGGACGATCCTCACGCTCGGGCACGCGCTTGCGCCCGCGGCGATTGAGATGCGGCCCGCCGCCCCTATCTAAGCGGCGCGCGCGCCCCTATCGGTGGCGGCGTTCTTCTCGTTGAAGCGCCGCTCCACCCGGCGTAGGCTCACGAACAAGCATTCGAAGGATCATTGATGGCGACCGCCACCCATCTCGTCACGGAGGAAGAAAGCAAAGCCGACGGTCCGCTGGAAGCGGTCGTCGTCCGGTTCGCGGGCGACAGCGGCGACGGCATGCAGCTGACGGGCGGGCAATTCACGCTCTCGACCGCGCTCGCCGGAAACGATCTTGCCACCTTCCCGGACTTTCCGGCCGAGATCCGCGCGCCCCAAGGGACCACGTTCGGCGTCTCCGCCTTCCAGATCAATTTCGGCTCGGCCGCTATCGAAACCGCTGGCGACGCCCCTGACGTGCTGGTGGCAATGAACCCCGCCGCCTTGAAGGTGAACGTCGATGCGCTGAAGCCGGGGGGGCTCATCATCGCGGACACCGGCGAATTCGGCGCCCGCAACCTCGCCAAGGCAGGCTATGAGAGCAATCCGCTCGAGGATGGATCACTCGCCAAGTGGCAGGTGATCTCGTTCAACATCAGCCAGTTGACGATGGATTCGGTGAAGCCGTTCGGGCTCGGCAACAAGGAAGCGCTCCGCTCCAAGAACATGTGGACGCTGGGGCTGGCGCTCTGGATGTTCGATCGTGACCGGAAGCCGATCGAGGATTGGCT
>NZ_DASVUE010000034.1:0-18162 GCF_036387215.1 Allosphingosinicella sp. | reverse complement strand
GGGCGGCCCCACCATCTCCCCGTGCAATAGGTGTGAACCTTGTGTGGCCATTGCCGAGGGGCGGCATATCGACGTCGTCGAAATGGACGCCGCCAGTCACACCGGCGTGGACGATGTTCGCGAGATCATCGAGGCCGTGCGCTACGCGGCCGTGTCGGCGCGGTACAAGGTGTACATCATCGACGAAGTCCACATGCTGTCGAAGAACGCGTTCAACGCGCTTCTGAAGACGCTCGAGGAACCGCCGGCGCATGTGAAGTTCCTGTTCGCCACCACCGAGGTGAACAAGGTGCCGGTGACGGTGCTGTCCCGCTGCCAGCGCTTCGACCTTCGCCGGATCTCCGCCGAGCAACTCGGCGCCCATTTCGCCGCCGTCTGCGAGAAGGAGGGGGTGGAGGTGGAGGCCGAGGCGCTTGCGCTCATCGCCCGCGCCGCCGAAGGCTCGGCTCGCGACGGCCTCTCGATCCTCGATCAGGCGATCGCGCACGGTTCGGGCGGCGGAGTGACCGCGGATCAGGTCCGCCAGATGCTGGGCCTCTCCGATCGCGGCGCCACCCGGCAGCTGCTCGCGCACCTGCTCGCCGGCGACGCGCAGGCGGCGCTTGCCGCCGTGAAGGACCAGTATGATCTCGGCGTCGAGCCTGCAGCGCTGATCCGCGGCCTTCTTGAAAGCGTCCACGGTATCACCCGCGCCAAGGTCGGCGGCGGCAGCGATCCCGCCCAGTCGGTCGAGGAGCGGGAAGCCTATGCCGATTGGGCGAGCCGCCTCGGCTACGGCACCGTCCACCGCCTGTGGCAGCTTCTGCTCAAGGGCTTGTCGGAAGTGAACAGCGCCGCAATGCCGCTCGAAGCCGCCGAAATGGCGCTGCTCCGCGTCATTCATGCCTCGGAGCTGCCGGATCCCGGCGCGCTGATGGAGAAATTGATGAGCGGCGAAGCGGTCGCCGCCGCTCCTCAACCGGCTCCCGCTGCCGCCTCTCAAGGTGCGATGCTGAAGGCCCCGGCCACTTATGCGGCCCTGGTCGATCTGCTTGCTTCCAACGGCAAGCCGCACCTTGCCCAGCAGCTCCACGATTATGTCGGCCTCGTCCGCTACGCACCGCCCGAGCTTGTGATCCGCCCGGTGAAGCCGCTTTCAGGCGATCTTCCGCGCGATCTCGGCGCGGCGCTGAAGAGCCTCACCGGCGCCACCTGGCAGATCGTCTCCTCCGATCAGCCGTCGGAACCGACCCTCCTCGAGCAAGAGCAGAACCAGGCCGAGCAGCTCCGCCAGTCTGTGCTTGAAACCCCGATCGTCAAAGCCGCGTTGGAAGCCTTTCCCGACGCCGAGCTCGTCAACCACAGCATCAACGAACAACGGAGCGCATGATCCAATGCCCGATTTCGACGAAATCATGAAAATGGCGCAGAACGCCCAGGCGGAGCTTCAGAAGGCCACCGACAATCTCGACAATGTCGAGGTGGAGGGCGTCTCGGGCGGCGGCCTCGTCCGCATCCGCGCAAGCGCCAAGGGCCGGATCATCAACGTCGCCATCGACGAGAGCCTCCTGCAGCCGTCCGAGAAGCAGATGGTCGAGGATCTCGTCGCCGCCGCGATCAACGACGCCCGCGCCAAGGCCGATCAGGCGGCAAGCGCCGAGATGCAGAAGATCACCAGCGGCCTGCCCCTCCCGCCCGGCTTCAAGATGCCCTTTTAAGGATGCATGCCGGTCCTGCCTTTGCCGAACTGCCGTTCTGGCGGCATCTGTTCTGGCTGAGCTTCGGGGCCTGGGTGGCGATCGAAATCGCCATCTGGTCCCGCGACCGCCGGCGGGTCGAGGGTCGGCGCGACGACCGCGGAAGCATGGTCTGGATTTCCGTGGCGATCACCGCAGGCATCTTCGGCGCCTTCCAATGCGTCCGATTTGGCGCCGCCAGGATCGCCTCACCGCCCCAGTTGCTCGTCGCGGCGGGGCTCGTCTTCATCTGGGCGGGTATCGTGCTGCGCATCTGGGCGGTCCGCACCCTCGGCCGCTACTTCCGGGTGACGGTCACCACCCAGGAGGACCACAAGCTCGTTGAGGCAGGCCCTTACCGGCACATGAGCAACCCGGCCTATACCGGCGGCATGCTTACTCTCGCCGGGATCGGGCTGGCGTTCGGGAACTGGCTGTCGCTGGCCTCGATCGTGCTTCTGCCGCTGATCGGCTTCATCTGGCGGATCAGGATCGAGGAGGCGAGCCTTGCCGCCCACTTCCGCGAGGATTTCGCCCGCTACCGCCGCGCCCGCTGGGCGCTGGTGCCGTTCGTCTGGTAGCTCTTACTGCCCGTTGTCCATGGGCTCGGGCTCGGCAGGTTCGGGAGCGGCCTGCTCCGGCGGCGGGGCCTCGGCGGGAACCGGCGTCCCGATGTCAGGAGCCTGGATATAATCCTCCGCCCGCTCCGGCCGCGGAGCCGGCGCTGTCTTCGTCTGGCCCTTCTTCCGCACCGGCGTGATCACTACCGGCTCCTCGGCGGCGACACGACCGCCCTGGCCCCGCAGGCAGGCGTCGAGCCCGTCGCGAGCCACCACCCGGATCCGCGCCGCGATCGAATTGCCATAGCGCCGCGTGAAGCCGCCGGGGGTGATCGCGTCGCGCTTCTTGGGCAGCGGCAGCACCGCCGCGATCCGCGCCGCCTCGGTCCGGCTGAGGTTCGATGCGTCCTTGCGGAAATAGCGCTGGGCGCCCGCGTTGACGCCGTAAGTGGCTATCCCCGTCTCGGCGACGTTGAGGTAGACCTCCATGATCCTTTGCTTCGGCCACATCGTCTCGATCAGCAAAGTGAACCAAGCTTCGAGGCCCTTCCGGAAATAGCCGCCGCCCTGCCACAGGAACGCGTTCTTCGCCGTCTGCTGGCTGATCGTGGAGCCGCCGCGGATCACTCCGCGTCCCTCGGCATTCCGCCGCATCGCCGCGGCGATCGCGTCCTGGTCAAAGCCGTAATGGGAGCAGAATTTCGAATCCTCCGCCGCGATCGCCGCCCGCTCCATGTCGTCGTCGATCTCGGAGAGAGGCATCCAGTCCCGGGTGATGCTCCGCCCGCTCATCACGTCTCCGAGCATCGTGAACGTGACCGGCGGCGGCACGAAGCGGTAGAGCAGCACCCAGAGCACGCTCACGAGCAGGAACAAAAGAAAAGCGCGGATGATCCAGCCGACGATCCGACCGAACCACCCGCGCTTCGGAGCTTTGCGCTTCGATCTTGCTGCCGTCGCCATTGCGGCGGACTAGCCGAGCCTTCCGACCTTATCCAGCCGCCGTCAGCAGCCGCCGTTCGCCGGCGAGGCTCATCAGCGACTTCTGGAGCTTCTCGAAGGCGCGGACCTCGATCTGGCGGATGCGCTCGCGGCTGACGTCGTAGACCTGGGAGAGCTCCTCCAGGGTCTTCGGATCGTCCGACAGGCGCCGCTCGGTCAGGATGTGCTTCTCGCGGTCGTTGAGGCTTTCCATCGCCTCCACCAGAAGCTCGTGGCGGACCTTCGTCTCCTCGGCCTCGGCGACGCGCTCGTCCTGCAGCGGATCGGTGTCGACCAGCCAATCCTGCCACTGGCCTTCGCCTTCCTCGCGGAGCGGCACATTGAGCGAAGTATCCCCGCCCATCGCCATCCGGCGGTTCATCGAGATCACCTCGTCCTCGGAGACGCCGAGGTCGGTCGCGATCTTGGTCACGTCCTCCGGCTTCAGGTCCCCGTCCTCAAACGCTTCGATCTGGTTCTTCATCCGGCGAAGGTTGAAGAACAACTTCTTCTGCGCGGCCGTGGTGCCCATCTTCACGAGGCTCCACGAGCGCAGGATGAATTCCTGGATCGAGGCGCGGATCCACCACATCGCATAGGTGGCGAGGCGGAAGCCCCTTTCCGGCTCGAACTTCTTCACGCCCTGCATGAGGCCGATATTGCCTTCGGAAATGAGCTCCGCGACCGGCAACCCGTAGCCGCGATAGCCCATGGCGATCTTGGCGACGAGGCGCAGGTGCGAGTTGACCAGCTTGGCTGCGGCATCAGTGTCCTGATGCTCGGTCCAGCGCTTGGCCAGCATATATTCCTCTTCGGGCGAGAGGATCGGAAACTTCTTGATCTCCGAGAGATAGCGATTGAGCCCCGCTTCGCCGCTCGCAGCGGGGATCGTCGGGACCTTATTACCGCCAGCCATGATCGTTCATTCTCCCTTCGCGGGCGCACCATTGAAGGTCTTGCCGCAGCGTTGATTGCTATACCGTAAGCGCCCTGAACAGTTCCTGCATATCCGACGGAAGGGCGCTTTCGAACGACAAGGACTCCCTCGTCACCGGATGGGTGAAGCCAAGTGCGGCAGCGTGCAGCGCCTGGCGTTTGAAGTCCAATTGATTGAGCAACTCTCTGTGAGCGATTTTAGTTCGCCCGTAGGCCGGGTCGCCCAACAGCGGGTGCCCGATCGAAGTCATATGGACGCGGACCTGGTGCGTCCGCCCCGTCTCCAGCCTGCATTCCACCATTGCCGCCTCTCTTAGCGGCTGAAGCAGGCGAAAATGCGTCACTGCGCGCTTCCCACGGCCTTCGGCGACGATCGCCATCTTCTGCCGGTTGGCGGAAGATCGGGCGAGCGGCGCATCGACGCTGCCGCTGGCGGGGTTCGGAACCCCTGCGACGATTGCCAGATAGCGCCGCTCGATGCTGTGCCTCGCGAATTGCGCCGCCAGCCCTTCATGGGCGACGTCGGTCTTGGCGACCACCAGCAGCCCGGAGGTGTCCTTGTCGATGCGATGGACGATCCCAGGTCTCGCAACTCCGCCGATGCCCGACAGCCGGCCGGCGCAATGGTGCAGCAGAGCGTTCACGAGGGTACCGTCGAGGTTGCCGGCGGCAGGATGGACGACCATCCCCGCCGGCTTGTCCACCACCAGCAGGTGTTCGTCCTCGAAGACGATCTCGAGTGCGATGTCCTGCGGCTCGTTATGGGCCGGGGCAGGGGCGGGGATCCGCACCTCATAATCACCGGGCTTGGCCTTGGACGAAGGGTCGCGCACCTGGGCGCCGGCCTCGTTCCGCACTTCGCCGCTGCTGATCAGCGCCTTGACGCGCTCGCGGGACAGGGTGGGGAGGGCCGCCGCCAAAGCACGATCGAGCCGCCAGCCCGAAGCCTCGGCAGCGACCGTTGCAGTGATGATCGACACCCCCCTGTCCATCCGGTCTCCCATGTGGTGATGAAGCGCGGATTTTCAAGCTTTTCCGCCGCTCCCGGCTCTCCGCCGCCACGGCCGCCTTGCAACCTTCAGCGGCAAGCGCCAATAGGGCGGAGGCAGCCTAGAAAATAGCATCGACAGGGGCAGTAAAGGCATGAAATCCTACGAATTCGCGAGCCTTCTGTGTTCGCGTCTGTGCCATGATCTGCTGAGCCCCGTCGGCGCACTCAACAACGGCATCGAGCTCCTCGCGGACGAACACGACCCCGAGATGCGCGCCCGCTGCCTCGAGCTGCTCGGCGAAAGCGCCCGCGCTTCCGCGAACAAGCTCAAATTCTTCCGTCTCGCTTTCGGCGCTGCCGGCGGTTTCGCCGACGAGGTCGATACGCGCGAGGCGCGGGTGGCGATCGAGGGGCTGTTCGGAGGCGAGGGCCGGATCCAGCTCGGCTGGATGGTCGATGATCCGACGATGAGCAAGTCGGCTCTGAAGATCCTCCTCAACCTCGTCCTCATCACCGGCGACGCGCTCGTTCGCGGCGGCCGGCTCGACGTCGGCGCCGAGAAGCATGACGGCGGCCTCGACATCGTGATCCGAGCGGAGGGCACCCGGATCGTGCTCGATCCTGAGCTCAAGAGCGTCCTCATCGGCCAAAGCTCCGAGGATTCGATCGCTCCCCGCGCCGCGGCCGCCTGGCTGGTGCATTGCCTCGTCACCGAGGGCGGCGGCCAGGTGCAGGTGATGGACCAGGAGGAGGGTATGCTCCTCATCGGCGCCTCCCTGCCGCGTTAGCGCTTCTTCCGCCGGGCTTGACGCGCTCCTCTTTTTCGAGCCGATATTGACGCATGGACAATATCATCGACTGCCCCTCGCCCAATTTCGACGAGCGCGACCAGCCAGTGTCGATGATCGTCCTCCATTATACGGGCATGAAGGATGCCGCTTCCGCGATCGACCGGTTGCGCGATCCGGAGGCGCAGGTCTCCTGCCATTATCTCGTTGCGGAGGACGGGCAGATATTGCGGATGGTGCCGGAGGAGAAAAGGGCCTGGCATGCCGGCGAATCCTCCTGGCGCGGCAATCAGAAGGTGAACTCGGCAAGCATCGGCATAGAGATCGTCAATCCGGGCCATGAGCTCGGCTACCCGCCGTTCCCCGACGAGCAGATCGACGCTTTGATCCCGCTCGTAGCGGATATCAAGGAGCGCTACGGGATTACGCGCGGCAACGTGGTCGGCCATTCCGACATCGCCCCTCGGCGCAAGCAGGATCCGGGCGAGCTTTTCCCCTGGGGCAAGCTTGCGCGGCTCCGGCTCGCGCTTCCGCGGCCGACCAAGAACCTCATGGACCCCAATTGGACCAAGGGCGGCTTCCTGCTCGCGCTCGAGCGGTTCGGCTACGACGTCACGGATCCGATGGCCGCGATCGTCGCCTTCCAGCGCCGCTTCCGCCCCGAGCTGATCGACGGGGAGATCGACGCCGAGCTCCGCTGCATCCTGCTCGCGCTTCTGCTTCCCAAACCGCAGGGCGAAGACTAGAGAGGCCGCGCCAGAGGGTCGGGCAGCCGCGGCTCGGCTTTTGCCGGGGCGAGGAAAGTCCGGGCTCCACGGAACGACGGTGCCGGGTAACACCCGGCGGCCCTGGACCTGATCCGGGGTCAGGGAAAGTGCCACAGAAAGGATACCGCCGGCCTTAGGGCCGGTAAGGTCGAAAGGGTGCGGTAAGAGCGCACCGCGGGCCCGGCAACGGGAACGGCACGGCAAACCCCACCGGGAGCAAGACCGAATAGGGGCGGCGCGGGGCTTATTGCTCCAGGGTCTGTTCCGGCCCAGTCGCCCGGGTTGGTTGCTTGAGGGAGGGAGCAATCCCTCTCCTAGAGGAATGGCTGCACAGCCCCCGAAAGGGGGTGGACAGAACCCGGCTTATAGACCCTCTGGCATTTACCTTGCCGTCGCCGGGCGGAAGGCGACGACCATCCAAAGGATGAGCAGCAGCCCGGCAGCGGGCAGCGGGCTCGAAGCGATCAGCTCGAGCTCGTCCGGCACCGGCCCCGTACGTCCGAGCAGCACGAAGGCCGCGGCGACGGCGACGCTGGCTGCGGCTTCGCCTGCAAAGCGGCGCCAGGCGGCGCGGCGTTGCGCCTCCATTCTCCGCTCGGCTGCGAGGGCACGTTCCACCCGCGAGACGAAAGTTTCGTCCGGGCTCCGCTCCGCCCCCCGAAGCAGCGCCCCGAGCCGTGCATCGATCGCTTCGTCTTCACTCATTTGAACTCTCCAGTGACTGAACGAGTCGTGCGCGGGCCCGGGCGACGATGCTCTTCAAGGTGCCGAGCGGCAAGTCCATGATCCGGGCCGCTTCGCCGTGCGAATAGCCTTCCGCGAAGCACAGCATAGCTGCCGCCCGTTCCCGCTCGTCGAGCGAGGCGAGGGCGCGGTCGACGTCCAGCGCTGCCTCCGGAGCAAATTCGGCGCCTGGGGTGGAGCTTTCAAGGGTATGGAAGTCCCGCTCCATCCGTCTCGTGTCGGCTCGACGGGCGGAGAGGAAGCTCGTCCAGGCGATCCGCATCAGCCACGCGCCATAGCTTCCTTCCTCTCGCCACGAGGCCCGCATGCTCCAGGCCTTGACGAAGACCTCTTGCGCCAGGTCGTCCGCGCCGTCGCCTCGGGTCAGGCGGTTGAGGAAGCGCCTGACCTTCGCCTCGTGCATGCGCACGAGCGCGGCAAAGGCGGCAGCGTCACCCGCCGCCGCCTGCCGCGCTCGTCCGGTCTCCTCCATTGCGCCTGCGCCTATCAGGATCGGCCGCTCAACCTTGATTCTCCCAGCGCCGCACCAGCCAGAAGCGGATGAGGAGCGCCACTCCGACGAACAGTGGGAAGAGGGCTGCGCCGGACAGGTTGCGGATGTCGTCCGCGTCCCCCTGGATCAGCCCGAAGCCGAACAGGGCCAGCGCGAGAGCGACCAGGACGAAGCCCGTCCGGTCGTCGTTGCCGGTTCCAGGCTGCGGCTCCTCGATGCCGGCAAGCAGGGCAGGAACGGACGCATTGTCCCGGCTGATCGCCTCGCGGATCGTCCGGTGCTGCACGCTCGTCCGGTAAAGCCGTGCCAGATGCGCGACGATAAGCACCGCACCCGTGGTCAGCACTGCGAAAATCAATACGTCCTGCCCCATCTCAACTCTCCTTCGATCAGATTACCCCCTAAAGACGCCGCTGCGCCGTCGGCTGGATGAGGCAGGGAGAAATTTTTTCGACTTGCGACGTGCGCCGTCCGCTCCCGCCGACTAGATAAGGCCGATGGCAAGGCAGACGCGTTCGAACGACTGGGGATTTCCGCGCTGGCGGGGCTACGGCAGCACGCGCGACGCGAAGCAGGTGCGGCTCTGCGACCGCGACGGCTGCACCGAACCGGGAGATCGGCCCGCGCCCAAGACTCCGAACGGGCCGGAGCGCTGGTATTTTTGCGAGCGTCACGCCGCCGAATACAACAAGAACTGGAATTATTTCGAAGGGCTGTCAGCGGAGGACGCCGCCGAACGCGAGGCCGGCGAGCGCCGCGATGCGGGCGGGTTCAGGCAATCCAATCATTATAGCTGGGGCGGCCCCGGCGACGGCAGCCGAAGCCGCGACGAGATGCGCGCCCTCGACGTGCTCGAGGTGGAAAGCGACGCCTCGTTCGAGGACATCAAGTCCGCATACCGGAGGCTCGCCAAAGTGAACCACCCCGACACCAACCAGGGCGACGCCGAGGCGGCCGCTCGGTTCCAGGGCATTCAGGCGGCGTATGAGGTCCTTCGCAAGGCTGAGGAGCGGCGAAGCTCGCTCTCGCCCTGAGCTCTCACCAGCTCTTGGTGAACATGAAGGTGGCGGTCACATGCGCCACCGGGTCGGCGGCATCGCCGTCATGGGCGAGCCCGCGCACGAAGCCGACGCTGTTCGTCGTGGCATAGCATTCGCCGCGGCCGATGATGCGCTTGCCGGGTGTCGCCGGCCGCAGATAATCGACCCGCATGTCGAGCGTCGCCTGGTGCCGGAAGCGGTCGAGCTTCACCCAGATGGCCATGCTCGTGGCCATGTCCATCAGGCTGATGATCGGCCCCGAGGCGATCACCCCGCTGGAGGCGACGCCGATCAGCTTCTCCTGGTAATCGAGACCAAGCTCCACCCAGTCCGCGCCGTGATCCACGTAGAGGATCCCCAGTGCGCCGCCATGGCCGACCTGGCGCGCATAGGCGGTGAAGAGCTTCGGATCGAAACCTGCGCTTTCGCTGAGCGGTGGAAGATCGCTCACCCGCGCAGCCGCTCGGCGGTCTGGCGGATCAGCTCGATCATGTTGGGGATGCCCTGGGTGCGGTTGGAGCTCAGCTGCTTTCCAAGTTCGAACGGCGCCAAGGCCGTATCGATGTCGGCCGCGAGGATCTGCTCGGGCGTGCGGTCCTGCACTGCCAGCAGCACGAGCGCGATGATGCCCTTGGTGATGGCGGCGTTGCTGTCGGCGAGGAAGTGGAGCCTGCCGTCGTCGCGGACCGTGGGGTAGACCCACACCGACGCCGAGCAGCCGCGGACGAGGGTCGCGTCGGTCTTGAGTGCGTCGGGCATCGGCTCCAGCGCCCGCCCCAGATCGATCAGCAGCCGGTAGCGGTCGTCCGGCTCCAGCAATTCGTAATCGGCATGGACGTCGTCAAGTGAGGCGAAGGCGGTCATCCAGGCTCAGATAGTCGGCGCCGGCGGCTTCGTCACCTCCGCCGCGATCAGATTTCGATACCGCTCGCGATCGCCTCGAGCTTGCGCACCCGCTCCTTCAGCTCCGCCACTTCCGGCTTGGCGCCGCCGCGGCGGCTGGGCCCGAAATCAAGCTCCAGCCGCTTCAATTCCAGCCAGCCGCTCCAAGCGCGGAGGGTAGCCGCGCTGGCGATACCGATGCCGACCAGAGCGGCCGAGGCAGCCATCATGATCATGGTCGGATCGTTCATTTCCCTCTTTCCCCTATTTGTCCCGAAGCCGCTCGATCTCACGTTCCAGGCTGTTCTCTTTCTCGACCGTGATGCGCTCGAGCACCGCCAGCCGCTCCTTCAGCATCTTCACTTCGTCCCGAAGCCGCACCGTTTCCGCGCTCTCGATCGCCTCGCCGTCAGGCTGGCCACCCCGGCGCCTCGAGCGGGATCCGTGCTTGGACTTGATGATGCTCGCGAGCATTACCATCGCGACGATGAGCACCACCATCAATTGACCGCCGTTCATCATTCCATTCTCCCCGTGTTCCGCCCGATCGGGCCTTCGGTCAGTTGCGCGGAAGGCGCAGGCTCTCGATTTCCTGGGTCAGGCGGTGGCTGTCGTCGGTGACAATCCGCTCGACGTTGGCCAGCCGGTCCTTGACCGAGCCGAGTTCGGCGCGGAGCTGTGCATTCTCGGAGCTCAGAAGCTTGATCCGCTCCAGCGCTTCGTCGCCGGTCTTCGGATAGATTGCCTGGCCCCAGGCTCCGTCGAGCGGATAACCGTGCTTGATCCTGAGCCACGTGGTGAGAATCCAGCCGCCGATCGCGAGTACCCCCAGGATGCCGATGAGCGGAGCAAGCTCCCCGAACGAAATGTCCATTCAATATCTCCCTGTTCGTCTTGTCTTTGCCGCCGCTGCTCAGCGCAGCTGTTCGATCTCGCGCGAGAGGCTGGCGTTGGAGCTCGTCACATAGGTCTCGACGTCAGCCAACCGTCGGTCGAGATCGCGGAATTTCGACCGGACGTCGCGGATGGTCCGCTTCGGGGACGCCCGGACGCCTTGCCAGAATTTGGCGTCGTCCGGCGCCTGCTCGCGCAGTTCCAGCGGCTTCGGGGGGGCGATCAGTCCCGCGGCGATATAGACGAGGATGAGCGCGCCCGATCCGAGGATGGTGCCGATCACCATCCCGATGCGGACGACGGTGACATCGATGCCGGTATAGTCGGCAATGCCGGCGCAGACGCCCATCCACTTCTTGTTCTGCTTGTCGAGGTAGAACTTCGTGCGACGTGGAATCTCGGTCATTTGCTGATCCTCCGGATGGAACTGGAGTCTTCGAGGCTGAGGCCGGCCGGATCCTGCGCCAGCTGGCGCCAGCCGGGATTTTCGGCTGCCATGATGCGCTCGATGGTCACCATGCGGTCATCGAGGCGCCTCGCCAGTTCGTGCAGCTCGTCGAGCAGTTTCTCGTCCTCTCCGGTGATGGTGGCGGCGCTTTTCCACTTGGTGATGTAGTGGAAGATGAGCCACGGAAGCCCCAGGAAGATGATCGGGACGACGATGATCGGGATCAGGATTTCTTCCACGGCCTCAGCCCTCCTTCTCTGAGTTGAGCCGCGCCTTCAGCGCCTGGAGCTCGGCATCGACGGCTTCCTCGTTCCTGAGCTCCGCGATCTCCTCCTCAAGCGACTTGGGCGGTGCTCCGAGCGACAGCGCATCGGCTTCGCCCTCGGCATAATCGGCGCGGCGCTCGAGAACGTCGAAGCGGGAAAAGGCCTCGCTGACCTTCGGACCCGCATACATCTCGCGGAGCCTGGTGCGGTTGTGGGCGCTCTCCATCCGTGCGGCGATCGCGTTCTGCCGCGTCCGCGCCTCCCGAAGCCGGCCCTGAAGCTTGGCGATGTCAGCCTCCGACGCACGAAGCGCATCGTCCAGAACCTGGATCTCGACACCGAGCTGCTCGGCCATGTCGCCGGCCTTCCGCTTCTCGACAAGAGCGGCCTTCGCCAAATCCTCGCGGCCCTTCGACAGCGCCAGCTCCGCCTTCTCGGTCCAGCCCTCCTGGATCTTCTCGAGCTTCGAGATCTGCCGGCGCATCTCCTTCTGGTCCGCAATCGTGCGGGCAGCGGACGCGCGGACCTCAACAAGCGTCTCCTCCATCTCCATGATGATCATCCGGATCATCTTGGCCGGATCCTCAGCCTTATCGAGAAGATCCGTCATGTTGGCGGCGATGATGTCCCTGGTGCGGGAGAAGATGCTCATCAAATAGAACTCCACTTTCGGTCGTGTCGGCCGCGAGGGGCGGGGCGGAGGAGCCGGCCGCGACGGCCGGGGCGCGCGGGGTGGAGCTATTTTGAAGAGCTCATCCCGCCCGACCAGAACCGTCTCGGCCATTAGGCCGCCACCGCTGCGTTCGAGGCAGTACCGGCATAAACCACGGGAGTGGTTTCGACCAGCCGGGCCGGCCCGACCGCGGCGCCGACCGCGGTGAAGGTGAAAACGAGAGCGCCCAGCATCGAGAGGGCGACGCGAGAGAAATCATTGTTGAACATGTCTTGTCTCCTGAACCTGGCTTTTTCCAATTTCCGCCAGTCCCCCCGGCGGTATGCCTCGTCATCTACAAGAGCCGTGCCAAGTCTCCGGAAGCCCGGATTTCTGCCGAAAAGCGGCAGGGAAGCGGCTGTCGTTCCAGATTGGACTTGCCAAGCCGTGGGAAATTACACCAAGCTTTGGGAATGGAGCGAAACACCCAGCTGGTCGGCCAATCCTCGTCCTTCCTCGACGCTGTCGAGAGGGCGAGCCGCGCCGCTGCGCTCGACCGTCCGGTGCTTGTGATCGGCGAACGCGGAACCGGCAAGGAATTGGTCGCCGAGCGCCTCCACCGGCTGTCGCCGCGGTGGGATCAGCCGCTCGTCACCATGAACTGCGCCGCCCTTCCGGAAACTCTGATCGAAGCCGAGCTGTTCGGCCATGAGGCGGGCGCCTTTACCGGCGCCACCAAGGCGCGTGTCGGGCGGTTCGAGGAGGCGGACGGCGGCACCCTGTTCCTCGACGAGTTGGCGACCCTCTCGCAGGGCGCACAGGAGCGGCTGCTGAGGGCCGTGGAATATGGGGAAGTCACCCGCATCGGCGCCTCTAAGCCCGTGCAGGTCGACGTGCGCATCGTCGCTGCGACCAACGAGCATCTCCCGAAGCTCGTCGAAGAAAATCGTTTCCGTGCCGATCTTCTCGACCGGCTCTGTTTCGAGGTGGTGACGCTGCCGCCGCTCCGCCACCGGATCAGCGACATTCCGGTCCTTGCCGATCACTTCGCCCGGCGGATGGCGCTCGAACTCGAATGGGACAAGTGGCCCGGCTTCAGCGCGTCCGCGTCGGCGAAGCTGCTCGCCTACGACTGGCCCGGCAACGTCCGCGAGCTTCGGAACGTCGTCGAGCGCGCGGTCTACCGCTGGGAGGATCAGGAGCGGCCGATCGACGCGATCCAATTCGATCCGTTCGAATCGCCCTGGCGCCCCGCTGCCGCCAACGAGAACAAGCGGGAGGCGGAGCCGACGGTGACGATCTCCACTCCCATGCCCACGGGCCCGGTCAGCGCCTACGATCCGTCCAGCTGTGCCGATTTCCGGCTCGCCATCGCGGAATATGAGAAGGCGATCCTTTCGACTGCGCTCGAAAAGTGCCGCTGGAACCAGCGCGCCGCTGCCGCCGCGCTCCAGCTCAGCTACGACCAGCTCCGCCACGCGCTGAAGCGGCACGAGATACTTGCGCCTGCGGAGGCGAAATAGGCTTTAATTAGCCCGCCAGCTGCCTACCTGAGGGTCAACCAACAGGAGGACTCCCCCATGGCGTTCACGCTCCCCCCCTTGCCCTACGCCTATGATGCGCTTGAGCCGACGATCGATGCGCAGACGATGCAGCTGCATCACAGCAAGCACCATCAGGCCTATGTGGACAAACTGAACGAGGGGGTAAGCGAGGATCCGTCGTTGGAGGGGAAGACCCTCGAGGAAATCCTCGCGAGCATCTCCTCCCAGCCCAAGAAGGTCCGCAACAATGGCGGCGGGCACTGGAACCACAGCTTCTTCTGGGAGACGATGAAACCCGGCGGAAGTGCGCCGGTTGGCCGGCTCGCCGAGGTGATCGACGACGCCTTCGGCTCGCTGGACGCGTTAAAGAAGAAATTCAACGAGGCGGGCGTCGGCCAGTTCGGCTCCGGCTGGGTATGGCTCGTGGCCGATCACGACGGACAGCTCTCGATCGTCGCGACGCCGAACCAGGACAATCCCCTGATGGACGATGCGCCGGTGAAGGGAACGCCGATCCTGGGCAACGACGTTTGGGAGCACGCTTACTATCTGAAGTACAACAATCGCCGCGCCGACTACCTCAACGCCTGGTGGGACGTGGTCGATTGGGAGAAGGTGGCGGAGCGCTACGAGGGGGTCGGGCAGTCGGCGGTCGCCGAGCTCGCCTGAGCCTCAACTCTTGAGGCGGTAGCCGGTCCTGAAGATCCAGGCGACCACGCCGAGGCAGATGAAGAAGAAGGCCAAAGTGGCGGCGAGGCTCGTTCCCACCGCCACGTCGGCCGTGCCGTAGAAGGTCCAGCGGAAGCCGTTGATCAGATAGACGATCGGGTTGAAGAGGGTGATCGTCCGCCACGGCTCGGGCAGCATGTCGATCGAATAGAAGGACCCTCCGAGGAACGTGAGGGGGGTGACGATCAGGAGCGGGATCACCTGCAGCTGCTCGAACCCCTTTGCCCAGATGCCGACGATGAAGCCGAACAGGCAGAATGTGGCCGCGATCAGCAGCAGGAAGGCGATCATGAAGATCGGGTGCAGAATGCGGATGTCCACGAACAGGTGGGCAGTCGCGAGGATCACCAAGGCGACGATCGTGGATTTCGTGGCGGCCGCGCCGACATAGCCGAGCACGGTTTCGAACGCGGATAAGGGCGCCGACAGCAGCTCGTAGATCGTGCCGGTGAAGCGGGGCATGTGGATGCCAAACGATGCGTTGAAGATGCTTTCCGTGAAGAGCGAGAGCATCATGAGACCGGGCACGATGAACGCGCCGTAACTGACGCCATCTATCGCGGTCATCCGCGAGCCGATCGCGGAGCCGAACACGACGAAATAAAGCGAGGTCGTGATCACCGGCACTGCAAGGCCTGTCCAGAGCGTCCGCTTGAACCGGTGCATCTCGAACTTGTAGATCGCCCAGACGCCGCGGGCGTTGAATGCGGAGACGCTCATCCGCCCTTCCTTTCGGTGACGAGGCTCACGAAGATGTCCTCCAGCGAACTCTGCCGCGTGTTGAGATCCTTGAAGGCGATGCCGAGATCGCTAAGGCGGCGCAGAAGCGACGGGATGCCGGTGCGTTCCGCTTTCCCGTCAAAGACATATTCGAGTTCGTTGCCGTCGGCCTTCAGCGCCAGATCCCATTCGGCGAGCTCGGGCGGAATCGCGGACATCGGCTCAGAGAGGTTCAGCGTCAGCTGCTTCTTGCCGAGCTTCTCCATCAGCCGGGTCTTCTCCTCCACCAGGATCAGCTCGCCCTTGGAGATGACGCCGATGCGGTCGGCCATCTCCTCGGCTTCCTCGATATAATGGGTGGTGAGGATGACGGTGACGCCGCTCTCGCGAAGCTGGCGAACGAGCGCCCACATGTCGCGGCGAAGCTCGACGTCGACGCCTGCGGTGGGTTCGTCGAGGAACAGCACCTCCGGTTCGTGCGCGAGCGCCTTGGCGATCATCACGCGGCGCTTCATGCCGCCGGACAGCTCCTTGATCTTCGTATGGCGCTTATCCCACAGCGAGAGGTCCTTCAGCACCTTTTCGATGAAGGCCGGGTTCTTCGGGCGTCCGAACAGGCCGCGGCTGAAGGCGACGGTGTCCCACACCGCCTCGAATGCATCGGTATTGAGCTCCTGCGGCACCAAACCGATCAGCGTCCGCGCCTGACGGTAGTCGCCCAGGATGTCATGGCCAGCGACCTGCACGGTTCCGGAACTCGGCGTCACGAGGCCGCAGACGATGCTGATGAGCGTCGTCTTTCCCGCACCGTTCGGGCCGAGCAAGGCAAAGATCTCGCCCTTCTGGATGTCCAGGTCGACAGCCTTCAGCGCCTGATGCCCGGAAGCATAGGTTTTGGTGAGGCCCGCGATGGAGATGACCGGCTGCATGGCTTTACTGCGTCGGAGGAACGGGCGGTTCCTCCGATCCTTTCTCGAGCTGCATGCCGTGCCGCATCAGCATCGGCACATTGGCGAGTGCGAAGACAAAGGTGGCGGGGAGGGCGCCCCAGAGCTTGAAGCCGACCCAGAAATCGGTGCTCGAGTTTCGCCAGACCGCTTCATTCATGGCCGCCATCGCGACGAAGAACAGGATCCAGTTGCGCGTCAGCAGCTGCCAGCCGCGCTCGGAAAGGCCGGGATAGGCTGAGCCGAGCACCGTCTCGAGGAGGTTGCGGCGCGTCACCACTCCGAAGGTCAGGAGCCCTGCCGCCACGAGATAGTAGATGGTGGGCTTCAGCTTGATGAAGGTCTCGTTGTGGAGCCAGAGGGTGATGCCGCCCAGCACCATCACCATCACGCCGGAGAAGAGCAGCATCGGCGAGATATGGCGGTAGCGGATCTGCGAGATCACCATCGCCACGATCATCGCCGCCATAAAGGCACCGGTCGCGTAGAAGATCTTGAGCACGTCCGGCACGGGAGCGAAGCCGTTGACGAGGAAGAAGACCAGGAGCGGCCCCAGATCGATCGCCAGCTTCGCGCCCGTCGACGCTTTCCTTTGTTCGCTGTCTGTCACTGCAATTCCTCGTCGGTGGCGCCGGCGATCGCCTGCCCTGCTTCTTCGGGGTCGAATGGGCGCAGATCGTCCATGCCTTCGCCCACGCCGATCGCGTGGATGGGGATGCCATATTGCTGGGCGGCCGCCACGAGCACGCCGCCCCGCGCGGTGCCGTCGAGCTTGGTCATGACGAGCCCCGTCACGCCGGCCACCTCCCTGAACACTTCGATCTGGTTTAATGCGTTCTGCCCCGTCGTCGCGTCGAGCACGAGCACGACATCGTGCGGAGCGGCCGGATTCAATCGTCCCAGCACGCGCCGGATCTTGGCGAGCTCGTCCATCAGGCCCGTCTTGTTCTGGAGCCGCCCGGCGGTATCGACGATCAGCACGTCGATGCCCTCGGCGGTGGCTTTCTTCAACCCGTCGAACACGATCGCCGAGGCATCGCCGCCCTCCGGGCCGGTTATGATCGGCACGCCGATCCGCTCGGCCCAGATCCTGAGCTGTCCGATCGCCGCGGCCCTGAATGTGTCGCCGGCGGCGAGCAGCACCGAATAATCCTGCTCCAGGAACAGGTGCGCGAGCTTGGCGATGGTGGTGGTCTTGCCGGAGCCGTTGACGCCGACGACCAGGATCACCTGCGGCCGCGGGAATGCATCGATCTCGAGCGGCACCGCGACCGGTGCGAGGATCTTCGACAGTTCGTCGGCGACGACCAGCTTCACGCCCGCTTCCGACAGGCCGCGCTCGAAGCGCTCCGCCGCCAGGCGATCCCGCACCCTCGCGGCGGCCGAAGGGCCGAGGTCCGAGGCGATCAGCGCTTCCTCGATCTCGTCCAGCGTCTGGGCATCGAGCGCAGCCTTGGTGAAGAGCCCGGTGAGGTTCTCGCCGAGCCGCTCGGAGGTCTTCTGAAAGCCGCCGCGGAGCCGGTCGAGCCAGGGAGTCTCGCTCAAGCCGCTTCTCCGATCAGCATCCCGCCGTCGATGTCCGTGATCGTCACCTCCACCACCTTACCGACCTCATGCCCCTTCACCCGCACCGGCGCGAAATTCTCGGAATGGCCCGTGCCGCCCCTTTCGACCAGTACGCGCTGCCGCGTCCCCACCATTTCGTCCAGCCACGCCGCCTTGCGCCGAGCTGTCGCCTCCCGGAGCCGCTGCGCCCGCGCCTTGATCGCCTCCGCAAGCACCTGCGGCATGCGCGCCGCTGGGGTGCCCTGCTTGGGCGAATAAGGGAAGATATGCCCCATCACGATGTCGCAGTCATCGATCAGCCTGAGGCTGTTCTCGGCCATTTTTTCCGTCTCAGTGGGAAAACCGGCGATGAGGTCCGCGCCGATGGCGATCTCCGGCCGTTTCGCCTTCAGCCGGGCTACCGTCTCCACCGCCTGCGCGCGGCTGTGGCGGCGCTTCATGCGCTTCAGGATCATGTCGTCGCCAGCCTGGAAGCTCATATGGAGGTGCGGCATGAAGC
>NZ_DASVUE010000033.1:0-9201 GCF_036387215.1 Allosphingosinicella sp. | reverse complement strand
ATAGACGCGGGTGATGAAGCCCTCTGCCTGGAGCGCGATCGAGACGGAGGTGAGGATGTTCCGGTCGTCGTCGACGAGCGCGATCGTTATCGACATGGTCCAGCCGATCCTATCCATTCCCGTCCCACGCCGCAACCAGCGGGCCTTTGACGGAGGCCCCGCTCTTCGATATGCGGCCCCGGAACGGCGGCGCGGCGTCTCTCTCCGCAGCCCATTGTCGCGCTATTAGGAGATTGAAGTGGCCAATCGCGTGCCCTCATTCGGGCTTGCCAACCAGGGCATTTCCACGCCCGCCAAGCTCTACTGGAACCTCGGCCATTCGGCACTCGTCGAACAGGCTGTGAAGCGCGGCGAAGGAATGCTCGCCAAGGACGGGCCGCTGGTCGTGGAGACCGGCCGCCACACCGGCCGCTCCGCAAAGGACAAGTTCACCGTCCGCGACGCCGAGACCGAATCCACCATCTGGTGGGACAACAACAGGTCGATGACGCCGGAAGCGTTCCAGGCGCTCAAAGCCGACTTCCTCGCCGAGCTCGCGAAGAAGGAGACTTTGTTCGTCGCCGATCTCTATGGCGGCTCGCAGCCCGAGCACCGCGTCAACGTGCGCGTGATCAACGAGCTTGCCTGGCACAACCTCTTCATCCGGACGATGCTCGTCCGCCCCGAATATTCCGAGCTCGAGGGCTTCGCGCCCGATTTCACGATCATCGACCTGCCGAGCTTCCGCGCCGATCCCGAGCGCCACGGCTGCCGCTCCGAGACTGTGATCGCCGTCAGCCTCACCGAAAAGATGATCCTGATCGGCGGCACCGCTTATGCCGGCGAGATGAAGAAGTCGGTGTTCGGCGTGCTCAACTACATGCTCCCGGCGACGGGCGTGATGCCGATGCACTGCTCGGCCAATATCGGCCCCAATGGCGACACCGCCGTCTTCTTCGGCCTGTCGGGCACCGGCAAGACGACGCTTTCCGCCGATCCCGCCCGGACGCTCATCGGCGATGACGAGCATGGGTGGTCCGACACTGCGGTCTTCAACTTCGAGGGCGGCTGCTATGCGAAGATGATCCGCCTTTCCGCCGAGGCGGAGCCGGAGATCTACGCGACGACCAAGCGCTTCGGTACCGTGCTCGAGAATGTCGTGATCGACCCCGATACGCGCGAACTCGACCTCGACGACAACCAGCTGGCCGAGAACAGCCGCGGCGCCTATCCGATCGACTTCATCCCCAATTGCTCGGCCGAGAATATGGGGCCGGTGCCGCGCAATATCGTGATGCTCACCGCCGACGCGTTCGGCGTTCTGCCCCCGATCGCGAAGCTGACGCCCGATCAGGCCATGTACCACTTCCTCTCGGGCTACACTGCGAAGGTCGCCGGAACCGAGATCGGCGTCACCGAGCCGGAAGCCACCTTCTCGACCTGTTTCGGCGCGCCATTCATGCCGCGTCATCCATCGGTATACGGCAACCTTTTGAAGGAGCGGATCGCCCGCGGAAACGTCGACTGCTGGCTGGTCAACACCGGCTGGACCGGCGGCAAATACGGCGTCGGCAGCCGCATGCCGATCAAGGCCACCCGCGCGCTCCTCAACGCCGCGCTAGACGGCAGCCTTAAGAATGCCGAGTTCCGCACCGACGATAATTTCGGCTTTCAGGTTCCGATCGCGGTGCCGGGCGTCGACACCGCGATCCTGAACCCGCGCGAGACCTGGGCGGACAAGGCCGAGTACGACGCGACGGCGCAGAAGCTCGTGAAGCTGTTCATCGACAATTTCGCGAAGTTCGAAGCCCACGTCGATCAAGGCGTCAAGGAAGCCGCACCGACCGCAGCCTGACGCCCAGCAACAAGCAGATCGAAAGGGGAGCGTGTCGGCGGCGGCCGGCGCGCTCCCTTTCTTTTTGGAGAGAGGAAATGAGCGAACATCATGAGCCGCGGCCGTTCACGGACGACGCCGCGGTGCGGCGGATCGGGGAGGGGCTCCTCGCCTGCGCGCTCGTTCGCGAGGATTGGACCCATGAGGCCCATCTCGCCGCCTGCCTCTATCTGCTGGTGGAGCGGCCCGACATCCTCCCGGAGCGTGACCTCCCCGCCGTCATCCGCCGCTTCAACGAAAGCGTCGGCGGCGTGAACGACGAGGCGCAAGGATATCACGAGACGATCACCCAGGTTTACGTCAAGGCGGTGAGGGGCTTCCTCGCCCGCACCGATCCCTCGCTGCCGCTCGCCGAAAAGGTGAACGCGCTGCTTCGGGCCGAGGAGGGGCAGCGCGATTGGCCGCTTCGCTTCTACTCGCCCGAGCGCCTCTTCTCGAAGGAGGCGCGTCTGGGGTGGGTGGAGCCCGATCTGTAGCCGCTGCGCTCGGGATGGCTCGCCCTACCCATAAGCACGCACGAAGAAGACGACAGTGGTCGCGGCCGTGACCAGCAACGTCCAGATTCGCACCGCCCGGTGCGACAGCCGCTTGCCCAGCAGCGCTCCGAGCCAGCCGCCGGCGACGGCGCCGAGCAGCATCGGCAGGCAGGCCCACCACCACACCATCGCGAAACCGATGAAGATGAAGGCTGCCGCGAGATTGGCGACCCCAAGCATCGTCGTCCGGATCGCGAACAGCTCGCGCGGACGGATGTTCGCAAGCAGCCCGTAAACGGCCGTCGTGATCAGCCCCACGCCTCCGCCGAAATAGCCGCCATAGATCCCGAGCAGCGCCTGGGCAGCCAGCAGAGCAGGTCGGCCGATGGTGACGCGGCGGTGAAGCCAGTCCGCGGCGCGCTTGCCGAACGCCATCACCGCGAAGGCAAAGAGCAGAAGCCAGGGTATGATGATGTCGAAGGTCTCGGTCGGAGTGAGCACGAGGAGCAGGCTGCCGACAAGCCCGAAGACGAACGTGACCGCTGCGAGCAGCCGAACCGGCATTCCCGCCACGGGCCCGAGTTCGTCCCGATAGGCCAAGGCGCTCGTCGCGGCGCCGGGAAGAAGCGCGACGTTCGACGTCGCGTTTGCGATATTGGCCGGCAGCCCGAGCGCGATCAATGCGGGCAGCGTGGCGAAGGTGCCGCCGCCGGCAAGCGCATTCATCGCACCCCCGATCATGCCGGCTCCGGCCGCAAGGAGGATCGCAGAAAGCTCGATCAACGGGTCATCCAGGCGAGTGCGGGGCAGGCGGCCGAAGGTTCATTGCCCGCAATGCGCACGTTTGCAAAGACGCGACGAGGGAAGATGAAGACGCGACTGGCCGTGGCGGTAGCCAGCGCACGCAGCTACCCCCTTCCTCGCATGAATTCTTGTTGCATCTCCGGTATTTCCGCCCATTGTGACGCCGAAAAAGGGCTTGGCATAAAGTGCGCACTGCAGCTTCACTGGTCATCGCATGGACGCTTGCCGCCTCGCCGGCACATAGCCAGAACGACCAGGTGCGACGGGCGCCTGCGCCGGACTGGGTGGTGCCGACCGAATTAATGGCCGTCCCACAGGATGCGAGCGGAATGGTGTTCGTCCGCCGTTACGACACGCTGGTCCATCTCGATCGCGAGGGCGAAGCACACTATCTGGGCTACCGCATCCGGATACTCCATCCGAACGCACTGCAGACGGGCAATCTGTCGATCGGCTGGAATCCCTCCGCCGGCGCGCCGACGGTGCATGCTCTACGCGTGCACCGGGACGGCAAAGTTATCGAGGTGCTCGAGAGCGCTTCGTTCGAGATCCTTCGCCGTGAGGATCAGCTGGAGGCGGCGACCCTCACCGGTGCGCTAACGGCCGTGCTCCGCGTTCCCGACCTGCGCGTCGGCGATGAGCTCGAATTCGCACTAACCGTCCGCTCGAGCGACCCCACTCTCGGTGCGAATGCAGCCGGGCTGCTCTTGCTCGCACCCGATCCGGCGCCGGGCCGGTTTCGCCTTGGATTGAGCTGGGACGAAGGGCAGGAGCCGCACCTCAAGATTGCGCCGGCCATGGCGGCTGCCGCCAAGCGCAGCACAAAGGCGGTCGTATTTTCCTTCGACAATCCGCCCGCTCTCTCTCCGCCCAAGGACGCGCCGCCTCGCTACCTGTGGCAGCGCGTGGTCGAATATAGCGACTTCAAGGACTGGGCGTCGATTTCGCGGCACTTCGCGCCGCTGTACGTCAAGGCGGCGAGACTCGGCGCGGGTTCGCCGCTCAAGGAGGAGGCGAGCCGCATCGCGGCAGCGCATCCGCGCCCGTTCGATCGGGCCAGTGCCGCGCTGAAGCTCGTGCAGCAGGAGGTCCGCTACATTTATGTCGGCCTGAGTGGCGGGAACCTGACGCCCGCCACTGCTGAGGAGACCTGGCGCCGCCGCTACGGCGACTGCAAGGGGAAAACGGCGCTGCTGCTGGCGCTTCTGACGGAGCTAGGGATCGAAGCGGAGCCCGTACTCGCAAACAATAGCGGGGCGGATGATGGTCTCGACGAGCGGCTGCCGAGCCCGCTGATGTTCGACCACGTCCTCGTGCGGGCGCGGATCGACGGCTCCGATCATTGGCTCGACGGCACGCTTCCGCCGGTGGCGGGGCCAAGTGCGACCCCGGTGATACCCTATCGGTGGACCTTGCCGCTCACTGCCCAAGGCAGCTCAATCCTGCCTCTAGGATGGCGGCTCCCGGAGACCCCTGACGAGATCCAGCTATACGAGATCGATGCGCGGGCCGGCTTCGCCCAACCGGCGCGGATTACCACCACCACGATCACTCGCGGCATTGCGGGGCTACAGCAACAGGTCCAGTTTTCGGGCATCGCTCCGGCCCAGCTGCTCAGCGGGCTGCGCCAGCAGATGGTCGGTGACACCTGGCAGAGCATCGACGACGCCAAGTGGCGCTACGACACGAAGGCGCAGGCAAGCATCCTGACCATCAGCGGCACCGGCACGGTCGACTGGGACGACGATGGGGGAGGGGCCAAATCGCTCTCGCTCCCCGGCGGCGGCTTCAATCCGCCGGAAAAGCGGGTCCGGCCCGCCGAGCAAGACCAGAATGCCCCTTATTACAGCAACCCGGAGTTCAGTTGCCACGTGACGACCGTTCGCCTGCCTCAGTCGACACGGCCGTTGCACTGGGGGTTCAACTCAAGCTTCGACACACGAATGTTCGGCCGAAACTATCATCGGGCCTTCGAACTTCGCGATGGCGCCATCCGAATGGTGCGCGGCTCCCGCGTTGAACAGCCGGAAATCGACGCAGCGACGGCGAAGCGGGACAATGCGCGGATCAGCGCCTTCGACAATTCGATGGCGTGGATCACATACAAACCTTCGCGATCGGTTTCGGAGGCGAAAAGCGCGGCCAGCGTGCCGGCCACTTATGAGATCGACTGGACGGCCCCAAAGGTCCCTTGCCTCGGTTCGCCCGCGGCGGGTTAGCAGCGAGCGACGGCGTCTTTCTACCTCGGCATCTTGCGCCGGTTGCAGCGAACGCTGGACGTCATCTGTATTATTACTATAATACACCGGTCAGGAGGTAAGGCCATGTTCGAGGATCCCGTTGCCAAGCGCACTGCGATTGCGGCCGCAATCGGTGCCGTCATCGCCATTCCGGTCCCGTTCGTCGGGCCGCTCTTCGGTGCGGTCGTCGGCGCGGGCTATGGGTTTTTGTCGGCCAAGAAGTGAGGCCGGCGCGGCGTTGAAGCCGCGGCAGGCGTGATCTGGCGAGCCGCCGATCGGCGGGACGATTTGCGCTGGTCGGGGGCAAAAAAGGCGTTAACATCAAGCGTATCGGGGTGCGTCGGGGGGCATAAGCGTGATCAGGAAGTTTGCCGGGATCGGCTGGATCCGCCGTCACCCGATCTGGTCGGCGCTGATCGCGGCGGCCGCCCTGTTCATCATCTACAAGGTGGCGGCGCCCAAGAAGCCGACCTACGAATATGTGGCGGTTGCCGCGCAGCGAGGCGACGTCGTCCGGATCGTATCGGCGAGCGGCAAAATCCGTGCCCTGAACACGATCAAGGTGGGCTCCGAAATATCCGGCCAGGTCTCCCGGGTGTTCGTCGATTACAATTCGCCGGTGACGGCGGGGCAGCCGCTGGCGGAAATCGACCCGACCCGGGTCCAGGCCCGGGTCACCCAGGCCGAGGCGCAGGTGCAGCTTTCGCGCGCCTCGCTCGCCCAGGCGGAAGCGGGGCTGGCACGCGCCCGCACCGACATCGAAATACAGGGTCGCGAATTTGCGCGACGCAAGGAACTCTCCGAGCGCGGCTTCACGTCGAAGACTGGCCTCGACCAGTCGGCGAACGCCGTGGCCGCGGCGCAAAGCGCAGTGAAGACGGCGGCGGCGGGGGTGGTCTCCGCGCGGGCCCAGATCCGGCAGCGCGAGGCGGAGCTGCAATCGGCGATGCTCGACCTGAACCGCACCCGGATCCTCGCCCCTGCGAGCGGAACGGTGATCAACAAGCTCGTCGAACCCGGCGCGACCGTTGCGGCCAGCTTCCAGACTCCGAACCTGTTCGAGATCGCCTCCGACATGGGCGTGATGCAGGTCGAAGCATCGGTCGACGAGGCAGATATCGGTGAGGTCCGCGTCGGCCAGCCGGTGCGGTTCACGGTGGATTCCTATCCCGATCAGACGTTCAGGGCGACCGTGCGCCAGATCCGCACCTCCGCGAGCGAGGCCCAGAACGTGGTCAGCTATCTGGTGATTCTCCAGGTCCAGAATCCTGAAGGGAAGCTGCTTCCGGGCATGACCGCCAACGTCGAGATCATCACCGGCGCGCGGCCGGCAGTGCTGAGGGTGCCTTCCGCGGCCCTCCGCTTCCGGCCCCGGGAGGGGGACCGGCCGAAGAAGGAGGAAGTGCGGGTGAAAGCGGGGGTGAAGCCGCCGCCGAGCGTCTGGCTGGCCTCGGCCGACCCGTACAAGCCGCAGCGCCGTGCCGTTCGGGTCGGCCTTCGCGGAGAGGATTTCGTCGAGATCGCCGCCGGCTTGAAGCCCGGCGAGCGCGTGCTGGTCCGGTCCAGGTCGCTTGAGAAGAAGCGGACGAAGGAACCCGAGGAGGACGAGGAGGGCCAGGAGGCGGGCAAGTGAGCCGCCCGCTCGTCGAAGCGCGCGACCTCACCAAGGACTATCGCATGGGCGAGGAGACCGTCCATGCCCTCCGCGGGGTCAGCGTCACGGTGGACGAGGGCGAGTTCGTCGCCATCATGGGAGCGAGCGGATCGGGCAAATCGACCTTCATGAACATGGTCGGTTGCCTCGATGTGCCGAGCGCCGGAACGCTTCTGGTCGACGGCGCCCAGACCAGCCTGATGAGCAGCGACTCGCTGGCCGAGCTCCGAAACCGGACGATCGGCTTCGTCTTCCAGCAATTCAACCTGCTTGCCCGCACCAGCGCGCTGGACAATGTCGCGGTGCCGCTCATCTATGCCGGCGCATCGCCTGGCGAGCGGCGCGAGCGCGCAAGGGCCAAGCTCGAAGCCATGGGGCTTGGGGACCGGCTCGATCACAGCCCCGCAAAGCTCTCGGGCGGCCAGCAGCAGCGCGTCGCGATCGCGCGTGCGCTCGTCACGGAGCCCAAGATCCTGCTTGCGGACGAGCCAACCGGAGCTCTGGATTCGGCGACCTCGGATGAGATCATGCGTATCTTCCAGGCGCGGAACGACGAGGGGATCACGGTGGTGCTGGTCACCCACGAAGCCGACATCGCCCGCTATGCCCGCCGGCGCATCCTGTTTCGCGATGGCCGGATCATCGATGACGCCCCTGTCGCTGACCGCCTGGTCGCCGCATGAAACGGTCCCTGTTCGGAAAGCTCGATGCCGGGGCGATCAACGTCGGGATCGCGCTGACGGCGCTGCGCACCAATTTGATGCGCTCCATCTTGACGACCCTGGGCGTGATGATCGGCGTCTTCGCAGTGACTCTGGCGATGGCGGTGGGATCGGGCGCGCAGGTGTCGGTGATGGAATCGATCAACGCGCTCGGATCCAACATGGCGATCGTCTTTCCCCAGCCGGATGCCCAGGGCGGCCGCTCCTCGTTTGACCGCGGGCGGCTCACGATGCGCGACGCGCGCGCCATCCAGCGGTCGATCCCCGGCGTCAGCGCGATCGCCCCGCAGCTCCGTGCCAGCGTCCAGCTCGTCTCGGCCGGGCGGCGCGCGTCAACGACGGCGATCGGGGCAACCTCCGGTTTCGCGTCCGTCGCGAGCATCGGTGCCGAGGCCGGCCGCTTCATCAGCGAGGCGGACGTCCGCTCCGGCGCAAGGGTCGCGGTGCTCGGCCCGACCGTTGCCCAGAAATTGTTCGGAACGGCGGACCCCGTCGGTGAAGGCTTTCGGATCGACCGGGTGCCGTTCACGGTCATCGGCGTCCTCGAATCAAAGGGGTCGAGCTTCGGCAACGACAATGACGATACGATCGTCGTTCCGATCACCACCGCCCGCACCCGCTTCAAGAACAGCCTTCCAGGACCCGACGACCTTCACGTCCTCTATGTGGGGTTCGAGGAGGGCACGGACCTCGAGGAAGCGAAGCGCGACATGACGCGGCTCCTCCGGGAACGCTACAACGTGGCGCGGCAGGACGTTCAGCCTTTCACGATCCGGACCACCGCCGAGTTCATCGAGCAGAGCAGCCAGGTGACGGCGATCTTCCAGAGCGTTCTGGTAGCGATCGCGTCCATCTCGCTCCTCGTCGGCGGGATCGGCATCATGAACATCATGCTGGTTTCGGTAACGGAGCGTACCCGGGAGATCGGCCTCCGAATGGCCCTCGGCGCCCGCCGCCGCGACATCCGCAGCCAGTTCCTCGTGGAGGCGGCGATCCTGTGCGTGATCGGCGGAGCCATCGGGATCGTTCTCGCGATCGCCGCGGCCCGCGCCTTTTCGACCTACGCCGACTTCCCCGCGCAGGTGGGGATCAGCGTCGCGATCGGCGCCATCATCTTCTCCGCCGTGATCGGGATCGTGTTCGGCGGGTATCCCGCACTCCGCGCCTCCCGCCTGTCGCCGATCGAGGCGCTCAGGAGCGAATGAAGCCTGCTCTCCCGCTGCATCCATTCCGCCGCCGATACGTTTAGGCCGCAGGATAATCCCAAAGCAGGAGGAAGAGCGATGGCGGATCTCAGCCAGGTCAGGGAGCATATGGAAATCGTCGGCGCGGACGAGGTGCACGTCGGCACCGTCGACCGGGTCGAGGGCGACCGGATCAAGATGACCAAGCCCGACAGCGGCTCGCATAGCGGCCATCATCATTATGTGTC
>NZ_DASVUE010000032.1:0-17426 GCF_036387215.1 Allosphingosinicella sp. | reverse complement strand
GACGACGAGGATGGCGCGTCCAAGGACGAGGCCGACGGCGACGCGGATGCCGACGACGACGGCACCAGCGGCGAGAACGAGCGCTTCATCGTCGAGAAGAAAAAGGAAACGGTCGACCGCACCGACGATCCGGTGCGCATGTACCTTCGCGAGATGGGCGCCGTCGAACTGCTCTCCCGCGAGGGCGAGATCGCGATCGCCAAGCGCATCGAGGCCGGCCGCGACACGATGATCTGGGGGCTGTGCGAAAGCCCGATCACCTTCAACGCGATCATCGAATGGTCCGACGCGCTCAACGCCGGCAACATGCAGCTGCGCGAGATCCTCGATCTCGACGCCATGCTCTCCAAGGGGCCGACGCCTGAGCAGGTCGAGAGCGCCGAGGAAGGCGGCGACGACATTTCCGAGAAGACCGCCGGCCCCTCCTACAAGGAAGAGGAGGAGGTCGAGGAGGCCCCCGAGACCGAGGAGGACGAGGACGGCAACATCGTGCAGCGCGCTCCGCGCCCGAGCGACGATGAGGAGGAGGACAACACCCTCTCCCTCGCCGCCATGGAGGAGCTTCTAAAGCCCCAGGCGCTCGAGAAGTTCGCCAACATCACCTCGCTCTTCAAGAAGTTCGCCAAGCTCCAGCACACGCGCATGGAGGCGATGAGCGCCGGCCAGGAATTCCCCAAGGCCGAGGAAGCCAAGTACCAGAAGCTTCGCGAGCAGCTCACCGCCGAGGTCGAGAGCGTCCAGTTCCACGGCGCCAAGATCGAGTTCCTCGTCGACCAGCTCTACAGCTATAACCGCCGGCTGACCGCTCTGGGCGGCCAGATGCTCCGCCTCGCCGAGCGCCACAAGGTGCCGCGCAAAGCCTTCCTCGACGCCTATATGGGCCATGAGCTCGACGAGAACTGGTCCGAGCGCGTCTGCGGCATCGACAAGAAATGGAACGCCTTCTGCACCCAGGAAGCGGCCGCGATCGAGCGCATCCGCGGCGAGATCGCCGAGATCGCCCAGGCGACCGGCATGAGCCTCGCCGAATTCCGCCGGATCGTGAACCAGGTCCAGAAGGCGGAGCGCGAGGCGCGCATCGCGAAAAAGGAGATGGTCGAGGCCAACCTCCGCCTCGTAATCTCGATCGCCAAGAAATACACCAACCGCGGCCTTCAGTTCCTGGACCTCATCCAGGAGGGCAATATCGGCCTCATGAAGGCGGTCGATAAGTTCGAATATCGCCGCGGCTACAAGTTCAGCACCTACGCCACCTGGTGGATCCGGCAGGCGATCACGCGCTCGATCGCCGACCAGGCGCGGACGATCCGCATCCCCGTCCACATGATCGAGACGATCAACAAGCTCGTCCGCACCAGCCGCCAGATCCTCCACGAGATCGGCCGCGAGCCGACCCCGGAAGAGCTCGCCGAGCGCCTCTCCATGCCGCTCGAGAAGGTCCGCAAGGTGATGAAGATCGCCAAGGAACCGATCAGCCTCGAAACGCCGATCGGCGACGAGGAAGACAGCCACCTCGGCGACTTCATCGAGGACAAGAACGCGGTGATCCCGGTGGACGCGGCGATCCAGGCGAACCTCAAGGAGACGGTGACCCGGGTGCTGGCGTCCCTCACGCCGCGCGAGGAGCGCGTGCTGAGGATGCGGTTCGGGATCGGGATGAATACGGACCATACGCTTGAGGAGGTCGGGCAGCAATTCTCGGTGACTCGCGAGCGTATCCGGCAGATCGAGGCGAAGGCGCTGAGGAAGCTGAAGCATCCGAGCCGGTCGCGGAAGATGCGGAGCTTTTTGGATCAGTGACAAGCGCCCGAGCGTAGCGCCGCCGGCTGCCACGCAGCCGCCGAAGCAGCGCAAAGAGAGCGCGCAGTCCGGCCGGCGGGTGGGCGTCAGCCAAACCCGTTCGACGTCATGGGGCCGCCCCCGTGGCGGTTGCACCGTCGGTGGGGTTTCACACGAAGGCGGAGAGACGCGGAGTTCATGCACTGGCTAAGACCTCAGACACGTCGTGGATCCTCAGGGGGCTGCCCCGCTCGGCTGTCTTTGGCGAGAAGCATGAACGATCCCGCAGAGTCCGTTCGTCGTATATACGGACCCCATACGCTCTTGAATACAATCCGTGGTCGTCAGCTGCGGAGATCGAAGACGCAATATTCTATCGTGGCGTAATCGTATCGGCTTTCGCCCAAATAGAGACGATGCTGGGAGAACTTGCCATTCGGGCCTCGCTGCTGCCGCAGTACGTGCAACTACGCCGAACTTTTCCGTTCTCTGCGGAGAAGCGGATTGCGTTTCTGCGGAAGGTTTTCAGTACTGAGCCCCTGATGCAATATCGCTCAATTGCTGTCAGTTATCTCGACAGGTTTGATGAGTTAGCCTCGCTCCGGCACATGGCTGCACATGCTCGTATGCAGGTCCTGGGTGGACAAATTACCTTCCACGATATCCCGCAGAGTGACGGGACGGCCATAACGATGAGGAGGCAGCCGTTCGTCTTTGCTGGCTTGGAACTGCTCGCTTGGAGGAGCGCTAAACTGGCACGCGCAGGGCACAAACTATCTGAGCTTCTCAACCAGCGTGGCCTCTTACCCCCGCTGAATGAGGCTGAGTGACGGTAACTACCTTCTCGCCGCCTCGATTGCTGCTAGGCTGGGGGGATGCTCCTCCTCCATCAAATGTTCCCTCAACTTTCGGACATGCTCAGATTGGAGCCCGAGGAGCTAGGGGCGATCTTACTCGAGATCATACCGCAGGTCTCGCAGAGTGGTTTGTTCACAGTTCACTCGTTCACGCCCCGATCCTTTTCGAACGAACCGCCGCCTTCGTGGCAGCACGGTCGGCGAGGCGTAAGTTTGGCAGTTGCCGAGGCGATGGGCTGGTTGACCAGCCAAGGGCTCATCATGCGCGACCCTGATCAGAGTGGAACGTTCTATGTGCTCACCCGGCGTGCACAAACCCTGAAGAGCCGGGCTGATGTCGAAGCCTTCGTGAAGGGGAATGCCCTTCCTATCCAGCTTTTGCAGCCGCAGCTAGCTGAGAAGGTTCACCACCTGTTCGTGCGCGGCGATCATGACGTCGCGGTGTTCCAAGCCTTCAAATCGGTGGAAGTGGCGGTTCGTACAGCCTGCCGCTACGATAACACGGTAATTGGAAAGCGGTTGGTCATACGCGCCTTCAATCCTGACGATGGGCCCCTTCGCAATGTCGGTACCACTCAAGATGAGCGTGAGGCTGAAATGGCGCTCTTTGTGGGCGCAATCGGGCACTGCAAGAACCCCGCCAGTCACCGGGACGTTGATCTCGATAGGGAAGAGGCGGCGAGGCTGATCGTATTCGCCAGTCACCTTCTGGCGATCGTCGACGAGCGGAAGCCATAAGGCTCGCGTGCGACTCATCGCGAGGTGTGCGTGATCTTGTCGTTACACCCTCTTTCCTGTTTTTTTCTCAAGGGACGCGGATTGTGAACTTGGTTGAAGAGATACAGGCCGCAGCCCTCAATCGAGATGTGTCTGCCTCGGATTTGCTCCGACGGGTGAAGTTGGCTGCCGCCAAACTCAAGCTGTCGGAAACGCTAGATTGGGTGGATAGCGAACTCAGCGGATATACCTGCGCAGATGAAGACCTTCCGGCTTACAGGATAGCCGCCGGCTCGTTGATGGCGACGACGTTCCATCACGGCACTCGGCTCGCACAGGGTGATCCTGAATCCATTTCTTTGCTGTCTTTATCGCTCTTCCGTGAGCCAATCGGTGGATTGGAGGCCATGATCGGCGCTGGCAGCGGTCATGTTGTAATGCCGATCCCGACTGAGTTAGCAAAAGCAATCCGCGGACATTCCAATGCCACGTACAGCGTTCACTTCAGCAAGAATGTCTTGGTGAGTATTGTAGATGCAGTTCGCAACCTTGTTTTGGACTGGGCGATCAAACTGGAAAGCGAAGGTATCCTGGGAGAGGGAGTTAGCTTTAGCATGGAAGAGAAGAAACGAGCTTCGGACGCTGGAGCGAACGTCCAGATCACGAACTACGGTCATATCCATCAAGGGGACGTTACTGGCGATCAGAACAGAACCACGATCGGAGGCAACGATCGGTCCCTTAACGAGGTTAGCTCCAGTGTCTTCGTGCAGCTCCAACGGGCTGTAGCAAGCAGGATTGAGGGGGCTGACCGCGAAACGCTACTTGAGCTCGTCAGGCTGATGGAATCTCAGAAGAACACGTTTAGGTTTCGGGAGACCTACAACAAATTTCTCAGCTCTGCAGCAGATCACATGGGAGTCCTCGCCCCGTTCCTCCCAGCGCTGAGCGCATTTCTTCCCTCATAGCCCCCCGCTAAAGTGACAGTCACTTCAGTTGTGCCCTCCGCTTCCAACCGCCGCGACGGCTGGACGCCCGCGCGGCAGCGCATCTTCCTCGAGGCGCTTCGGACGATCGGCCTCGTTTCGGCCGCGGCCAAGGCGGAGGGGATATTCCGGAAGCCCGCCGCCGCGCCCTCCCCGGCGCCCGCACCTGCGTCGCCTGCCAGCCTTCCCGCGACGCCCGCCTGCACGCAAAATGCCAGTGAGCGCGCTGCTTCATCCCTCGTCATTGCGAGGAGCGGAGCAACGAAGCAATCCACACTGCACGGCGGCCTGCTGGATTGCTTCGCTTCGCTCGCAATGACAGGGGGCGGGGCCGGTCGGTCTGGAGTGCTTCGCCTTCGGCTCGCAATGGCGTGGGTGCGCGTCGGAAGGTGGGCATTACCGGCGTCCGTTCCACCAGCCGCGACAATAGCGAACGGCTGTCTTGCCGGTCTGATAGATTGTCACGCCCAAGATGCTGACGCCCCACGCGATAGCTATCGCGCCCCAGCCATACCAAAGCCAGCCGCGCTCCAATCCCATCTCGTCAGAGACCATGAGGGGCACCATCGGTGCGGCGGCCACGAGCAGACCGATGGCTTCCGCGCGCCGGTGCTTGCCATTCCCGTCGAAGCTATTCTCAACGAGCCCCTGATGGTTAAGCGCGCGCCACCACCGGTAGAGGCGAATTGCCGTTCTTCTCACCCCCTTGTCTTACGACAGGCCGAGCCGGCGGCAATGGGTAGTTAGCGACTGCCCGACCACCGCCGCACCGCGCTGTCGGTGGCCAGTGCCAGCAGGCTGATCTAGAGAGAAAAACTGCAGTCCTTCGACAGGCTCAGGACGAACGGGATGGGAAGCGCGCAATCAGGCAGGCGAGCGCTCTGCCGGTTTGCTACGCTGGGATCGGAAGTTGATCTGGATTGCTTCGCCTGCGGCTCGCAATGACGGTGGAGTCGGCGCCCGCCTAGCCGCGGCCGCCGCCGGTGAGGGCGAGACGCACTGCGTGGAATGCGGCGAGGAGGAGATCCCGAAGCCCGCCGCCGCGCCCTCCCCGGCGCCCGCACCTGCGTCGCCTGCCAGTCGCAGCGCGACGCCCGCCTGCACGCACTATGCCAGTGAGCGGGCTGCTTCATCCCTCGTCATTGCGAGGAGCGGGGCGACGAAGCAATCGACACTGCACGGCGGTCTGCTGGATTGCTTCGCTTCGCTCGCAATGACGGGGGGCGGGCCGCGGGCTCGCAATGACGGTTAGAGGAGCCTTACCCTCGGCTCCGCCCTCTCCTTCTGGAGCATGAGCTCGGTGAGGCCCCAGACCATCGCATCCGCGCGGTCGGGGCTCGTGCCAGGGCCTTCGTAATCGCCCCCTGCGATCATGCCCATCAGCTCCGCCTCCAGCTCGGGGAAGCTGCCGTGCAGCACCACCTTGCCGGCTTCGAACAGCATTGCGACCGGGGCGGCGCGTTCGGATTTGCCGACGGTGGCGGTGACGAGCTTGACGCGCAGGGACGGGTCGGCGGTTCGGAGGACTGCGGCGACCATCTTGCCGCCCTGGTTCTGCTCGGCGACCACCTCGTTCGTGCCGTGGATGCGGGCGGCGTCGGCGACGGCTCTCGCCCAGCCTTCGGGGGAGCGGCCGGCGACGCTGTGATCGGCGAGGACGTGCGCCCTCCCCTCACCGTCCCTCGCGCAGGCGACGATGCCGCAGGTGCCGTCGGCGGCGGGGGGATCGACGGCGATTATGGTGCGGGTGAACGGCGCCCCTGATCCTCCCCGGGACGGGGAGGTGGCAGCCGAAGGCTGACGGAGGGGGCTCAGCACCTGGCACGACTCCCCCTCCACCGCACTTCGCGCGGTCCCCCTCCCCGTCCCGGGGAGGATGCGGCAGCGTTCGATGAGCTCCACCTTCCACAGGGCGCCGGGGGTGTCGGTGAGGAGCTCGCCTTCGAGCTCCTGGCGGCCGAGGCGGGTGCCGGCGTAGAGATCCACCATCGCCTGCTGCCAGAGATCGGACAGATGCGGGTTGGCGCTGGTGGGGCCGCCGGTGACGGCGCAGCGGGGGCTTTCCATGATCCGGCGGAGATGCGGCCCGGAGCGCGGCGTGGTGGTGACGAGGGCGCGCGGGCGCGTGCCGAGCCTCAGGCCGAGCTGGAGCATGTCCCAGGTCTCGCCCGGCTTCTCCCACTTGGCGAGCTCGTCGCACCAGGCGATGTGATGCTCGGGGCCGCGCAGCAGCTCCGGCGAGTGGCCCGAGAAGAGCGCGGCCTCGGACCCGGTGCGGAACTTGAGGATGCCGAGGCTCGGCGACCATTCGCGGATCCAGGGGCCGGCGACCTCCATGAGGCCGCTCTTGCCCTCGACCATGACCTTGCGCGCCTCGGCGAGGGTGGCGCCGACCAGCGCGATGCGAAGCGGCGCCTCCGCCTCGGCGACGGCGCGGGCGATCCAGCTCGAGCCCGTCATCGTCTTGCCGAAGCCGCGGCCGCCCTTCACCACCCAGACCGACCAGGGGGCGCCGTCGGGCGCGGTCTCGGGGTCCTTCTGGCCGCCATGGGCCCAGCTGTCCCAGTCGCGGTCGAACGCGTCGGCTTCGGTGAAGCCGAGCTTCAGGACCTCCGCGGCCCGGTCCTCCGGCGGGAGCGAGAGCAGGAATTCGACGAGATCGGTGCCGGGCGGCAGGCGCGCGGGCCTAGAGGAGGCCACGCTTCCTCGCGATGGCGGAGAGCTTGACGAGGATCGATTCGTGGACCTCGGCGAGCGTTCGCGGGCGGGCGGGCCAGGCGGGGCGGCGGCCCTCGCCGGTCTGGGCGGCGCGGTTCAGCTTCAGGATCGCGATCGCATCGTGAACCGTCATCTTCGCGAGGGGCGAATCGGGATCGGCCGCTTCGCCCGAAAGGAAGGCCTCGGCGGCTCGGGCGATCGCCTCGTCGAGCCGGCCGTAGGCGATCGCGCGGGCCTCGGCCATGCGCCGCGCGAAGCCGGGATCGCGGCGGGCGCGCTTGTAGATCGCCTCGGTCGAGAAGCCGCATTGCCGGGCGGCGAAGGTGGCGTTGTTGGTGGCGGCGAGGACGTCGAGAAAGATCACCTCGGCCTCGTCGGTCCAGCGGTGGCCGCGGCTGTGGACGACCTGCGGGCCGTCCTTGCCCGAGGCGCGGATGGTCGAGCCCTCGGGGCCGCCGGGCTTCGGCGATGCTTGTTCGGTCATTTGGCTGCCCCTCCCGGCTTGTTCGGTGTTTGTTCCACAGGAAGACGGAAATGTCAAGGGGAATGTGCCACCTTGGTTCGATATTCCGCGTGGAAAGAGCGGGCCGCGCAGGATAGGCTGGGGCCGGTGCATTCGAGGGGAAAAGCGGTTGGCCAGGGCTCGCTCCGTTCTGATCCTGCTGGCGGGGCTGGCGGCGGCGGGCGCGGCGGGGGCGCAGGCGCCGCGGATCGGCAAGCCTAGGCCCGCTCCTCCCGGCCCGTCCGCCATGCGCCCGCTCCCGCCCGCCGAGATCGACGACACGCTCGCGATCGGCGGCGACGACGTCGAGGCGCGGAAGGTCGAGACCCGGCTCAGCATCGAAGTGCGGGTGAACGGCCAGGGGCCCTATCAGTTCATCGTCGACAGCGGCGCCGATACTTCGGTCGTCGGGCACCGGATCGCGCGCGAGCTGCAGCTGCCGCTCGGAACGCCGGTGACGCTCAACAACATGACCGACCGGAACATCGTCGACCGCGTGAAGGTGGACGAGCTCAGCCTCGGATCGACCAGGATCGCGAACCTCGAGCTTCCGGCGCTGCGCGAAGCGGATTTGGGCGGAGCGGGGATGATCGGCATCGACGCGCTGTCGCGCCAGCGGCTGATGCTGGATTTCGAGAAGCGCCTGATCAAGGTGGAGGATGCGCGGAAACCCGCGGTGGCGCTGCCCGGCGACATCGTCGTCACGGCGCGGGTGCAGCGCGGGCAGCTGATCCTCACTCAGGTGCAGGCCGCGGGCCTGTCGCTGGAAGCGGTGGTGGATACCGGATCGCAGGTCACGATCGGCAATTCCGCGCTTCGCGAACGGCTCACCCGCCGCGGCCGCCTCAAGTTCATGACCGCCGAGGCGACGGGCGTGACCGGCACCAAGGTGAGCCTGCAGATCGCTACCGTCCCCGAGCTCCGGCTCGGTCGGGTCACCCTCCGCAACGTGCCGATCGCCTTCGCGGATCTGCCGCCTTTCCAGGTGTTCGGCCTTTCGAAGCAGCCCGCTCTGCTGCTCGGCACCGATCTGCTGGAGAATTTCCGCCGCGTCTCGCTCGATTTCCGCGCGCGCAAGGTGCGCTTCCAGCTGCGCCGCTGCACGCCCCAGTCGGTGATGATCAGTACCGGATATGCGAACAGCCTCACGCGCATCTCGTCGACGGCCGACGAGATTTGCGGGAGATAGCGCTGGCGGCGCCGGAACAATAACATGGCCCGGCATCAACCGCCGCGACACCAGGGACAGCCAGTTGCGGTAGAGGCTCCCATTCACCGTGACCGGACTTGATCGGGGTCTATCTCTGGGTGCCTGAACAAGACGATGGATCCGACCGGGAAGCCAGTGGGTTCGTGGCTTATGCGGCGCCGACCGACGTCACGGGATTCACTCCCGCGACGGCCCACCCAGACGTTTCGAAAAGGCAGGCGGCCACCGGGCGAATGCGGTCAGCCGGTGCGGCTGTGGGCGCGGGCTGCTTCGTGGAGCCTTCGCCGCGCCCTTCGCACCGAAGGAAGCAGCAAATAGCCCCAGTCCATGGCCTGCAGCGCAAGGCGGACAGCAAGGACGCCGAAGCCGCCGATCAGAAGCCGGGGCGAAAAACCGTAGGCGGCGCGCGCCTCGGCGGGAAGCAGGCGTATCGCCCCAAGCACGTGAAGCGCCCAGAAAGGCCGCATGGTCCAAGGCATCTTGCTTCCGAGCAGCAGTGCGGCGAACTCTGCTGCTGGAGCGGACAGTCTGAGCTCGTACCCGCTTATCGCCGCATGCAACGCGTCGCGGGTCGCGGGAAGGCGATGCTCGTCCAGCCCGACGAGTGCGCCCGCCGAACGCTGCTCGACGACGTAGCGGTCGGCCTGCTCGAGCGAGAGCGGCCGAACGAACATTTCATGGCCCCGAAGCGAGATTTCCGTGTTCACGGAGTGGATCCAGAGCAGGAGGTCATCGTCGTCCGCCCGATACTGGCGGCCGCTTGGGTCGGTTCCGCGGACCGCGCTGTGGATCTGTCTCACCCGCTCTGCCGCCGCCTCGGCCTCCGGCCGGGCGCTGAAGGTGATGGTGAAGACGTAGCTGGCGGTCCTCTGCGCCCGCCTCCAGGCGTCGCGGCGGTAATCGCTATGCTGGTCTATGGCTGCCATTGCAGTTGGATGCAGTGCCTCCATCAGCAGGCCGGCGATGGCGGAAACCGCATAGGCGGGGTGCCGGTGTATACTCCAGCTAATGCTGTCGGGCCCGAAAAGCCCCACATCCTCCGCCGAAAGCGAGCCGACGCAGCGGCCTATGAGGGCAGTCGCCGTCGCCAATGCTTCCCGGACGGTCGGCAATCTCAGGGCAGCTACGCTCTCGGTCATCCTACCCAGGAAATAGCACTTCCCCATCGGCCATGCAGCGAGGAATTCGCAAGACGTTGAGAGCGTGCCGCCCGCTGCCGCACAGGTGCCGAAGCATCCCCTCGGATGAACCCGAGCACTTTCCACTCGTTCTACCGCCGGAAGGAGCCATCGATGGCAGGCGGTTGGTCGCGCGACGGCGCGGTTCAGGATCAGATCGACGATACGGTGAAGGACGCCGTGCTTGCCGCTCGAGCCCGGCTTGCGGCGGCTGCCGGGGACGGCGAGACGCATTGCGTCGAATGCGGCGAGGAGATCCCGGAAGCGCGCCGCCGTGCCATGCCGGGCGCGAAGACCTGCGTCGCCTGCCAGTCCGGACGCGACGCCCGTATTCCCCCAGCCGGTATCAACCGCAGGGGCAGCAAGGATAGCCAGCTTAGATAGCGGAGACCCGTCGGTGCGTGCATTGCCCTTCCTGATGGCGCTGCCTTTGTCGCTTGGCGGGTGCGCCGCTTTGCCCTTTGCTCCGGCGGCGGTGGAGGCGGCTCGGGAGGGCGCGGTCCAGCGGCAGCTTCATACGGAGAGCAGCTTCCCCGCCGCCGCCGAGGAGGCCTGCCGGGCGCGGGCGGCGCGGCACGGGCGGATCGAGATCACCAGGGTCGAGCTACAGGGAAGCAGCGCGGTGCGGGTCTACGGCACGATCGACCGCTTCAGCGGGTCCGCGGGCCGGAGCTTCGCCTGCCTGTTCCGGAGGGACGGAAACCTGCCGTACTTCCGCATCTATTAGTCGCTCGCCGCGCAGCTTCATCGCGCCTGAAGCGGCCCCCGTCGTTGGCGGCTTTTCCCAATTGTTGGCGCGCGATTATCCCGCCTGCGACGCGGGAAGCGAGGTTCCGGGCGCCAAGCCCCTGGAAATCCACGCTTCCGCGAACTGGCACAGTTTGTGCTGAGGGTCCTGCAACAAGGACCATCAGGCAAAGGGACTAAGAGCATGCAGACCGAACAGTTCAACCTCTTCACCCGCCCCGACACCTTCTTCGGCGTCTGCGAGGGGCTCGGCGAGGATCTCGGGATCCACGCCAACCTGTTCCGCGTCGCCTTCGCGGCCCTGCTGTTCTGGAATCCGCCGGCGGCGCTCGGCGCCTATGCGGCGGCCGGGGTGCTGGTCGCAGCAACGCGCTTCATCGCCCCGAACCCCCGCATCGCTCCCGCCGAGGCCGAGCAGGCTCCGGCGGCCGTCGAAGCCGAAGCGGAGCAGCTGCCGCTCGCCGCCTGATCCAGGAACCAGCTCAGGCGGAGCACCGTTATCCGCTCCATTCAAACGGAGGCGGATATGGCTCAGCAACCAAACCAGACGCAGGACAGCTGGTCCGAAGGAATGACCCAGTTCAGGCAGGCGATCGAACATAATGTGACGGCCTCGCGCCTGATCGCAACCGGCGCGATCGCGGTCGGAGCGGCGGCGACGGCCTATTTCTGGGATACGAATCGGCGGACGGCTTTCATGGACACGACCAAGCGCCTGACCGAGGACATGACCTCCTGGTGGAGCGGCCTCTATTCGGGCTCGGGCAGCGGCAGCGGGGGCGAAGCGTCCTCGCAATAGCGGGCGCTCGCCTCAAGGACGCGGAGTGGGCGAGCCGCCGGTGACGGTGGGCACGTCGTGGGGGACCTTGCTCCACCGGTCCCAGCGCACCTGGCTGACGTAGAGGCAGCGCTTTTCCGCGCGCGCCTTCTCCGGATCGCCGGCCGGGTCCCGGCTCCAGCCGTGGTAGAAGGCGTAGGTGCGCCCCGCCTCCTCGTAGAGCGCCTGGTGGCCGGGGCCGACCAGCGGCGACTTCGGATGCGACCATAGGATCGGATTGTCCCCCGCATCGCGGCAGGGGCCGCGCGGGCTTTCGCACTTCAGATAGCCGACGGCGTAGTTCCTGTTCCGGAAGAAATTGCCCGAGTAGAACAGGTAATAAGCGCCCGCGCGCTTCAGCATGGTGGGCGCTTCGACGACCTGCCATTCCCAATCGTCATATTCTTCCGGCGAATCGGCATTCTCGATCAGCTTGTGGCGGGGGCCGAGCATCGCGAGCCCGTCCGGGCTCAGGCCCTGCGCGTAGATGGCGGAGCCGCGGCCGCAGCAATTGCCGTCGTCCTTGAAGAGGAGATAGAGGCTGTCGCCGTCGCGGAAGGGGCTGGCGTCGATCGCTCCTTCGGGAAGTTCGGCGCAGACGAGCGGCTCGTCGATGCCGTGGAAGGGACCTTCGGGCCGATCGGCGACCGCCGCCCCAAGGCAGTGGCGCCTCAGCACGTGAAGGCCCTTCTCGGACCGTTCAGTGCGCGAGAAGGAGTGGTGGCGGGCGTTGAAATAGAGGACGTAGCGGCCCGCCACCTGCATCACCTCCGGCGCCCAGACCTGAGGGTTCGAGCGATCGACCCAGGCCGGAAGGTTGGCGTTCGGAAGCGCCTCGGCCGATGCGCTCCAGCCGGTGAGGTTCGCCGAGTGCACGCGCTGGACGTTGAGCTGCGGCCCGCCGCCTCCGACACCCGTTGCATAGGCGTGATAGACGCCGCCGAAGCGCGCGACGAAGGGATCGGGAAAGTCGCGATCGAGGATCAGATGCGGCTGCTGGAGCCCGAGCTTCGCCACCGGAACGCCGCTGCCCGAGGCGCCGGGGCAGGGATTGGGTCGCGACGCAGCGCCCTGAGAGGCCGTTCCTGCCGCTTCGGGCAGGAGCGCCAGCAGCAGCGCCGCCAGCAGCGGACGGGTTCGGCGCACGAGCATGAGGCGTCTCCTTCAAGCTCCGAGGCTAACAGGTTTCGACGCGCGGGCAATGGCGGCATCCCCGGGCGCTATCCGGCTGGTGAGGCGGTGCCTCCTCCCCTGCCCGCCCCGCTGCTAGCGGACGATCGCAGTGATGATGATGACCGTGAGGACGCCGAGGACGAATGCCACGACGGCTCCACGTTGCATCGGGGTCAGGCGGTCGAACATCGGCAAGTCTCCCTCGGGTTGCTTATGCAATCTTCAGCAGGTGAGTCTCAAGGCGCGTCCGCAGTGCGTGCCGCGATGCTCCGGTCGCGGTTCACGAGCAGCACGATATCGCGGTTGGGGCCGGTGACGGCATGGACGTTGCCGGTGAAGAACTGGCCGAGGCGGAACGCGTCCGAACCCGGCGCCGGAGCGCAATTGGGAGCGGTGCGCTCGATCGGATCGGGGCTGAAGCGGGCGGGCTGCCCCGCGCGCCAGCCGCCCTCGATCCGGCCGCATGGGAGCTCGATCGTGAAGCGATTGGCGCTGAGCCTCAGCGTCGCATTCGGCCGGAGGAGCGCGATCGTCCGCGGCGGGCGCAATCCCAATTGCTCGGCGGTCCCGAATGCGCGCGCGGACTTGCGGCTGAGCCGCAGCGTGCCTGCCGGCGAGACCAGCGCCAGCCCACCGCCCTCGGTTTTGGCGATGCGGGGATTGCTGCCGACGATGCCGTGGATGCGCGTCCGGATCGGGTCAGGCGCGCAGGAGGCGAGCGTGCTCATCCCCGATCCGCGCGTGAACAGCTGCCGCTCCAGCACCAGCTGGACGCCTTCCGTATGGTTGCAGCCGTCCCAGACAGCGTAGCTTGCCGTGCCGAAGGTCAGCGACGGCGGCCGCTCCGTCTTTCCAGGCGCCAGCCCGTCGGCCGTATCGATCCGCCACTCGCCGCTCAGCAATGCCTTGCCGTCGCGGCCGAAGTCGCGGGCGAACCAGGCTGTCAGCCAATGGTCGCCGCCACCGAGGACGAGCTCACGGTTGGGGCCAACTACATAGGAAGGTGCCGCCGCGAACAGGCCGCGAAGCGCCTGATCCTCGGCATTGCAGGCGCGGGGCGGCGCGGGCGACAATGTAAAGGTGACGCGCTGGCCCTGCTGCCGCCACGTGCCGGAGAGCGGAGCGCAGCCGCCGGCGAGGGTCCACCGGTCGGCCTCGAAGGTGAGGAGGCGGGGGCCCCTGCCGGCCGAACGGCCGTCGATCGTGGTCACTTCCCATTGGCTGCCGGCAAGAAGCATCGGCGGTTGTTCAGGAGCTCGAGGCCCCTCCCCGCCCTCGCGCCGGAGGCGAAGCGTGCCGGCCGGCGCCTTGAGGGTTGCTTCCCCCGCTCCGGCGAAGCTGACCAGCGGCCCGCCGGAGGCGATTGCGAAGATCGTCCGCTCCTGCGCGTCCAGATGCGCACAGCCTTGCTGGGTCGCCATCGGCGGCTCGCCGAACCAGCGATTGCCCACCAGCATCCCGGTGCCGCCGAAGCTGTTGCAGCCGCTGCTTCCCTCGTAGCGGCTCCCCGAGAAGGCGATGCTCGGCTGCGGCGATTCCGGCCCGGTGAAACGCAGCGGCGGCGCGCCGTTCACGGCGACGATCGACCAGCGGCCGTAGAGGGTCGGCGCTTCCTGAGTGCGCGCTTGCTGGTCCGCCCCGGCCTTGGCAGCGGCGGGCTGGTCGAAGCCGCTCCCGCACGCCGCCGCTGCCAGGGCCAGTGCGGCGAGCGGCAGCAAGAGGAGAGGCCTGTTCGGAGGAAGCCGGTCGTTCGCCATTCAGGAGGCCAAACGCCGAACTCCTGCCCGGGTGCCGCCTGCGGGAGGTTGACGTCACCTCACGCAAAGCTTGTAGCGCCGCCGCTTTAACATGGATTATGTGTCGGGGCTTCGGAGGCTTCGATGATTCTCTTCACCCGAACGGGTGCCCCTCGGATGGATGAGGAATCGCTCACGCTTCGCGAGCTTAGCGCGCGCTGGGGCTGTTCGGTCGATCGGCTGCGCCGGATGATCCGGAAGGGTTTGCTGAGCACCGAACCCGGCGCTCGCCCGCTGCGGATCCCGCCTGCTGAAGTGGTGCGGCTGGAGGCCGCCAAGGTGCTGCTCGAGGAATGACCGCCGGGGCGGCGGCGGATTATCCGCGGTACCTGCGGCCGTAGGCGGTGCGGAGCTGCTTGGCGGCCGCTTCGAGCGCAGTCTTCTTATATTCGCCCCAGGTGGTCACCGGCTCCCGGCAGGCCGAGCAGAGCATCCAGGCATGCTCCCCGAATCCACTGGGCGGCGCGGCTTGCTGACCGCCGCAGCGGCGGCAGTCGTCGTGGAGGGGAAGGAGTTCGGACATTCACCTGCCCTAACCCAGGTTTACTTACGATTGCTTAAGTCGGCCGGAGGCTTCTTCTCCCGGCGCCGGGAAGCTGAGATAATGGAGCCGCCGCACTTCCCGCCGCCCCCTCACCACCGTGTCGAGGATGAGGCCGACGGCGAAGCTGATCACCGACACGATCATGAGCCCGGTGGCGAGGATCGCGGTCGGAAAACGCGGCACGAGGCCGGTGCGCGCGTAGGTGACGACCAGCGGCACCGCGAGGACCACGGCAAGCGCGGCAAGGAAGGCCGCAAAGCCGCCGTAGAAGAGGACGGGGCGCTCGATCCGGAAGAGGTGCAGGATCGTCTTCATGATCCGCCACCCGTCGCGATAGGTGGAAAGCTTGGAGGCGGAACCCTCCGGCCGGGCGCCATAGGCCGTCATCACCTCGCCCACCGGCATTGCCAGCTCGAGCGCATGGACGCTGATCTCGGTCTCCGTCTCGAAGCCGCGCGACAAGGCCGGGAACGACTTCACAAAGCGGCGGGAGAAAACCCGATAGCCTGAGAAGATGTCGCTGAAGCTTCGGCCGAACAGGCGGGAGAGGAGGCCCGTGAACAGCCGGTTGCCGAGGCGGTGGCCGCGCCGGTACGCTTCTTCCACTTCGGATTTCCGGGCGCCGACGACCATGTCGAGCCGCTCGTCGAGAAGGCGTTGCACGAGCCCGGGCGCCGCAGCGGGATCGTAGGTCGAGTCCCCATCGGCCATCACATAGATGTCGGCCTCGATATCCGCGAACATCCGGCGGACGACATTGCCCTTGCCCTGCATCCGCTCGGTGCGGACGATCGCGCCCGCCGCGGCTGCGCGCTCGCGGGTGCGATCGGAGCTGTTATTGTCGTAGACGTAGACCGCAGCCTCCGGAAGCGCCGCGCGGAAGCCGGCGACGGTCTGGGCGATCGCCGCCTCCTCATTGTAGCAGGGAAGCAGGATCGCGATCCGCAAGGCGGACGCTTCGGGCGGTGAGGCCGTGGAGTTCATTCCGCCCCCCTAGCGCGCATTGGTTGACAAGTCGCCAGTGCGCCTGCGGATCCGGCCGGAGATCGCGATCAGCGCCAGCGCGAGCAGCGAGGCAAGGGACAGGGCCTGCGCCGGCCGCTCGCCGGGCGCAGGCATCCTCTGGATGCGGAATTTCGAAGGTCCGGCGGGGGCGTCCCAGCTGAGCAGGCCGTGCGGGCCGGGGCGGGCCGGAACCTCGCCTCCGCCCGAGCGGGTGACCCTCCAGGCCGGGAAGTAGAAGAGCGGGGCCTCGACCCGTCGAGGCTCGGTGAGGTCCACTGCCATCTCTCCGCCGTTTATCGGGGCCGTGGCTCGGGGGAGCAGGATTCGTTTGGGATCGGGAGCGCCCTGCTCGTTCACCGGCAGCGGGTAGCCGCGCGGCAGATATTCGGGCGCGTCGCGATAGCGGCTCCGGATTTCCGCTATGTGCGCGGCTCCGCCCCCGGCAGCCTCACGCGCCGAATAGGCGACGAGGTTGAAGACCAGGAACGCGGCTCCGAGAGCCGGGATCGCGCCGAGGAGGACGAGCGGCTGCTTCCAGCCGGGCCGCCCCGCCACCAGCGCCGTGACGGCGGCGAATTCGGCGATGGAAAGCAACCGCCAGGGGAACTGCACCTGGGCGAGGAAGGGCAGGCTCCAGAGGAAGGGGAGAAGCCCGGAGATCATCATGAAGCAGGCGGCGCAGACGCCGAACCAGAACAGCCCCTCCCCTCGATCAGGGCGCTTCCTTGCCGCCCAGGCACCGGCAGCGGACAGCGAAATGGCCGCCACGGCGATCGGGATGATCAGGATCATCGAGCCCGATCTGGGCCAGGCCTTGGGCCGCCAGAAGAACCAGCTGCCGACGCTGTAATAGCTGCTGAACAAGGCATCGGAGGAGACGAAGCGGAGCAGGCCGAGCGCGGGGAGCAGATAGACGGCGGCAAGTCCAAGGCCGAGCGCTCCGCCCGAAGCGGCGAGGAGGAGGTAGCGGGCGGCGCCGATCGCGGTCCGCCGGGCTTCGAAGAGCACATAAGCGGGGATCACGAAAACGCTGGCGAGGAGAGCCGTCGGGAGGTGCGAAAGGATCAACGCCGCATAGGAGCCGGCAAGCATCGGGAGCGCATGGCGATCGCCGCGGCTCAGCGACCGGAGCGCCACGAGGATCATCGGCAGGAACGCGTAGGCCGCGGCCTCGGCGAGCGCACCTCGACCGAAGATGTCGAACAAATGGTAGGGGGCGAGCATGTAGGCGGCGGCGCCGAGAAGCGCGGCGGTCGGGCCGCCGATCGGCGCGAGCCACCTCCGCATCGAGAGGCCGGAGAGGATCAGGAAGAAGAGCGAGGTGAGCGAGATCAGCCGCTCGGTCGAGGCGCTCCCGAGCGTCAGCAGGTCGATCAGCGACAGCGCCCAGAAGAAGA
>NZ_DASVUE010000031.1:0-5523 GCF_036387215.1 Allosphingosinicella sp. | reverse complement strand
CGCCGAGCGCCGGCACAAGCCGCGTCTTCACCTTCCCCGGCACCGGCGCCTTGGCGAAGATGACGATACGGGTCTCCATCAGCCGCGGCGCCAGCGATGATAAAGCTCGACCCATTCCAGCAGCCGCTCCGGCTTGTGCGCTCGCTTCCACTCGCCGGCGGCATATTTGTTCGCCTCCGCCATGGTGGGATAGGCGTGGATGGTGCCGAGGATCTTGTTCAGGCCAAGCCGATGCTTCATCGCCAGCGTGATCTCGGCGATGAGCTCGCCCGCCGCCGCGGAAACGATGGTGGCACCGAGGATCCGGTCCTTTCCCGGCTGGACCAGGATCTTCACGAAGCCGCTGTTGGCGCTCTCCGCCACCGCTCGGTCGAGATGGTCGAGCCCGTAGCGTACCACCTCGTAAGCTACCCCCGCCTCGCGTGCGGAAAGCTCGTTATGCCCCACATGAGCGACCTCCGGATCGGTGTAGGTGACCCAGGGCAGAAAGCGGTAGTCCGCCCGGAAGCGCCTGAGGCTCCCGAACAATGCATTAACCGCCGCGAACCACGCCTGGTGCGCTGCGAAATGCGTGAACTGATAAGGCCCCGCCACGTCCCCGACCGCGTAGATGTTCGGGAAGAGCGTCTCCAGATAGTCGTTGGTGACCACCGTCCGCTCCGTCTCGATGCCGAGCGCCTCGAGCCCATAGCCGCCAAGCCGCGCCTTCCGCCCCACCGCGACGATGATCTCGTCGAAGGGCAGGGGCACCTCCTCGCCGGTGCCGCTTTCGACGATCAGCACCTTCCCGTCGCACCGCACCGCCTCATGGCCGGTGCGGACATCCACGCCCTCCGCTCGGAGCGCCTGGTCGACGAAGGCGGACACTTCCTCATCTTCCTTCGCCAGGAGACGAGGCCCGCTCTCGACCTGCGTCACCTCCGCGCCGAGCCTGGCGAGGGCCTGCGCCATCTCGGTTCCGATCGGCCCGCCGCCGACGATCACGATCCGCCGCGGCATCTCGTCGCGCCCGCGAAGCGCGTCCCACATCGTATCGCTGGTGAGGTAGCCCGCTTCCGCGAGACCCGGAATGTCCGGCACGAACGGCTCCGCGCCCGCCGCGATCACGATCGAACGCGCCGTCAGCCGCTCGCCGCCGTCTATCTCCACCGTCCAGGGATCGACGATCCGCGCATGCCCAAGCCGCACGTCCACACCCATCTTGGTGTAGCGCTCGACGCTGTCGGCGGGCTCGATATGCCTGATGATCGCGAACACCCGCTCGATCACCTCGCGGAAGCTGAATTCCGGCTCCCGCGGCTTCAGCCCATATGCGCCGCCGGTCCTGATCTCGTGCGCCAGCCGCGCCGTGCGGATCAGGGCTTTCGATGGTACGCAGCCCGTGTTGAGGCAGTCGCCGCCCATCTTGTGCGCTTCGATGAGGGTCACCTTCGCCCGCACCGTGGCGGCGATGTAGGAGGTGACGAGCCCCCCCGCGCCGGCGCCGATCACGATCAAATTCCGGTCGAACCGCCTCGGCCGCTTCCATCCCTTGTAGACGCGGCGCTTGCGGAACGTGCCGACGATCCATTTCGCGATCAGCGGGAAAATGCCGAGCAGCACGAACGAGCCGATCAGCGCCGGCGACAGGATGTCCCCGGTGCTCTCGATCCGCGCCAGCTGCGTTCCCGCATTCACGTAGACGATCGTCCCCGCCAGCATCCCCAACTGGCTGACGATGTAGAAGGTAAGGAGCCGCATCCCCGTCAGCCCCATTGCCAGGTTGATCAGGAAGAAGGGGAAGGCGGGGATCAGCCGCAGCGTGAGCAGGTAGAATGCGCCGTCCTTGTCGATGCCGCGGTCGATCGCCTCCACGCGCCTGCCGAACTTCGCCTTCACCCAGTCGCGCAGCAGATAGCGCGAGGAAAGAAAGGCGAGGCTCGCACCGATCGACGAGGCGAAGGAGACGATGACGGTGCCGAGCAAAAGCCCGAAGATCGCTCCGGCCGCCAGCGTCATGATCGCTGCTCCCGGCAGCGAGAGGGCGGTCACCGCGACGTAGATTAGGAAGAAGCCGCCGACGATCAGCAGCGGCCGGGCCGCGACAAGACCCGCAAGCTCCGCCTGCCGCGCCTTCAGATTTTCCAGCGTCAGCCACTGGCCGAGGTCGAACAGGAAGAATGCGCCCACCGCGGCCGCGATCAGAAGCAGCAGGCCGATCCTGCCGAAGCCGCCCCGCTTCGCCGGTCCGCTTCCAGATGTTTCGCCGTTCGCCAGATCGGGCCTCCGCCTCCCGTCTAGCCGCAAAACCGGCCGCTCCCAACTATGCATAAGGACGGTGGAGACGCTGCAAGTGGCGGAGGCGCCTGCGCCACCCTACATAGGCGGGATGACACGCATCCTCTTCCTGCTGAGCCTGATCTTCGCCGCAGCCTCTCCGTCGGTGGCCGCCGCTCCTTCGTCCCGCGCGGAGGCGGTGTTCGCCGGCGGCTGCTTCTGGTGCACCGAATCCGATTTCGATCACATGCCGGGCGTCATCTCGACGACCTCGGGCTATGTCGGCGGCACGACCGCCAACCCGACTTACGAGCAGGTCTCGGCCGGCGGCACCGGCCATTTCGAGGCGGTGCGCGTCGTCTACGACCCGTCGAAGATCAGCTATCCCCGTCTGGTCGCGCGTTTCCTCCGCACAGTGGACGCCACGGACGGCGGCGGCCAGTTCTGCGACCGCGGGAGCCAGTACCGCTCCGCCATCTTCGTCGCCAATGCCGAGCAGCGGCGGATCGCCGAGGCCCTGAAGGCAAAAGCCGAGACCAGCCTGAAGGTGCCGGGGCCGATCGCAACCCTGGTCCTCCCCGCCGCCAAATACTATCCGGCGGAGGGCTATCACCAGGATTATTACAAGAAGAACCCGGTCCGTTATCGCTTCTACCGCCTCAACTGCGGACGCGACGCGCGGCTGAAGAAGGTCTGGGGCGGCTGATCCTCTTCGTTTGAGGGGGTGGCCCCGATCGGCTATCCCTGCGCCCAAGGAGACTGACGATCGCCACTGCCTTGAAACCCCAGGCATCGCCGTTCGCCGATCCGGCGGCGCGGCCGATCGATCCGGCGAAGTTCCGCGATCCGCTCGTCACGGCGAAGGGCGAGCCGCGCGCTCATGTGTCGCTGGACCGGCTCGACACGCTCTGGCTCAACACAGGAACGCTCTGCAATCTCGCCTGCGCGAGCTGCTATATCGAAAGCTCCCCGACCAATGACGCGCTCGTCTATCTGAGCCTCGCCGAGGCGGAGGTCTTTCTCGACGAAGCCGAGCGCCTGGGCACGCGCGAGATCGGCTTCACCGGCGGCGAGCCTTTCATGAACCGGGATGCGGTGGCGATGATCCGCTCGGCGCTCTTGCGCGGCTTCGAGGTGCTGGTCCTCACCAATGCAATGCGGCCGATGCGCCGGTTCGAGGAGCAGCTGAAGGCGCTCCCCCGCGAGCGGCTGACGATGCGCGTCAGCCTCGATCATCACACGCCGGCCGTGCACCAGGCCGAACGCGGCGCCGGCTCCTGGGCGAAGGCGGTGGACGGGCTTAAATGGCTCCACGACAACGGCTTCAGGATCGCGGTTGCCGGCCGCCAGCTCGCCCGCGAAAGCAAGGCGGAAGCGCAGGCGGGCTACGATCGCCTGTTCGCCGAGCTCGGCATTGCCGTCGGCGGTCTCGTCATCTTCCCGGCGATGGATGCCGCCGCCGACGTGCCCGAGATCACCGAAGCCTGCTGGGGCATCACCGGCGTCTCGCCGTCCTCGCTGATGTGCGCCTCGAGCCGGATGGTGGTGAAGCGCAAGGGCGCCGAGCGACCTGTGGTCGTCGCCTGCACCCTCCTTCCCTATGACGATCAATTCGCGCTCGGCGAGACGCTGCAGGAGGCATCGCGCAAGATCATGCTCAACCACCCGCATTGCGCGCGTTTCTGCGTGCTAGGCGGCGCGAGCTGCTCCGGCTGAATGCTGTCGGTCGTCATCCCGACGCTGAACGCCGCCGCCCTCCTGCCTTATTGTCTTCAGCGGCTGGACGGCGCCGACGAGATCATCATCGTCGACGGCGGCTCGCGCGACGAGACGATCGCGATCGCCGAAGCCGCGGGCGCTCGGGTGATCGTCGCGCCGAAGGGCAGGGGATCGCAGCTCCGCGCCGGCGGGGAAGCGGCACGCGGCGATTGGCTGCTCTTCCTCCACGCGGATACCTTGCTCGAGCCCGGCTGGCTCGAAGCTGCCGAAGCGCATGCGCAGCGCACCACCTGTCCCGCCTGCTTTCGCTTCCGTCTCGACGATCGTTCCTGGCAGGCGAGGATGGTGGAGCGCGGCGCCCGCCTCCGCGCCGCCCTGCTCGGCCTTCCTTATGGCGACCAGGGGCTGCTGGTGTCGCGAACCCATTATCGGAATATGGGCGGTTATCGGGCGCTGCCGCTGATGGAGGATGTGGATCTCGTCCGCCGTCTCGGGCGGGTCCGGACGCTCCCCGTCGATGCGATCACCTCGGCCGAGCGCTGGCGCCGCGACGGCTGGTTTAGCCGCTCCGCGCGCAATCTCGCCTGCCTGTCGATGTACATGGTGGGCGTGCCGACGGAGCGGATCGCCCGCTTCTACGGCTGAGCCTTCAGCACCCGCCCCGCAACAGCATCGAGCTTCGCGAGCAGCGCCGGATCGCGCGCATCGGGGGCGGTGATCAAGGCGGTGTCGAGAATGGTGTCGATCGGCGACGGCTCCCGCCGCTCCGGCAGCGAGCGGGCAAGCTCAAGCACCATCCGCCGCGCCGCTTCGGCATTCGCCTGGAGCTGGGCGAGGATCGCGGAGACCTCCACCGCTTCCTCGCCGCTCCGCCAGCAATCGTAATCCGTCACCATGCCAACGAGCGCGTAGGGAAGCTCGGCCTCGCGCGCGAGCTTCGCCTCGGGCATCCCGGTCATCCCGATCACGTCGCAGCCCCACATCCGGTAGAGCTCGCTCTCCGCCCGCGAGGAGAATTGCGGACCCTCCATCGCCAGGTAGGTCCCGCCCCGCGCCATGTCCGCGCCCGCCGCTTCGCCCGCCGCCGCAGCAAGCGCGGAAAGGCGCGGGCACACCGGATCGGCCGTCGAGACGTGGGCCACCATGCCGTTGCCGAAGAAGCTCTTCTCGCGCGCGAAGGTGCGGTCGATGAACTGGTCCACGGCCACGAACCGCCCCGGCGCCAGCGCCTCGCGAAGCGACCCCACCGCCGAGATCGCAAGCACGTCCGTGCATCCCGCCCGCTTCAACACGTCGATGTTAGCGCGGTAATTCACGCCGCTGGGGCTCAGGTGATGCCCGCGCCCGTGCCGCGGCAGGAACACGAACTTCACGCCGTGGATGCGGCCGATCAGGAGCGCGTCCGACGGCTTTCCCCAGGGCGAGCCGACTTCGATCCATTGCGGGTCCTCAAGCGCATCCATCGCATAGAGGCCGGAGCCGCCGATGATCCCGATCGTCCATTCGCTCATCGCGCCTCCCTAGTGGCGCCCGCCGCGCCGCGATAGG
>NZ_DASVUE010000030.1:0-7493 GCF_036387215.1 Allosphingosinicella sp. | reverse complement strand
GCCAATTAAAGTGGTACGTGAGCTGGGTTCAGAACGTCGCGAGACAGTTTGGTCCCTATCTGCCGTGGGCGTCGATAATTGAGAGGAGTTGACCCTAGTACGAGAGGACCGGGTTGAACATACCTCTGGTGGACCTGTCATTGCGCCAGCAGTGCAGCAGGGTAGCTATGTATGGACGGGATAACCGCTGAAAGCATCTAAGCGGGAAGCCTCCCTCAAGATAAGTTATCACAGAGCCGTCGAAGACCACGACGTTGATAGGCCGGATGTGGAAGTGGGGTAACCCATGGAGCTAACCGGTCCTAATTGCTCTATTCGCGCTTGAGAATTCCACCATCAACGACAGCATTGGTGCTGTCCGAGAGTGGACTCAGCAGATAATTGCACGATTTCTAGAACTTCTTGTCCGCCGGCTTCATAGCTTGGTGATCATAGCGTCTGTGACCCACCCGATCCCATTCCGAACTCGGCCGTGAAACCAGACAGCGCCAATGGTACTATTGCTTAAGCAGTGGAAGAGTAGGTCGTCGCCAGGCTTTGCAGCCGGCGGGCGGGGTGTTTGAACCCATTCACATTAGAGCCGCCCTGGCTCCACGTTCGCGTGGAGCGAGGGCGGCTCAGTCAGTTTCGGGACCGCCGCAAGGCCCCCGATGATGGTGGCGCGGGATGGAGCAGCCCGGTAGCTCGTCAGGCTCATAACCTGAAGGTCGTAGGTTCAAATCCTACTCCCGCAACCAACACAAAACCCCGCCTCGAGCGGGGTTTTTTTTGGCTGTGGGGGTGCCCGGATTGGAGGCTCGTTCAGCCGGAGCCGCGCCCCGCGCGGAGACCAGGCGCCGCGGGCGCGGAGAACGCTGCTCCCGCAATGAACGAAAAGCCGCCAGGTCACAGACTTGGCGGCTTTTTTGCGTCGTCGGCAAATCCAGGTGCCGCCGGAGCTCCTGCTACTTCTTACCCGCTGCCCAAACGCCGTTCAGGGTTCCCCATTCCCCGGTCACCGCGCTGCGATATGGAGCTCTGAAGGCCGCCATGAGCTCGGCGGCACCTGGGCCGTTGAAGCGTCCGCTGAACCAGGACTCAGCCGCGGATCCGGGGACATCGACGTACCCGAGAATGTGGTGCTCCCAACGGAGTACACCGTTCTTAAGCAAATAGGTCGAAAGTGCCGCTCCTTCCCAACTCCTGTTATCGTTGACGAACACGTTCAGTGCGCCGGCCGCCGCAAGCGGCCGGACTCATGGCCGCTATACCAAGAGGACAATAGCGAGTGAGGCTGTTCAACACCGATGATCTCCTTTGCCTATCCAGCAAGCCAGCGGCGGAAAGTTGTGGAAGGCTTAGGGAGGGGCCGGCTCCAAGCACGAGCTGCCCTAGAACTCGCCGGCGATGCCGATCCTCATCGCGTTGTTTTTGTGGCCGGCGTAGGAGAAACCTGCAGTGACGGCCATCGGGTTGCTCGTATCGAGGCGGTGCATCAGTGATCCGCCGATCGCCTGCTCCCCGCGGAAGTTGGCGGCGTTCAGCACGTAGCTGGTACGTCCCGGCTCAGAAGGCATTGCCGCGCTGCCGATGGCCACGGCAGCAGCGATGCCCTGCTGCGCGTCACGGCGGTCAACTGCGCGAAGATCGAAAAGCGTATCGATCCGCCCGCTTAGGCTTAGCTGGCCCGCCTGCAATGCCGACATCTGACCGGCTTGCGAGGATGTAAGCGTCTGCAGCGCCGTGATCTGATTGGCCTGGCCATTGGACGCCGTCTGGAGCGCTTGAACGGCCGGGATGATGGTCAAATTGCGTCCCAGAATGCCATTCGCGTCGACGGTGGCGACGGCAACCGTGCCGGTTTGAGCTGCAGTGCTCGCGGCTATGTCTCCAATCCTGACGGCGCTGCCGGCTCCGCCAAGCGCCACCTGATCCGCCGCGGTTGCGCTCGCTTGCACACCGATCGCGGTCGAGCGGGCGAAGGTGGCGCTCGAGCGCTCGCCGACCGCGGTGCTGCTCGCGCCCGTTGCCGTCGCCAGCCTGCCCAGCGCGGTTGCGAAGTCGGCCCCCGCAACTGACAAGACTCCGAATGCAGCCGTGCCTGCCCCGTTCGTCGAGGCTCCGTTCCCGACGGCGCTCGCGCCCATTCCGGCGGCACTGGTGAAGTTGCCGATTGCGGTGGCGTTCAGCCCTGATGCGTTCGCCTGGGTGCCGACAGCGGTCGTCCGGGTGTTGGTGGCGCGCGACTGATAGCCCACCGCAAGCGAGAGTGCTCCAGTTGCATCGGCGTCGTAACCGAACGCCTGTGCTCCGAGAGCGGTCGCCTCCGCGGCGGTGCCGACTGCAGTGCTGTTCTCGCCCGTAGCGGCCGAACCGGCTCCGCACTCCGTGCTTCCCGGCATCGCGCCGACGTTACACGGGGCCGTCGGATCTGCGTTCGCCTGAGAACTCACGACCATGATTGCCGCGGCGAACAATGACGCGTTCAGCCTGTATCTTCTCACCACATGTCTCCCTGCCAGCTTGTGAAGGGCGATTGTTCCGACGCCGGGCGCGCTGAACCATGATCAACATGTGACGGAGCTCTGATGAGGTTCTGAGCGGGAGCCTTCGGTGCCGCGGAACAACCAAGGGCTGATTGACTGACCCGCTTTTCGGAGCGACCGTGACGCCCTCAAAGGGGGCGTAGCGACGTGGCAGGCGCTTTGTTGATGGTCATGGAAGCGGCAACGGCCATCACCGCGCCAGTGGCTGCGCCCGCCGGACAGGAGATCATCGTCACCGGAGAGCGGATACCGCGGCCCATCGCTCGGACGGCCTCAAGTGTAGTGGTGGTGACGAGCGACGATCTCAAAGCGCTCGCAGCGCCGGACCGCGTCGACCAGTTGCTTGCAGCCGTACCCAACGTTCAATTCGGGAGCCAGGGGACGGGCCCGGCCATCCGGGGGCAGGACACGACGGGCGCTTCTCGCGACCTTGCTGCCTTCCTCGGCGGCAACCGTCCACGCACGACGCTTGTCGTCGACGGACGAGCCGTTAGCTATAATGAGTTCGTGTTCGGCGCTCAGCCGCTCTGGGATGTCGCGCGGGTCGAGATCTTCCGCACCCCGCAATCCACCACCCAGGGCCGCAACAGCATCGCCGGAGCCATTTTCGTGTCGACCGCAGACCCGATCGACGGCGTAGAGGCCAGCGGACGCTTCATCGCCGGCGAGGCACGGACGCGGCAATTCTCCGCTGCCGTGAACGCACCCATCACCGACGACCTGGCGGCGCGGCTGAGCGTGGATCTGCGCAACAGCCGTACCTCGAGCCATTTATCCGATGCGAGCAGGCCCGACGTCGATCTCAATCGCGACGAGACGAAGCTCCTCCGCCTCAAGCTCCGGGCCACTCCCGCCCGGCTACCAGGGGCCGTGCTGTCGCTAACGGCGACGCACATATCGACGGCTATGCCGCAAATCGAGGGTCTCAGGACGCCCTTCCGCCAACGTCGGGACCCGGCGGCGACATATGGGTTCTTCGACACGCGCTCGGATTCCGTCGTCGGCCGCGCCGCGCTACCCATCACATCCGACCTGCAATTCGAGGCGGTGGCGAGCGCAGGCTGGTCCAAAGCGACGCGGTCGGCGCCGCCGGGCTTCGGCGAGGCGTCCAATAGGGGAAGCGATACATCGGCGGAGGGCCTGCTTCGCTGGCGGCAGGGGGGACCGGTTCAGGTCACGGCCGGGCTGGCGAGTTACCGGCAGCGCCTCGATCAAGATATCGACCTCTCGCAGGTGCTGGGGGCAGGGCAGTTCCGCGACGTGCAGGAGAGCCTCGGCCTGTTCGGCGACGTTACGGTCGAACTCTCCTCCCGCCTGTCGCTGAGCGCGGGGCTGCGCTGGCAGCATGACATGCAGGAACGGTCAGGCACCCTCAACGGAGTGCGGGGACTGGAACGGCTCGATTACCGGGGCCGGTCCGATTTCCTGCTGCCCCGAGTCACTATCGCCTACACGCTGACGCCGCAGCTCACCGCCGGTCTGCTGGTGCAGCGGGCAAGCAACCCGGGGGGCACGACCATCTCGCTGGATGGACCGATCAGCTTTGTACCCGAGACCTTGTGGACCGGGGAGCTCTTCGCACGCGCCCGCCTGGACGATGGCCGCCTGCAGCTATCGGCCAATCTCTTCCGTACGCGGTTCCGCGATGCGCAGCGTGCGGTGCCCCGGCTCTTCCGTTCCCCCTCCGGCCGGATCGTGAGCTTTGCGGACATCATCAACGTCCCGAGCGCAGGGAGCGCAGGCCTCGAGGCAAGCGCGGACTGGTCCGTTCACCCGCGGCTCAAGCTCAGCCTGTCGGGCGCTCTGCTCGACACCCGCCTTACCGCGGCGCCCGGTCAGCCGCTCGGCAGGGAATTCCAGCGGGCTCCGGCATGGTCTGCGCGCGCCGCGATCGCGTGGCGCCCGCTCCCGGACCTCGTTCTTTCAACTCAGGCGCGGGGGCGGGGCTCCTATTTCAGTGACGACGTTAACACCCCGCAGTTGATGGTGGGCAGCGGATGGATCGTGGACGCGCGAGCGGGATGGGAACGTGGCCGGCTGCAGCTGTTCGGCTACGCCCGTAACCTCCTCAATAGTTTCCTCGTGACCAGCTACAGCAATGCCGACCTGGCGACGGCGGAGGACCCCCGGGAACTCGGGATCGGGCTGCAAATGTCCTTCTGATCCGCTCAGAGAATGTCGGGCGGACCGCGCAGGCTCCAATAGTCGGTGAGGCTCAGCGCGTCGCAGAGGCCGGAGAAGCGCCGGTCAGCGCGAAATGCCTTCATCGGCGGCGTGAACAGCCACTGGGTGCGCCGCCAGCCCGGGTTGTTGACCAGCAGCCGGTTCGCCTCGATCGGCTGGTTGGTGAGCAGTGGACCCCGCGCAACCAGGAAACCTTCCGCCACTTCATAGGCTGCATCCATCTGGCCGAGGGCCGACAACGCCATTGCAGCGTAGGCGGCCTGGCCGGGGCTTTTGCGAGCACCGGCGAGATTGGCTGCGACGGCATCGGAAAGCCTGCTTCCGCCTGGTTCTTCAAGAGCCGCTAGTGTCGGCCGCCATTGCGCCATGCTCGCCGGAGTGACCGAGCGAGGGCGGCCGACAGGATTGTCGATCATTCTCAGCGCCGCATGAGCCCTCCCTGTGAAGGCGTAGATCAGCAGCCTTGCATTCCACGCACCGGGGTGCTCGGGCCACATCGTCCTCACCGCATCGACAATCCGGTCAGCATCGGCCGTTCGGCCCATGATCCAGCACTTCAGGGCCTTGCGCCATCTCGGCTGCGGCGAGATCGGATCGAGGCCGATCACCTGTTCGTTATAGGCCCCGCTTCTGCGGGTGTGCCCGGCCGACTGGCTGAAGTAGGTCAGCTCGGTCAGCACCTCGGTGCTTCGGGGCGCCGCTCGGCGCACTCCGAGGAGACGGTCCTCATATTGGGCCCAGGTGAGCGTCCCCTGATCGAGCGCAAGCCGCGCAAGCTGCGCATCCGCATTTGCCGGTGCTTGCATAAGAGCCCGCCGGATCAACTGGTCCGTCTGCTGGATCGCGCGCGGCCGCTCGGCCGGCGGGAGCGATTCGATCCCCAGCGCGTGCATCGACGAGAGCAACCCCAATGCCGCACCGTTCGCCGGATCCGCCTGGACCGCCTGTTCCAGCAGCTTCTGCGCCTGCGGCAGCTCCCAGGGAATGCCATCGGAGACGATCCGCCTCGCGCGGTTCACGAGTTCGGCAGCTTCGCGCTCGTCGGCCCGTTTCCGCAGGGCAACGGCTAATCCGCCGAACGCTGCAAGGGCAGCGACGCCGGATCCGGCGGCGAGCCAGTTCCGGCGCGTCAACCCGCTTCCCCGGTGCTCCGGCGCGTCGCTCAACGGCGCCTCGAGGTCGGCGACGAGGCGGTAACCGGTTCTTGGCACCGTCTCGATAGAGACGCCCCCGCCGGCCCGCTCCAGCGCCCGTCGAAGCGCCGCGACGAGCCGGTTCAGGCTGTCGTCGCCAATCTCCGGAGAGCCCCACAGCTCATCGAACAGGACAGACCGCGCGACCACCCTGCCGTCGGCATCCGCCAGCAGAAGCAGCAGATGAAGGACCAGCGGCTCGAGCGGCACCGAACCGGCCGGGCCGTCGATCCTGCGCCTGCCCGGGCTTACAGAGAGGGCGCCGATCCTGCGGTCGTCGAGTGCGGCCATCCTCGCGGTGTTGAGCACTCTGCCGCTCCCCCAGATCGCCGTCCGATCAGCACATCATCGGCCCTTCATCATGTTACGATTCACCGATTGCGGCAAGGCTGGATCCATGAACGCGAAGGGGAAAGACATGCGCCGCAAGTTCATCTGCAGAAGTTTGGCGGTCGGGATCTCCGCCGCTCTCCTGTCGGCTTGCGGAGGTGGCGGAAGCGGTAGCGGTTTGAGCATCACCCCGCCGCCTCCGCCTCCGCCTCCGCCGCCTCCAAGCCCGGGCTCGGGAACCCCTTCCGGTGCCGCCGTCGTCATATTCCCGGGCCCGACTGCGGGCGAATATGCCAGCCTCGGAGTTTTCGCCAATGTCGGCATGTGGACCGACGCCGGCATCCCCACCAGTAGCGACAAGGGTGCCGTTCTCGTCCCGAGGAACGATGCCGGGCTGCAGCCGAAGGTCCGCTATACGGCGGCCGGCACCTACGAGGTGCAAATGCCAGGGGAGGCTTATGCCACCCTGACCCACGCCAAGAGGGTCACCAACCCCACGTCCGACAATACGGTCTTCGATCTTCCGCGCAGCTCGTCCTTCTACGTCAGCGGCTCACGCGCGAGGGGTTACCAATATTCCGAGATGGCCGGATGGTGGCGGCCCGACCTCGACTTCGCCTTCACAGCCGACTTCGGAACCGTCGCGTTCGGAACTCTCACTCCCGCCGGCAACGCCCCAACCACGGGCACCGCGACCTATCAGGGATATCTTGCCGGCACTACCGATGTGAAGGTGGCACTCGACGGCGGGAAATGGTGGCTGGTGCCCGCCGAGGGAACGATCTATCTCCAGTTCGACTTCGGCAAGAGCACGCTTATCGGGAATCTGGCCTTGTTCCTCCCGGAGGGGATGGGCTCGACCAAGATCGGCGATTTCGGCCTGGTGCAGACGGTCCTGTCGAACGGCAATCTGAGCTATTCGGGCAAGTTCCAGACCAACCTTCCAGGCGCGAACTTCTTCAACGGCCGATTCACCGGCCCCAATGCGCAGGAGACCATCGGCGCCTGGGCGATGCCGTTCACCCATGACGGCGCCAATCACCAGGCGATGGGCGCCTGGGTAGCGAAGCAGTGAGCCTATGCCCTGGACCGCAGCGCTAGCCGCCCTTGCCCTTGCCGCCGCCGCGCAGCCCTCGACGGAAGGTCCGGTGACCCTCCAGCTCGATGGCGCCGGACTGCTGAACCTGGCGCAGATGACGGAGCGGGAAGGAAAGGCAGAGCGGGCCGAAACGCTTTACCGGGCGCTGCTCGCCGACCCCCA
>NZ_DASVUE010000029.1:0-7263 GCF_036387215.1 Allosphingosinicella sp. | reverse complement strand
GCCGAAGCGGTTGGCGCGGGCGGTGAAGCCCAGCCAGTCATGCTCGTAATCGACCGAGACGTTGATCTTGTCGCGCGGCGAGCCCTGGACCAGCCGAAGCCGCTCCTGCCGCCCGAACAGGACGACGCCGGGAACGGCCGCAAGCGGGCCGGGAGCCGCGAGGATCTGCCGGATCTTGGTCTTGTTGTAATTGTAGCCGCCGGTGAGCGTCAGGCTGCCGGCCGTCCCGAGGTTGAAGCGATAGGTCGCAACGAGGTCGAGGCCGCGGGTGCGGGTGTCGAGGCCGTTGACGAAGAAGCGCGCCGCATTGGTCGTCTTGAAGCCCGCATTGTTGAGGATCTCGGCGATCGCGCGTCCCGGGTTGCTGCCGGTGGGATTGCCGGCGGCGTCGCGGCTTGCGCTGAGATTCTCGGTGACGACGATGCGGTCGTCGATGGACACCTGATAGACGTCCAGAGTCACGTTGAGCCGCGGCACGGACGTGAACACGATGCCCGCCGAATAGGAGACGGACGTCTCCGGCCGGAGCGGGGTCGCGCCGAGCGCCACGGCGATCGGGTTGCCGACGGGAAGCGTCACCGTCTCGAGCAGCTGGCCGTTGACGTTGTTGGTCGCCGCGGCGGCATAGAATTGCTGCTGGAGCGACGGCGCGCGGAAGCCTGTCGATGCCGAAGCGCGAAGGGCAATGCCCTCCACCGGCTCGAACCGCGTGGCCACCTTGCCGTTCCAGTCGGAGCCAAAGTCGGAATAATCCTCATAGCGGCCCGCCAGCTGGACGTTGAACTGGTCGGTGACGTCGGCGTCGAGCTCGGCATAAGCGGACACGTTGTGCCGGGACTCGCGCTCGGTGACCGGCTGGCCGCCGATCACGGGCGCGAAGCCCGGGAAGCCCTGCGCGCCCGATGCGCCGCCGAAGGTGCCGCCCTGGTAGCTTCCAGGCTCGCCGGGACGGATCCGGAAGGTCTCGCGGCGATATTCCGCGCCGGCGGAGATCGTCATGCTCTTCGCGAAGCCGACGGCGATGTCCTTGCTGAGATCGAGGTTCACCATCGTCTGCGAGTAGCGGAGCCCGCCCGAATCGAAGCTGGTCGGCGAGGCGGGACCGAACGAGCGGTTGAGCGTGTTGCTGATCAGGAAGTCGAAATCGTTCTCGGCATGGTTGACGGAAAGATCGTAGCGGATGCCGCCGCCGACTTCGCCGCGGGCGCCGCCGACCACGGAGAAGTCCTCGAGCTCGGTGTTGATCAGCGGAAGGAAGCCGTTCGGATAGATGGCCGGCACGTTCCGCGCGTCGCTCGCGAAGCGGTAGAAGGCGGCGCTCTGCCCCGTGCGGTGTCCGTAGGAGGCGAAGCTGTAGAGTTCGATCGCGTCGCTGATCGGCATGCCCGCATTGAGGAACAGCTTGATGTCCCTCGTCATCGGATCGCCGTAGCGGTGGGTGAGCCGGTTGAACGTGAGCTCGCGCGGATCGACCGACGTGCCAATGAGATTGTACTGCCGGCGCGGATCGTAGCCCGCGCGATTGGTGCGCTCGCGATACTGATATTCGGCCGAAAGCGTGACATGGCCCTCGGCGCCGAGCGGCAGGCCGATGATCCCGGCTGCGGTCACCGTCTCTCCGTCGCGCACGCGGCGGTCCTCGCCGGTGGTGGTGAGCTGGTAGGTGCCGTCGGCGCGCACGATCGGCTGCCCGTTGGTGCCGAGAGCGACACCCGTCACCTCCTCGATGCCCTGGACGTTGCTGACATATTGGCCGTAATTGACCTGGAAGCGGCCGCCGGACCGGCGGTCGGACAGCTGGAAGTTCAGCACTCCGGCGATGGCGTCGGAGCCATATTGCGCGGCGGCGCCGTCGCGAAGCACTTCGACCCGCGACAGCGCGATCGAGGGAATGAGGTTGATATCGACTGCCGCCGCGCCGCGGCCGACCGAGCCGTTGATGTTGAGGAGCGCGGTCGTGTGCCGGCGCTTGCCGTTGATCAGCACCAGGGTCTGATCGGGGGAAAGGCCGCGAAGCGTCGCGGGGCGCAGCACGTCGGTGCCGTCCGTGATCGCCGGTTGAGGGAAGTTGAACGAAGGGACCTGCTGGTTCAGCAGCCGGTTGGTCTCGGTGTAGCCGCTCTGGGTCAGCGTCTCGGCTGAGATCACGTCGATCGGGACCGGGCTGTCCGCGACGGTACGGTCGACCCGGCGCGTGCCCGTGACGATGATCGTGTCGCTGCCCTCGACGGAGCGGTCCTCCGCCTGATCGGCGGGCGGATCCGCCGGCTGCTGCTGCGCGGCGGCAGGCTGCGCTGCAAGGACGAAGGCCAGTGAGCTCAAGGTGCCGAGCAGGCCGGCGCGCGAAATGCGGTTCATAATCTTCCCCCACGTTAGCCGCCGTGCGGCACGTTTTGTGAGGCTGCTGCAAAAGCTTGGGCTTGCAAAGGCGAATATCGCTGCGGCGCGAAATTGTCGCCCGCCTGTGCCTCGGGCGCAACGCAGGCGATTGGGCTTGGTGCGCCGATCCGCAGCAGCTAATGCGGGCCCATGAACAAGCCCGTCGTCGTCGATCTCCCCCACCGCCTGGGCGCCGAGGAAGCCAAGTCGCGGATGCAGCGCGGCATCGGCAAGCTGAAGGACTTCATCCCCGGCGGCAATGCCGAGGTCCAGTCGAGCTGGCAGGGCGACCGGATGATCCTCAGCGTGAAGGCGATGGGCCAGGAGGTTTCCGGGAACGTCGACGTGCACGACACGAAGGTGCGGCTGGAGCTGATGCTTCCGCCCTTGCTTGCAATGCTTGCCGGCCCGATCGAGGCCATGCTCCGCAACCGCGGCACCGAGATGCTCGAGGACAAGTCAGGCAAAAGCTGACGAGCGCCGCCCTTGCCTATGCCCGCCACTGCGCTAGCATCGGGGAAAAAGGGAGGCGGCGGTGCGGCATGTGGCGGTGATCGGGTCCGGGCCGGCCGGCTATTACAGCGCCGAGGCGCTCCAGAAGGCATTCGGGGACGAGGTCCGGATCGACATGATCGACCGCCTTCCCGTCCCCTACGGCCTCATCCGCTTCGGCGTCGCGCCCGACCACCAGTCGATCAAGGCCGTCTCCCGCCGCTACGAGAAGGTGGCGCTGTCCGGCAACGTCCGCTTCGTCGGCAACGTGACTGTCGGGCGGGACGTAACCGTCGCCGAGCTCCAGGGCCTCTACGACGCGATCATCCTCGCCACCGGCGCGCCCGACGACCGCACGCTCGACATCCCGGGCAGCGACTTGCCCGGCGTGGTCGGCTCCGCGGCCTTCGTCGGCTGGTATAACGGGCATCCCGAGTTCGCGGACCTCGAGCCGCCTCTGGACGTCGAAGGTGCAGCGGTGATCGGCAACGGCAACGTTGCGCTCGACGTCGCCCGCATCCTCTCGAAGACCCCGGTGGAGTTCGTCGGCTCCGACATCGTCGCCCACGCCTTCGAGGCGCTCGGCAATTCGAGCATCCGCAGGATCCACGTCCTCGGCCGCCGCGGCCCGCACCAGATCGCGATGACGCCCAAGGAACTCGGCGAGCTCGGCCACCTCTCCGACGCCGTGCCGAGCGTCGATCTCGCCGATTTCCCGCCCGAGGGCGACGACGCACTGCTCGAGCCGGGCATGCGCAAGTCCGTCACCCACCTGCGCGTTTTTGCCTCGCTGCCGCAGGACAAGAAGAAGGTCATCGAGTTCGATTTCTTCGCCATGCCCGTGGCCATCGAAGGCGAGGGGAAGGTCGAGCGGCTGGTCGTGGAACGCACCCGCCTCACCGAGGATCTGCGCTCCGTCGGCACCGGCGAGCGCTACGCGATCGACTGCGGCCTGATCGTCAGCTGCATCGGCTACCAGACGCCGCCGATCGAAGGCGTTCCCTACGAGCATGGCCGCGGCCGCTTCGCCAACAGCGACGGCGTCATCGGAGAGGGACTTTACGCGGTGGGCTGGGCCCGCCGCGGCCCCACCGGGACGATCGGCACCAACCGGCCTGACGGCTTCGAAGTTGCCGAGACGATCGCCGCCACGCTCGGCCCAGGGGACAGCGGCAAGGAGGGCGGCTCCGGCCTCGACCGTCTCCTCGGCGCGCGCCGCGTCGACGTCGTCACCTTCCAGGACTGGCAGAAGATCGAAGCCGCCGAAGCCGCCCGCGCCCGCGAAGGCAGCCCGCGCGAGAAGTTCGTCCAGATCGCGGAAATGCTCGGCGTCCGCTCCGGCGCCTAACCCCGCTTGCGCTGTCCAGACGCGGTGCCTATAGGCGCCCATCTGTCTCCCGGTTGGCGCTTCGGCGCCGGACGCACCGGTCGGGGAGTAGCTCAGCCTGGTAGAGCACTGTCTTCGGGAGGCAGGGGCCGGAGGTTCGAATCCTCTCTCCCCGACCATTTTACGTTCATCATCTGTCGCCTATGGAAACGCACATCCGGTCGCGCTTTGTCGCGGCTGGGCCGGACGGTGCAAGATTCAGGCGTGAGGCGGACAGGATGAGCGGACGAGGCTTTCTTCCAGGCAGGCGGGCATTGTTGCTCGGGACGGCGGTGGCCGCGCCCGCCATTCTGTACCGGCTGCCCAAATTCTGGTCGGCCGAAGGCATTGCGGCTCCGATGCCGGCGGCGGCCGTGCCGCAATCCGCGCCTGTCGACACGACCGGGCTGACGCGCTTCTCCGTCGATCAATATTGCGACGGCACGGTGCGCGGGAACACGGCCGGGATGAAGGCGCTCGCCGATGCCGTCATGAAGGCGCGCGGCGGCGTGATCAGCTTCACGCCGCGAAAAGAATATGTCGTCGGCGTCCAGGCCTTCGCTCCGAACCATTTCGGCGTCTGGCAATTTTCGAGGCTGCTCGAGATTTCGGGCTGCACCAAGGCGGTCGTCATCCAGGGCAACGGCGCCCGGATCAAGTTCGCCAACGGCCTTCGGTTCGGCACGTTCGATCCCAAAACCGGGAAGCCCACCAGGAATAAGCAGCCCTTCTACGACGAAAGGCAGCAATCCTTTCCCGCCTACACGATGATCGGCTTCAGCGACAACAAGGGGCCAATCGTTCTCCAGGATATCGAGCTCGACGGGAATGCCGGCGCCTTCATCTACGGCGGCCCGTTCGGCGACACCGGCTGGCAGCTCCCCGCCGACGGGCTCGTGCTCACGAACAACACGGGCGGCATCAGGATCGAGAACGTCCGCGCCCACCACTTCCCGCGCGACGGAGCCCAGATCCTCGACAAGGTCACGCCGGGCTCGCGCAGCGCACGGGCCGTGTTCACCAACGTCGCCTTCGAAAATAACGGCCGCCAGGGCCTCAGCGTGGTCGGCGGGCGCGGCTACCGCTTCGTCAACTGCAAATTCAACGGCACCGGCTTTGACGTGCCGCAGCGCAGCGCACCGACCGCGGGCGTCGACATGGAGCAGGAATCCGGGATCATCCGCGACATCGAGTTCATCAACAGCGAATTCGTCGGCAATTACGGCCCGGCGACGCTTGCGGTCGGCGACGTCGCCGATGTCCGCTACGAAGGCTGCTCGCTCTCCGGCCCCGGCTGGGCGTTCTGGGTGGGATCGGCCGTTCGGACGATTTTCGAGAAATGCACGTTCACCGGCAGCGGCACCAACGGCGGCGGCAACGAAAATCCGGCGCTCGCCACCAGGTTCGTCGACTGCCTTTTCACCGACAATCCGCGCCTGATGCCGAAGGGCGTCACCAGCTTTGCGAGCGCTTATGTCCCCGATCTCGGCGGCGGCTCGATCAACATCCTGTTCGACCGCTGCCGATGGGACATGACCAGCGCGAAGGCGGGCCTCCCCTACACCTATTCCAACACCATCTACCGCGATTGCACGATGAAGAACACGGCCGGCCCAAGCGTCACCCTCGGCCGCTATCTCGGCAACAACGTGGTGACCGGCCCCGCCAATCTCGCCGGCGCGGTAATCGTCGGCCGGGTGCTCCTCAACGGCCGGCTTCTGCCGAGGAGCTAGAGGCCATATTACTACCCGGATATAATTGACATCTTGGCTGGACCCGCTAGGGCTCGCGGCGAGGAGACGATGATGAAGCCCGCCGACAGGAAAGCCGCCATCGCCGCATACCGGGAGCGCAAATCCGCCGCCGGCCTTTACTGCATCCGCTGCAGCGCGAACGGCCAGCAATGGGTCGGGCGTGCGCCGGATCTCGCAACCATCTGGAATCGCCATTCCTTCGCGCTCCGCATGGGGAGCAATCCCCACCCGACGCTGCAGCGGGCGTGGAAAGAGCATGGCTCGGAAAGCTTCGCGTTTCGCGAGCTTGAGCGGCTGGACGAGTCGATCGGGCCCCACGCCCGTGAGGCGACGCTGAAGAAGCGGCTTGCAGATTGGTGTGGGGAGCTGGGCGCCGAAGCCATCTGAAAGCCCCGCGGAAGCACCGGCCGCCGGTGTGCCTCACCTCCTCATTTACCGCTCCTTATAGCCTTCCATCCTATGGCTTCGCGGCAGTTGCCCGAGGAGCCGGATTGCCATGCCTGCAGAGCGGCCCGCCCGCGTTCACCTGATCGCCGCAGCGCGCCCCAATTTCATGAAGGTGGCGCCGCTCTGGCACGCGCTCGCCGCCGCGCCCGATTTCGAGCCGGTGCTGATCCACACCGGCCAGCATTACGACCCCAACATGTCGGACGCGATCTTCGCCGATCTCCGGCTGCCGCAGCCCGACCATCATCTCGGCGTCGGCTCCGGCACCCATGCCGAGCAGACCGGCGGCGTCATGATCGCTTATGAGAAGATCGCGCTCGCCGACCGGCCGGACTGGCTGGTCGTGGTCGGAGACGTCAATTCGACCGCCGCCTGCGCCCTCGTCGCGGCCAAGCTCCGCTTCCCGGTCGTGCATCTCGAAGCCGGCCTCAGGAGCCGCGACCGCGACATGCCCGAGGAGATCAACCGCCTCGTCACCGACGTGCTGGCGGACGTGCTCTGGACGCCTTCGCCCGACGCCGACCGGAACCTCGCCGCCGAAGGCATCCCCGCCGCCCGCGTCACCCGCGTCGGCAACATCATGCTGGACAGCTTCGAGCTCGTTCGCCCCGCGATCGAAGCCGCGGCCGTGCCCGCCGAGCTCGGGCTCGATCACGGACGCTACGGCATCGTCACGCTCCACCGTCCGTCCAACGTCGACGATCCAAAGCAGCTCGCCCGCCTGGTCGAGGCGCTGGTCGAGGCGCAGGCGCGGCTGCCGCTCGTCTTCCCGCTCCACCCGCGCACCGCTCAGCGGCTGGGCGCCGCCGGCCTCCGCGCCAGCCT
>NZ_DASVUE010000028.1:0-2383 GCF_036387215.1 Allosphingosinicella sp. | reverse complement strand
GGCGGAAGCGATCGTAGGCCTTCAGCGAATAGCCGCCGCTTTCGATGAAGGAGAGGACTGCACGGAACACGTCCTCGCCGAGGCCCGCGTACGGCGCGGAGGAGCGCACCTCCGCCAGCAGCTCCTCCTCGCGGAACGGCGTTGCGCAGGCGACGGCCATGATGTGCTGGGCAAGGACGTCCAGCGCCCCGGCGCGGAACGGATCGGCGTCGAGCGCCCCTTCCTCGACCGCATCGAGCGCGGCGCGGGCCTCGAGATATTCGAACCGGTTGCCCGGAACGATGATGCCCTCGGACGGCTGATCGAGGCGGTGATTGGCGCGCCCGATCCGCTGCAGGAGCCGCGACGAGCCCTTGGGCGCGCCCATCTGGATGACCAGTTCGACGTCGCCCCAGTCGACGCCGAGATCCAGGCTCGCGGTGCAGACGAGCGCCCGAAGCCGGCCCTCGGCCACGGCATTCTCCACCTTCCGGCGCGCCTCGAGCGCAAGCGATCCGTGGTGGATGCCGATCGGCAGGTGATCCTCGTTCACCGTCCACAGATCCTGGAAGATGAGCTCGGCAAGGCTGCGCGTGTTGCAGAAGATGAGCGTCGTCTTGTGCCGCTCGATTTCGCGCATGACGCTTGTCGCAGCCCAGCGGCCGGAATGGCCGGCCCAGGGGATCTTGTCCTCCTCCGGCAGCATGATGCTGAGCTTCGCCTCCGCGCCCGGATCGCCGAGCACCACGTCCACCGTCTCGACATCGGCATGCGGCGCGAGCCAGCCCTGATAGGCTTCCGGGTCCGCGACGGTCGCCGAGAGGGCGACGCGCCGCATGTCGGGGGACAGCGTCTGCAGCCGCGCCATTGCGAGCGACAGGAGGTCGCCGCGCTTGCCGGTGGCGAAGGCGTGGACCTCGTCGATGACGATCGTCTTGAGACTGGCGAAGAGGAGCGCACTGTCCTCGTGGCTGAGAAGCAGGCTCAGGGATTCGGGGGTAGTCAGGAGCATCTGCGGCGGCCGGACGCGCTGCCGCGCCTTGCGGTCGGACGGCGTATCGCCGGTGCGGGTCTCGACGCGGATATCGAGGCCCATCTCCTCGATCGGAGTCAGCAGGTTGCGCTGCACGTCCACCGCAAGCGCCTTCAACGGCGATACGTAGAGCGTGTGGAGGCCGTCGGTGGGGGTCTCGACCAGCTCGACGAGGCTGGAGAGGAAGCCGGCCAGCGTCTTGCCCGCACCGGTGGGCGCGACGAGCAAGGCATTCCGGCCGCTCCGGGCGGCGGCGAGCATTTCGAGCTGGTGCCGGCGCGGCGCCCAGCCTTTGCCCGCGAACCAATTGGCGATGACCGGCGGAAGATCGCCCGTCGCAGCGGTCAGCATGCCGCGCCCGCGTCAGGTGCCGAGGCTGTTGTCATCCTTATGCGCGGCATCCTCTTCCCGGTAGAGTTCGCGGGTCGCGGCTTCGGTGCGCTGGACGTCGGCCTCGCTGGATTTCCGGTTCTTGAGCACGGCCCAGAGCAGAACGGCAAACAGCAGGAAGCCGCCGACAATCGTTATCAGTCCCCAACTGGCACCGCCAAGATCCATTTCTCGCTCCCTTCGTCCTGATTTTCGGTCCCGTTCGGCTTGGCGGCCGGACGGCATGTGCTCATATAGCTCCTGATGGCCCGTCTCGGTTCCTGGATCGAGCCTTTTCCCGAAGGCATCTATGTGAAGCCCGCCGATGCCTGGGTGGATCCCTCGCAGCCGAAGGCGCGGGCGCTGGTGACCCACGGCCATGCCGACCACGCCCGCGGCGGCCACGGGGAGGTGTGGGCGACGCCGGAGACGCTGGCGATCATGGAATGCCGCTACGGGCCGCAGACCGGACGGAAGGTCGACTATGGCGAGGTGATCCGGCTTGGCGAGGTGGATGTGAGCTTCGTCCCCGCAGGGCATGTGCTGGGTTCCTCGCAGATCGTGCTCGAGCATGCGGGCGAGCGGGTCGTGGTCTCCGGCGACTACAAAAGGCGGCCGGACCCGACCTGCGCTCCGTTCGAGCCGGTGCCGTGCGATATCTTCGTGACCGAGGCGACGTTCGGCCTGCCCGTCTTCCGCCACCCCGACACGGCGAGCGAGATGGACCGGCTGCTTCTGCGCCTCCACGAGAATCCGGAGCGCTGCGTGCTGGTCGGCGCCTATGCGCTGGGCAAGGCGCAGCGGGTGATCATGGAGCTGAGGGGGCGGGGGCATCACGATCCGATTTTCATCCACGGCGCGCTGCAGCGGCTGTGCGATCTCTATGTCGCGCACGGGGTGGCGCTGGGCGATCTTCGGCCTGCGACGGAGGCGAAGAAGGACGAGCTGAAGGGGAAGATCGTGCTTGCTCCCCCGGGAGCGCTGAACGACCGCTGGTCGCGG
>NZ_DASVUE010000027.1:0-2153 GCF_036387215.1 Allosphingosinicella sp. | reverse complement strand
TCCTTGGCGACGGTGACGCCGTCCTTGGTGATGCGCGGAGCGCCGAAGCTCTTGTCGATGACGACGTTGCGGCCCTTGGGACCGAGGGTGACCTTCACCGCATCGGCGAGGATGTCGACGCCGCGGAGGATCCGCTCACGGGCGTCGCGCGAAAAGCGTACGTCTTTCGCTGCCATGTTTCTGTCTTCCTTATTCTAGAGTGAGCGCTGAATCAGCCGACGATCCCAAGGATGTCGGATTCCTTCATGATGAGGAGGTCCTCGCCGTTGACGCGAACCTCGGTGCCCGACCACTTGCCGAACAGGATGCGATCGCCCGCCTTGACGTCGAGCGGCGTGACCTTGCCCTCTTCGGACTTGGCGCCGGCACCGGCGGCGACGACTTCGCCTTCCTGCGGCTTTTCCTTGGCGGTGTCGGGGATGATGATCCCGCCGGCCGTCTTCTCCTCGGCCTCGACGCGGCGCACCAGCACCCGATCATGAAGCGGACGAAAATTCATGCGCGTTCCTTTCCTGTCTTACGGCGTCAGCCCCCCGCTTTGATGCCGGAACCGATCGCTCATGTTGAACCTGTTAGCACTCACCCCGCGCGAGTGCCAATGGCCGCGATGTAGGGCATGTTCATCGGCGGTCAAGGGTCCGCGGCACGAGATTCTGCAGGCGCGGCCCAGCCGGGCGGCGGCCTGCATTTACAGCAAATGCGCCTTGCTCTACCGCCAAGTCTCTCTGGGAGCAGTCTGAAATGCGCTTTGTAGGCAAGGTCTGGCGGGTGTTGGTCGGAGTGAAGGACGGGCTCGTCCTGCTCCTCATGCTGCTCTTCTTCGGAATATTGTTCGCGGCGCTCTCCGCCAGCCCCCATGCCGGAAGCGCCCGCGAAGGAGCGCTCGTTCTGGACCTCAACGGGTCGATCGTGGAGCAGCCCGCGCGGCGCGAAGCCTTCGCAACGCTCACCGGCGGAGCGCCCGCCGTGCGCGAATACCGGCTGCGCGACATCGTCCATTCGCTGAAGACTGCGGCAACCGACGGCCGCGTGAAGGCGGTCGTGCTCGATCTCGACAGCTTCACCGGCGGCGGCCAATCGGCGCTGACGGACGTCGCGGCTGCGATCGATGAGGTGCGCCGGGCTAAAAAGCCGGTTCTCGCCTACGCCACTGGCTATAGCGACGATGCCTATCAGATCGCGAGCCACGCAAGCGAGGTCTGGCTCAATCCGATGGGCGCGGTGCTGATCACCGGGCGCGGCGGCACCAATCTCTATTTCAAGGGCCTGCTCGACAAGCTAGGCGTGACCGCCAACGTCTATCGTGTCGGCGCATACAAGGCGGCCGTCGAGCCGTTCACGCGCAACGACATGTCGCCGGAGGCGCGTCAGGCGAACCAGGCGCTTGCCGGCGCGCTTTGGGAGCGGTGGCTGGACGAAGTGCAGCGGGCGCGGCCGAAGGCGCAGCTTGCCAATTATACGACTGCCCCGCTCGAGCGCCTGGCCGCGAACAACGGCGACATGGCCAAGGCGGCTCTGACCGCGGGGCTGGTGGACAAGCTCGGCGACCGGGTGGATTTCGGCAACCGCCTGCGCCAGCTCGTCGACACCGACGACTCTAAGCTTCCCGGCAGCTATCGCGGCATCAAGTACGAAGCCTGGCTCAGCGACAATCCAGCGACGGTAACGGGCGGCCAGATCGGCGTCGTCACCGTCGCGGGCGAGATCGTCGACGGCGAGGCGGGGCCGGGGACGGCAGGCGCCGAGACGATCGTCCGCAATCTGGAGAAGGGGCTGGCGAAGCAGAATCTGAAGGCGCTGGTGCTCCGCGTCGATTCGCCCGGCGGGTCGGTGCTCGCCTCGGAGCGGATCCGCCAGGCGGTGCTCGAAGCCAAGTCGCGCGGCCTTCCGGTGGTCGTGTCGATGGGATCGCTTGCGGCGAGCGGTGGCTATTGGGTGGCCACTCCGGCCGACCGGATCTTCGCTGAGCCGGAGACGATCACCGGCTCGATCGGCGTGTTCGGGATCCTTCCGAGCTTCCAGGGCACTCTCGCCAAGCTCGGGGTCGGTGCTGACGGGGTCAAGACGACGCCGCTCTCGGGCGAGCCGGACCTGCTTCGGGGCCCCTCTCCGGTGGCCGGGCAGCTGATCCAGATGAGCATCGAGAACACCTA
>NZ_DASVUE010000026.1:0-11433 GCF_036387215.1 Allosphingosinicella sp. | reverse complement strand
GCCGCCGCCGGCTCGCTCCGTCAGAAGGACGCCGCGGTCACCGCGTCCCGCCCGCTCCGCTTCTACGCCCACGGCTGGGGCGAGGCCTCATCGATCCCCGCGGAGACTCAACTCGGCGTGATGCAGGCGATCGCCGGCTGGGGCGTGCCGATCGCCGGCGATCTCGCCGTCTTCACCGATCTGGAGGGGCTGCTCGCCCACTACCGGATGATCGAGGCGAAGCGCGCGGACCTCGCGTTCGACATCGACGGCGTCGTCTACAAGGTGGACCGCCTCGATTGGCAGCGCCGCCTCGGCCAAGTCGCCCGCGCCCCGCGCTGGGCGCTCGCCCACAAATTCCCGGCCGAAAAGGCGGAGACCCTCCTGGAGGCGATCGACATCCAGGTCGGCCGCACGGGCAAGCTGACGCCGGTGGCGCGGCTGAAGCCGGTGAGCGTCGGCGGGGTCACCGTCACCAACGCCACGTTGCACAACAAGGACGAGATCGAGAGGCTCGGAGTCCGGCCAGGCGACCGAGTCCGCATCCAACGCGCCGGCGACGTCATCCCGCAAGTGCTGGAGAATCTGACGGCGGCGGAGGATCGGCCGCCCTACGTCTTCCCCGACCATTGCCCCGAGTGCGGATCGGAGGCGGTGCGCGAGGAAGGGGAGGTGGACGTGCGCTGCACCGGCGGCCTCATCTGCCCCGCGCAGCGGGTGGAGCGGCTCCGCCACTTCGCGTCGCGCCACGCGCTCGACATCGAAGGCCTCGGCATCACCAACATCGAGAGCTTCTTCCGCGACGGCCTCATCCAGTCGCCAGCCGACATCTTCAAGCTGACGAAGGAGAAGCTTCTCGCCCGCGAACGCTGGGCGGAGATCTCCGCAGCCAACCTCATCGCCGCAATCGACGCCAAGCGCACGCCGCCGCTCGACCGCTTCCTGTTCGCGCTCGGAATCCGCCACGTCGGCGAGGTGACCGCCCGCGACCTCGCCCGCCGCTACGGCAGCTGGGAGGCATTCCGGGCGATGATCAGCCGCGCCCTCGCCGCCCGCTCCGAGGTGACGCAGGCGCTCGGGGAAAGCGACGGGAAGTTCGGCAAGCGCCGTAACGATGCCGCCGCCGCGATCGTCGAGACGCCGGGCGTCGGCGGCGAGGTCGCGGGCGCGCTGCTCGACTTCTTCGAGGAGCCGCACAATCGCGAGGTGCTGGACGACCTCGCCGCCGCCGGCGTTGCCCCTGCGGACCTCGTCTGGGAGACCAAGCAGTCGCCGGTCTCGGGCAAGACGCTCGTCTTCACCGGAAGCCTCGAAACCCTATCCCGCGACGAAGCCAAGGCGCAGGCCGAAACGCTCGGCGCCAAGGTGTCGGGCTCGGTCTCGGTGAAAACGGACCTGCTGATCGCCGGCCCTGGCGCCGGCTCCAAGCTCAAGAAGGCGCAGGAGCTCGGGATCGAAGTGATCGACGAAGCCGCCTGGAACGCGATCGTCGCGGCGGCGCGCTAGGCTTTCCGCATCACCAAAGTCGGCCAGTCGCCTCGGACGATGCTGAAGCTCGGCGCCAGCCCCTGCTCGCGATAGGCCGTTGCGACGGACTCCGCCTGATGGTCGAGCAGCCCGGCCAGCATCAGTTGCCCCCCGGGCGCCAATGCCGCGCCTATCGACGGCGCGAGCTCCACCAGCGGGCCGGCGAGGATATTGGCGATGATCAGATCGTAGGGCGTCCGCGCCTCGAGGCTCGGATGCTCGAGCCCCGGCGCCACCGCCAGCTCCACTTCGCCCGCACCGTCGCCAAGGGGGATGCGGTTGATCCCCGCATTCTCCTCCGTCACCTCGATCGACACCGGATCGATGTCGGACGCCGCCACCCGCGCGTCCGGCCACAGCTTCAGCGCCGCGAAGGCGAGGAGGCCGGTGCCGGTGCCGAGATCGAGGATATTCGAGAAGCGCTCCCCCGCCTCCTTCAGCCGGTCGAGCGCGATCAGGCATCCGGTCGTAGTCTCGTGATGCCCGGTGCCGAACGCGCGGCCGGCATCCACCTCAAGCGCCACCGCCCTGTCGGGAACGTCGCTCCGATGCGCAGGCGTGTGGACGAAGAAGCGGCCGGCGCGGATCGGCTCCAGCCCCTGCTGGCTCAGCGTCACCCAATCCTGCTCGTCGATCCGCTCGACGAGCGGCTCCGTGGCGGAGCTGGGGGCAAGCGCCTTCAGGAGCGCCAGCATCTCCGAATCCGGCTCCTGCTCCAGATAGGCGTCGATCCGCCACACGTCCGGAGCCGCGGGATCGGGCTCGCTCGACATGATCACCGGCGCCGGATCAAGATGCGCGAATTCCGGCAGCTCCCACTGCACCGCCTCCGCCTCGGCGCGTGTGCAGGCGAGGCTGATCTTCCAGCTATCGGCCACGGTCAGCGCACATAGCTGGCGCCGTTGACGTCGATCACGGCGCCCGTCGCCGAGGGGGGCGCGTCGACCGCGAACCAGCGCACCGTCTCCGCCACCTCTTCCGTTGAGGCGACGCGGCCGAGCGGGATGTCGGCGAGCAGCTTCGATCCGCCGCGGCTGTCGAGATAATCCTCGGCCATCCCGGTCATGGTGAAGCCGGGGCAGACTGCGAAGGCGAGGACGTTCTCGGCCGCATAGCCGCGGGCGATCGACTTGGTCATCCCGATCATCCCGGCCTTGGACGCCGCATAATGCCAGTGCTGCGGCGAATCGCCGCGATAGGCGGCGCGGCTGGCGACGTTGACGATCCGCCCGCCGCCGTTTTGACGGAAGTGGAGCACGGCGAGCCGGCACAGCTCGGCGGCGGCGGTGAGATTGATCCGCATCGTCCGCTCCCACTCCGCCACCCAAGTCTCGTCACCCTGCTCGATCGGCGCCGCCTCGAAGATGCCGGCATTGTTGACGAGCACGTCCACCCGCCCGCCGAGCGCCCCCATCGCCTCCCACCAGAGCGCCCGCGCCGCTTCGGGCCGCGAGAGGTCGGCCGCGATCCGACCCTCGCCGCCCGCCGACGAGTGGCCGATCACATTGTGCCCCTTAAGGGCGGCGACGATCGAATGTCCGATCCCCCGGCTGCTGCCGGTCACGAGGATGTTTGCCATGGCGGCGCGTTAGCGCCGGGCCCTGCGGCTGGAAACCCCGCCCTTGCAACCTCCCGCCAGCATCCTAAAAGCGCCGGCAACAGGAGCCGCCCGCGCAATGCATCGAAATCCCGCTCGACCGCTCTCGCCCCATCTCACGGTCTGGAAATGGGGCCCGCACATGCTGGTGTCGATCCTTCACCGGGTCACCGGCGGAGGCCTCGCCACGGTCGGCGCGATCGCGCTCGTCTGGTGGCTTGCGGCGGCCGCGACCGGAGCCGAGGCCTACGAGACCTTCACCGACATCGCCGACGATTGGTACGGCGTCGTGATCGGCATCGGCCTCAGCTGGGCGCTCTTCCAGCACACGCTCTCAGGCATCCGCCACCTCGTCATGGACATCGGCGCCGGCTTCGAAATCTCGCAGAACAAATTTTGGGCCAATATGACCATCCTCGGCTCGGCGATCCTCACCGCCCTCCTCTGGGCCTATATCCTGGTGATCAAATGATAGGACAGGAATCGCCGATCGGCCGGGTCCGCGGCCTCGGCTCGGCAAGATCGGGCGCCGGCCATTGGTGGCACGAGCGGCTGACCTCGGTCTCGACCCTCATCCTCTTCGTCTGGCTCCTGGTCTCTTTGCTCCGGCTTCCGGACCTCGGCCACGGCACCGTCACCGAATGGCTGGCCTCGCCGATCGCGGCGGTTCCAATGCTGCTCCTGATCGTCTCCACCTTCTGGCACCTGAAGCTTGGCCTCCAGGTGGTGATCGAGGATTATGTGCACGAGGAAGGCCTGAAGCTCTTCTCGATCGCTCTGCTCAATTTCTTCGCTTTGGGCGCGGGAGCGCTCGCCTTCTTCTCGGTGCTGAAGATCGCCTTCGCCGGCGCCGCCTGACAGCTCGGTTCAGTCCGCGGAACTGCTCTTACCGTATTTTCCGCATTCCGCTGGTTAGCACAGAAGTAACGATACGGGCTTTAGGCCGGGTGCAGGACAAGGCATCCCCACAGCCCTTTGTCCCGGTCGAACAGGCCCGCCGCTACTGGTCCAGCGGCGGGCCTTTTTCTTCGGGCGCATCGGGAGAGGCAGCTCCGTTGGGCGCGCCTGCAGCAGCCACGGAAGTCACCGCAAGATCTGCTGTGACGTTGCTGACCGTGTAGAAGATGTCGGGGATCGTATCGATCGCCAGGAACAGCGGCAGCAGCTCGATCGGCAGGCCCACCGCGATCGCCGGCGGCGCGTAGGCGGCGAAGAAGGTGATCTGGTTGGGAAGGCCGGCGATCACCAGGGTGTTGAGGGTCGCCATCAGGACGACGATCGCGACCTGGCCGATGCCGAGCTCCACGCCCGTCATCCGCGCCAGCGTCAGCGTCACGATCACGATCGAGGCGGGCGCGGCGATCCGGAACAAGGCGACCGCCAGCGGCAGCATCACCGAGGGAACGCGCGCGCTGAGGCCGAGCCGCTCCGCGCCTGCGAGCATGAGCGGCAACGAGGCGAGCGAGGACTGGGTGCTCGCCGCCACCGCCTGAGCGGGGGCCGCGGCCCGCGCGAACGCAAGTGGCTTCACCCGCCCGGCGAGGATCGCGAGCGGGTACATCGCTAGCCCGAGGATCAAGGTCACCACGATCTGGACCGTCACATACCAGGCGAGCGCCGCACCCGCGCCGAGCCCCACGCGCGCCGCCACTCCGAAGGCGAGCGCGAACACGCCGATCGGAGCAAGCAGCAGCACCCAGCGGACGATCACCAGCATCGTCTCGGCGACCGCGGCGAAGAAGCCGAGCACCGCCTGCCCGCGCTCCTCCGGAAGCCGCGCCGCCGCAAGCCCGAACAGCAAGGCGAACAGGGTCAGCGGCACGATCGCCCCGGCGGCCGCGGAGGAGACGACGTTCGAGGGCACGAGGCCGCGAAGCCATTCGCCGGGCGGCGGCACCGCAGGCAGCTCGCCGGGCGCGATGCCGGCCCGAAGCGCGTCCATCGCCGGCGGCGACCATGCGCCGAGGAGCAATGGACCAAGCAAGGCAGCCGTCACCGCGGAGCCGAGCAGCAGCACGGTGAACAGCAGGAAGGCCCCCCGCGTGACTCCGCCCGCCCCGGCCGAAGCCGCCGCCGCGGCGATTCCCGTCACCACCAGCGAGAAGACGAGCGGCACGATCGTCATCTTCAGCGCATCGAGCCAGATCCCGCCGACCGCTCCGGCAACCGCCAGCGCCCCCTCGAGCCGCCACCCCGTCGCCGCCCCGATCCCCCCGATCGCAAGCCCCAGCCCAAGCCCCGCCAGGATCCGCACCGCCGGCGACCCCACCCCCCAGCCCCGGCCCCCCGACCCCCGAGGCTGCGTTTCATCCATTGGATCTCGTCCTTGCAAAGCGGCGAGGCGTCTTCCAGCGACTCCGCCTAGAACATTCCCGAGGCCGAGGTTCAACCCTTGAGACGGAAACGCAGTTGCGCACCCTCAGACGCGCGTCTTGTGAAAAGGCATACGCCTGCCATTCCCTCCATTCCGGTTGAACAGAGACGGCGCCGTCGCTTGCTAGAATGTGGGCTTTGGCGCAAAATGAAAATATGAAGCAGCAATCCTGCGACGCATGGGCGGCCTCCTTATGACTGAGCGTCGAGACGGAGCCAAGGGGCGTAGTGACGCCTTTGGGAAGGATGAGACGTCAGGAATTCAGGGAAGTAGCTTCGAGATCAGGGCATATTTACCGCCTTTTGAAGCTGATCATCCGCGGTTGGCCGAAAGGCTTCGCGGCCCAACCATTCTTGCTTTCTGGATATTGGTTTCAGTGGGTGTTTTCAGCGTCTCAATATATTTAATCTTGCTGCAATTTGCGGCCCTTGAACAGGGATTGGCTGAATGGGCGCCGTCGCTGATTGTGGTCAGCGGCTACGCTCTCGTCCAACTGGTAGACGTCGCCTTTTCGGCTTTTTCGCTCAACGCGCGGCTGCGGCGCCTAACCGTCATGAAGGAGAAAATGTGGCGGGAGGACAGTTATGACCACGCCGCCGCCTGAGGGGCTGCTGGACGCCCTCGGGCAGATCGAAAACAACCTACTGCGCAAGGTCGGATCTCTTGCGGCGAAGCAGACGGCAACTCTTGTGGGTCTCGTCGGCGGACTCTTCGGAATGCTGCTTGGTTATTCGATCGATCTCATGAACGGCCCCGACCATGGTCAACAACCCGTCGGTGCGATCCTCACCATTTTGGGCATTGTCACAGCGCTCCTTCTGTGGCGAGGCCGCCGCCGGATTCAGATCGAGCGGAGAAACGAAACAAGACGCGTTCACCGCGAGGCGTTGATCAGTGAAATCGGCTCGGTTCAGAAATTGCTGCAGGCGGAAAAGAAGGCTGAACATCCCTCACAGCGCGCGATCGAGGCGCTTGATCGCCAATATGTCCGGCTTGTCCGGGAACTCGGTCGCAACGGCGAAGCGCTGCCGCCGCCGTCACCGCCCAACTGAGTCACGCGCGGCGCCGCTTCGCCTCTTCGCTGCGCGCATACTCCGCCGGCAAGCGGTGCATGTCGGCTTTGGTTACCTCCCATTCCCGCTTCAGGATGTCCTGGCAGACCTCTATGAAGTTATGAAGGTCTTTGTCGCGAGGTCCTTCCCCTGTGTCCGCTCCTTCGAAAGATTCCGCCTCAATCTTCTCGATGAGGTCCACGAGGCGGTCGTAATCCTGGTCCTTGCGATCCATCATCAGACGAACGGTCGTCGCGGATGCGAGGATATCGAATCTCGCTTTCGCGGCCGACTGAACGGCCCCGTCACCCGTTCCCGAAGCCAAGGAACTATGCGTTGACGTGAGCGCGAGCGCACGCAGCGTCGCCATCTCCTGGCGAAGGGTATCGATCCAGGCCTGCCGGAACTCCGCATGCTTCATCTGCTGGTTGATCACCGCCTGCAGACCCGCGTTCCGGCGCGCGATCAGCGCGGTAGTAAGACCGACGAGCAGCGCCACGAACGCGGCGAACAGCGCTGCAACGGCGGTCGCCATTTCCTTCTCCATCCCGAACCTCTTTCCCAGGCCGGCGAACCGGCAAGCACCGTGCCTAAACGTAGGTTAGCCTCTTTTTATGCGCCCCCAAGTCTCTCCCACCACTGCGCACGCGGCCTCCTCTACTTCTTCCCGCGCCGGTTCGATATCTTTCTCGCTTCGGCAGGTGAGAAAGGGGCCAACCGCGTTGATTAGGCGCCGGTGGTGGTGCGTGCGCTTGGTGAGTCGCAATCGCAGCCGAACCTGAAGCATCTCTCGCTGCTTCCCCCATTCCAACCTTAGCTTCGCCGCGCCTTCGTCCCCGGCCCGTGCCGGGGCCTTGGGTGAGGCTTTGCCGAGCTGCGGTGGGGCCGGCGGTGGCAGCCGCAGGATCATGACATGCACCGCCACCAGTTCGGCCACATCGTCGCGCACGCAATCGAGCCAGCGCTCGGTGTTGGAACGGATGGAGTGGCGGTGGGTGAAGCGGTAGACCAAGACAGCCGAGACGATCGACGCGAGCGCGCTCAGCACGGGAAGCACGCGCCACCAATCTTCCCCGTTCATGATACCCCTCTTCTGCTATGAATGTGCTCAGCTCTTGAGCGCCGCCGACAGTCCTTCGGAATCCATTCTCACCACTCCCTTGCTTCTTCGATACGTGAGGACAGATACTTTGAGCTCCCGGAGCGGCCTCTCGAGCGCCGACCGCATGCCCTCGGGCACGACCAGCACCTTGCTATAGCCTCCTGTCCCCAGCTGCGCCGCCAGCAACCGCTCGTAGATATGAAGCTGTCCCACCCCCGCGAATATGTCCTGCGCACTTGCGTCGGATTTGATCTCGAAGAGCACGCGCGTGCCGCCATAGGTGAAGAGGTCCGGCCCATATTGCGCCACCCGGTCGTTCGAATGGGATACGCCCCGCCGCTTGAGATCCGCCGCAAGAGCCTTCCAGACTTCGCCGTGGCGCCTCCGCCCAATAGCAGGAGCGCGTGCGCTGATCTCGAATTCGCCCTCTGCTTCGGGGCTGAGACCGTGCTCCCACTTCTGTGCCGCCGTGATCGCTTGCACCACTTGCGGATCGGCGCCGAGCTTCGCTGAGCGCGCGGTGGCGCACTGTGCAAGCCACACGGCCATTGCTTCCTGAACCGAGCGGGCAGCGGCATCGAGCGAAGTCACCTTGTGATAATCGGCAATCCGCCCGTCGCTGAACTCTACCTCGACAGGCTTAAGTCCTGTGGCGTCGATGAAGTCTTGCTCAGTAACCCTGCTCCCAGCGACGCTCATCCGCCCCTGATGAAGCACCCACAGCTTCCCCTCATCGTCACGGGCAAACACCGCCTGCAAATTGGTGTCGATGCCGCTCGGAGGCTGGTTGACCTCGACCACGATCCTGCTGCGAAATTGATATGGCTGCTGCCCGAATGCGTTCCAGTCACGCAAGCTTCCGCCGCGCCCGCCGGTCGTTCCGAAGTGGCCCCAGATGCCCAAGTCTTCATGCCACCACACGGGGAGCCCGTACATACGCCCGATATCCTGCGCGCCGGCAGTGAACTTCTTCCGCCACTGCGCCGCCGCCCGATTGACCTCGGTTCGCTTCTCGACCGCCCTCATCGCTCCTCCATCTTTGCCGGGCTACCACAGCCACACGCGCCGGTGGAGGGGCTAATGCTCCGAACCGGATGCGTTCCCCTGCCCTTGCAACCTCCCGCCATCGTCCTAAAAGCCGCGCACAGCCCCCGTTCGCGAGCGCCCCGGAAGATGCCCGAAGCCTATAAGATCATCGATCATATCTACGACGTCGTGGTCGTGGGCGCGGGCGGGGCGGGGCTCCGGGCGACGATGGGCGCGGCGGAGACCGGCCTCAAGACCGCCTGCATCACCAAGGTGTTCCCGACGCGCTCGCACACGGTGGCGGCGCAGGGCGGTATCGCGGCTTCGCTCGGCAACATGGGTCCGGATCACTGGACCTGGCACATGTACGACACCGTCAAGGGTTCCGACTGGCTGGGCGATCAGGACGCGATCGAATATCTCTGCCGGGAGGCTCCTGCGGCGGTCTACGAGCTCGAACATGCCGGCCTTCCGTTCAGCCGCACCAACGAGGGCCGCATCTACCAGCGCGCGTTCGGCGGAATGATGCAGAATATGGGCGAAGGGCCGCCCGCCCAGCGCACCTGCGCCGCCGCGGACCGGACGGGGCATGCGATGCTCCACACGCTCTACCAGCAGAGCCTAAAATACGACGCCGACTTCTTCATCGAATTTTTCGCGATCGACCTGATCATGGAAGGCGGCGAGTGCCGCGGCGTGATCGCGCTCGACATGGAGACCGGCGCCATCCACCGCTACCGCGCGCAGGCCGTGGTGCTTGCGACCGGCGGCTACGGCCGCGCCTATTTCTCGGCGACTTCAGCGCACACCTGCACCGGCGACGGCAATGCGATGGTGCTCCGTGCCGGGCTGCCGCTCCAGGACATGGAGTTCGTCCAGTTCCACCCGACCGGCATCTACGGCGCCGGCGTGCTGATCACCGAGGGCGCGCGCGGCGAGGGCGGGTACCTCACCAATTCCGAGGGCGAGCGCTTCATGGAGCGCTACGCCCCTTCGGCGAAGGACCTCGCCAGCCGCGACGTCGTCTCCCGCTCGATGGCCATGGAGATCCGCGAAGGCCGCGGCGTCGGCAAGGAGAAGGACCATATCTTCCTTCACCTCGACCATATCGACGCCAAGATCCTGGCCGAACGCCTCCCGGGCATCACCGAGACGGGCAAGGTCTTCGCCGGCGTCGATCTGACGCGCCAGCCGCTGCCGGTTGTGCCGACCGTGCACTACAACATGGGCGGCATTCCCACGAACTTTCATGGCGAGGTGGTGACGCTTCGCGACGGCAATCCGGATGCGGTCGTGCCCGGCCTCTTCGCGGTGGGGGAGGCGGCGTGCGTGTCGGTCCACGGCGCCAACCGGCTCGGCTCCAACAGCCTGATCGATCTCGTCGTCTTCGGCCGCGCCACGGGTCATCGCCTTGGCGAGATCGTCCAGAAGGGCGCGGCGCAGCGGCCGCTCCCGAGGGGCTCGGAAGACATGGCGCTCGCTCGGCTCGACCATTTCCGCAATGCCAAGGGCGGCAGCCCGACCTCGCAGATCCGCGCGGCGATGCAGAAGACGATGCAGGCGGATTGCGCCGTCTTCCGCACCGAGGAGACGCTCGAGATCGGCCGCGGCAAGATCGACGAGATCTACCGCCGCATGGCCGACGTCAGCGTCACCGACCGGAGCCTCATCTGGAACACCGATCTCATCGAGACTCTGGAGCTCGACAATCTGATCGGCCAGGCGGTGGTGACGATGCATTCGGCCGCGAACCGCAAGGAAAGCCGCGGCGCCCACATGCACGAGGATTATCCGAACCGCGACGATGCCAACTGGATGAAGCACACGATCAGCTGGTTCGACGGCTGGGGCGGCAAGGGTGGCGGCGTCTCGATCGATTATCGGCCGGTGCACGACTATACCCTCACGGACGAGATCTCCTATATCAAGCCCAAGGCCCGCGTTTACTAAGGATCTGAAGACATGGCGGAATTCGCCCTTCCCAAGAACAGCAAGATCAAAGGCAAGGGCCGCTCGTTCAAGGATCCGGCGGGACCCGGACGGACCCGCAGCTTCAAGATCTACCGCTACGATCCGGAGACGGGAGAGAATCCGCGCTACGACACGTATGAGCTCAATCTCGACGCGACAGGGCCGATGGTGCTCGACGCGCTGCTGCGCATCAAGAACGACATCGATCCGACGCTCACCTTCCGCCGCTCCTGCCGCGAGGGGATTTGCGGCTCCTGCTCGATGAACATGAACGGGCGCAACGGCCTCGCCTGCACCACCGCGATCGAGGATTATAAAGGCGAAGTGCGGATCACGCCGCTTCCGCACATGGACGTGGTGAAGGATTTGGTCCCCGACTTCACGCACTTCTTCGCGCAATATGCCTCGATCCAGCCCTGGCTGAAGACGGTCACTCCCGATCCCTCGGGCAAGGAGCGCCTGCAATCGCCGGAGGACCGCGCGAAGCTGGACGGGCTTTATGAGTGCATCCTGTGCGCCTGCTGCTCCTCCTCCTGCCCCAGCTATTGGTGGAACTCCGACCGCTTCCTCGGCCCCGCCATCCTCCTCCAGGCCTATCGCTGGCTCGCCGACAGCCGCGACGAGATGACCGGCGAGCGGCTCGACGATCTCGAGGATCCATTCCGCCTCTATCGCTGCCACACGATCATGAACTGCGCCAATGTCTGCCCCAAGGGGCTGAACCCAGCGAAGGCGATCGCCGAGACCAAGAAGCTCGAGGCCGAGCGGATCCTCTGATCCGCTCCCCCTCGCACGCGTGACCGAG
>NZ_DASVUE010000025.1:0-1505 GCF_036387215.1 Allosphingosinicella sp. | reverse complement strand
CCCTGGATCGCCAGCGGCTCGTCGTCGACCAGGATGGTGCGAATGGTCATTTCGGCTCCTCGGATACTTGAACCTGGTGGGGGATCTCGATCGTAACGCTAAAGCCCCCGCGGATGTTCGTTTGAGTCTCAAAACGATGGTCGGCGCCATAGGCCTGCGCCAGACGGTCGCGAATATTCGCCAGACCGACTCCGGTCGATTGCTCGGCCCGCACCGTATAGGCGGCGTCGGCGCCGGGGCCGGTGTCGCTGACCGTGATCACCACTCTGTTGCCGACCTTACGCGCTTCGACGGCGATGTCCGCCCCCTCCTCCTGCGGCGTCACCGCATATTTGATCGCATTCTCGACGAGCGGCTGGAGCAGAAGCGACGGCAGGCGCGCATTGGCGACCGCCGGATCGATGTGGAAGCGCGGCCGCATCCGGTCCTCGAAACGCATCTTCTCGATGTCGAGATAGAGCTTCAGCGTTTCAACCTCCTGTTCGACCGTCACCTGGCCGGTCGGCTCGTTGACGAGCGTGTAGCGGAGGAAGGAGGAGAGCCGCGAAAGCATCGCATTGGCCTGGTCAGTCTGCTTCAGGAGGACGAGCGTCGAAATCGAGTTGAGGGTGTTGAACAGGAAGTGCGGATTGAGCTGGTAGCGGAGCATCGCAAGCTGTGCGGAGCTCGCCTGCGTCTCCAGCCGAAGCAGCTGATCGCTCTGCTGCTCCAGCATCAGATAGTAGTTGATGCCGAAATAGAGGCCGGACCAGGCGATCAGCAGCGACACGGTGAGCACGATGCCCCCGAGGAACTGCAGGCCTTCCGGCCGGACGCCGGGCTTGATGAAGGTGCCGTGGCTCCAGGCCTCAATCGCCGAAAAACTGGCGGCGGCGACGGCGACGATCACGATCGCGACGGCGAAGGTGATGAGCGGCTTCACCCGTATGAGCCGCCGGTAGGCCGCGGCCATCAGCAAGGTGATCGAATAGCCGGTGCCGGTGAGGAGGGCGACGTGGAGCAGCAGGCTCCAGCCCATGTTGTTGGCGAGGCCGCTCAGCGTCCGGAGAAAGAAATAGCCCGCCCAGCCGGCCGATTGCAGGATCCAGAAAGCGCGGTTCTTGTCCTCGAAGAAAGGCTGCTGCTGCATCCGGAGCAGGCGCGGAGGGCGCGCACCGGCTCCCGGAGGCGGCCGCCTCCTGTCCGTTGCCGGCGCCGGTGCGGGCGCGGGCGCGGGCGCGGCGATCTGGCTCGTGTTACTTGCCACCGCTGCCCTTATTAGCGGGCAGAACCAGCATCGACCAGTCGCCGCCGTCCGCCACATATTTCGCGACCGCGGCGCGCACCTCCTCGGCCGTCATCGCCCGGAAATCGCTGAGGAAGGTGCGGGTACGCTCCATCCGCTCCGGCTCGCGCGACCAGCCCTCCATCTCAGACAGCCAGTAAGCGTTGGTCTTGAGGCGACGCTCGATGCCGCTAACGATCGGGTTCTGCGCCCGCGCGAACTCGTCAGCCGCGGCGGGCTT
>NZ_DASVUE010000024.1:0-22867 GCF_036387215.1 Allosphingosinicella sp. | reverse complement strand
GGCGCAAGGCGGCTGCACCAGATCTCGTCTCCGGTTCGATAATCGCCGACGCCCGAGGCGACGGTGACCGCGACGAGGCCCGGCTCCGACTGCGGCGGGATGACCACGCCCGGGCGGCGCGGCGCGGTCGCTCCGTCATGGCCGAGCAGGGCGGCGACGGGGATGTCCTCGCGGTCGGGAAGCTGGACCAGGTCCGCCGCTTCGACGCCCAATGCCTTCGCGATCCGGTTCAGCCAGCCGACCGAGACGGTGCGGGTGCCGGTCTCGAGCCGCCCGATGGTTTGCGGCGTGGTCGGCGGGTCGCAACGGTCCGCGACGTCCTGCAACGTCATCTTCTTGGCGCGGCGGACTTCGCGGATGCGGGTGATCATGAGCATGCCTCGTAACCTTTGTGGTTATTTCTCTTTCCTACACCTGCGCCGCAATGGCAAGAGACTTCTTGCATCCGAATCGGGAGGTATCGTGGCTGGTCTGAAGCGTAACAGGTTGCTCGTCGAAAAGGCTTTCCCTCAGGACGAGCAGCCGCGGAAATCGAGGAACGGCGGGCGGGCGAGGGGAAGGCCGGCCCGCTCCGTCACCGTGAACATGGCGGAATCGCCGCTTGGGTGGCTGCGGGCGCGCGGGCTGGTCAGCGAACGGCAGCTGGCTGCGGGCGAGCAGCTGCGCGGCGATTGGGAGCTTGCCCAGCTGGGCCCGCGGGTGACCATGAGCTGGGATGCCGCGCCGCTTGCCAATGCCGCACGGGCCGCCCCCGCCGGCGCCGATCCGACGGAGGTGCAGCTTGCCGCGAAGCGCCGCTTCGACGCCGCCGTGGCGCATGTCGGCGAGGGACTGTCGGACGTGCTTTGGCGGATCGTCTGCGCGGGAGAAGGGATGCGCGATGCGGAGCGGGCGCTCGGCTGGCCCGCGCGGGCAGGCAAGCTCGTCCTCGGCCTCGCGCTCGACCGGCTTGCCGATTACTACCGGATGAGGTGAGCGTGCTTGCCGCGGATCGGATCAGGCGGCGCGTTCGACGTCCCAGACGGCGCGGAAGCTGCGGCTGTGGCCGCTGCCGCGAAGGCTCGCTTCGGCAAGCGGAAGGGCGGTGGCGCAGAAGCCGCATTCGGCCATCAGCCGGCCCACATACCAGTGGGTGCGGCCGCAGCCGGGGCAGTGATTGACCTTATCCTCGCGGTAGACGACGTGATAGCCGCGGATCATCGGGTCGTGGAGATGAGCTTCGGCCTGTTCGTTACTGACTACGCTGAGCATCACTCGTGTCCTTCCTCGAGGTCCGCTTGTATCACCCGGCCAACGAGCGATGAATCGTTTGTTTCCATCGCCGAATCGATTGTGCGAAATTGTGACTCGTGCGCAACAATCTGGGTAAGCGGCTGGAGAGTCAGGCACTTCCAAGCCGGAGCGTTTCGCGCCGCATCCAGCGCGCGAGCATCAGCACCGAGACGACGGCCAGGCCCGCGGCAAGCCCGATCCAGACGCCGAGCCCCTGCCAGCCCGCGCCGAACGCAAGCGCGAGGCCGACGCCGAGGCCGATGATCCAATAGCCGCAGGCGGCGTAGATCATCGGCACCGTCGTATCGTGGAGGCCGCGTAGCATGCCGGCGCCGACGGCCTGAGCGCCGTCGAAGATCTGGAACAGGGCGGCGACGCCGACGAAGGAGACCGCGAGCGCGATCACCGGCGCGTTGGCGGGATCGCTCTCGTCGAGGAAGAGATAGACGAGCGCCTCCGGCGCGGCGAGCATCACGAGGCCCATCAGCGCCATGAAGCCGACGCCGAGCGTGAAGCTGGTCCAGCCGGCGCGGGTGATGCCGGCGGGATCGTTGCGGCCGAGCGCAAGGCCGACACGGACCGTGACCGCCTGAGAAAGCCCGAGCGGGACCATGAACGAGAGCGCGGCGATCTGGATCGCGATCGCGTGGGCGGCGAGCGATGCAGTGCCGAACAATCCCATGATGAACACGGCGGCATTGAAGATCGTGATCTCAAGGCCAAGCGTGACCGCGATCGGCAGCCCGAGCTTCCAGACGTCGCGGAAGCGCTGCCAGTCGGAGCGCCAGAAGCGCCCGAACAGGCGGTAGCGGCGGAAGCGGCGGTGCCGGGTCACGACCAGCGCCATTCCGGCGAACATCATCGCGTTGGTGACGGCGCTGCCGATGCCGGAGCCGAGCAGTCCCAGCGCGGGGAAGCCGAGATGGCCGAAGATCAGGATGTAGTTGAGGAAGGCGTTGCAGAGCACTCCGCCAAGCGAGATCAGGAGCGACCAGATCGGGCGTTCGAGGGCAGCCACGAAGGAGCGGAGGACGAGGAAGAGAAGCGCGGGCAGGAAGCCCCATTGCAGCGCCCGGACGAAGCCCGCAGCATCGGCCGCGAGCACCGGATCCTGGCCGAGCGCGAGAAGGATGGCCTCGCCGTTCCAGAGGATCGCAAGCACCGGCACCGAAAAGGCCGCCGCGGCCCACATGCCCTGGCGGACGGTACGGCGGACTTCGCGCACCGAATGGCGCCGCGCGCCGAGTTCGCGCGCAAGCATTGGCGCGGTTGCGGTGACGAGGCCCATTCCGAAGATCAGGAAAGCCGTGAAGAGATTGACGCCCAGCGATCCGGCGGCGAGCGTCCGCGGCCCGGCCCAGCCGAGCAGCACCACATCGGTGGCGTGGATCAGCGCCTGGGTGAGGTTTGTGAGGACGAGCGGATAGGCGAGCAGGAGCGTTGCGCGGATCTCGGCGCGCCAGAGCGGGCGTTCGGGAGAAAGGCGGCCGGGCATAAGCGTGTTGCTAGGTTGCCCGGGGGGAAGATGCCACCCCTGCCGCTTGAGCGGAGGCCGGAACTGGCGTACGAAGGTTTCATATCGAAACTGAGAGGGGAGTGACTGCGATGATCGTCTATGGTTCGTCCTTGTCGCCTTACGTCCGCAAGGTGCTGGCATTCGCGGCCGAAAAGGGGATCGAGGTGGAATCCCGCCCGATCGGAATTGGCGATCGGGACCCTGAGTTCAGGGAAGCGAGCCCGTTCGGAAAGATGCCGGGCTTTCGCGACGGCGATTTCGCAATCTCGGATTCGACGGCGATCGTCACCTATCTCGAAGCGCTCCACCCCGAGCCCGAATTGATCCCCTCCGACCCGAAAGCGCGTGCGCGGACGATCTGGTTCGACGAATTCAGCGACACGATCATGATGGCGTGCGGCGGCAAGATGTTCTTCAACCGGGTCGTCGCGCCCCGTTTCCTGAAGCGGGACGGCGATCTCGCGGCCGCCGACAAGGCCGAGCAGGAGGAGCTTCCGCCGATCCTGGACTATCTGGAGACCGTCATTCCTGACAGCGGGTTCCTGGTCGAGGACCGGCTGACGCTGGCGGATATCTCCATTGCAAGCCCGTTCGCAAATTTCCGGCACATGGGCGTCAATTGTGTTGCGTCGAGGCCCAGGCTTGCGCGCTATGTGGATGCGATCCTCGCAAGGCCCAGCTTCGCTCCCTGGGTGGAACGCGAGGTCGCTTTCCTGGAGCGCACCGCAGCCTGAGCGAAGCTGCTCGGACAGGTTCTGGACATGTGAGCTGCGCTAGACCAGCCTCTCGACCGGGCGAAATGCCCGCTCCGGTGATGCTGAAGGTCGCGAACGGCATGATGCTTCGAGTGGACGAACGGAACAGGGACCGGCTTGGCTCCGCGATCGGGGTCGGCTTGTTCCATGCGCTGCTCGGCTACGCCTTCCTGACCGGCCTCGGCTTCCAGCCCGCTGAGGCTGTGACCGAGCAGCTGAAGATGTTCGACGTGTTCGAACAACCTCCCCCTCCCCCGAGCGAGCCCGCAGCACCCGAAAAGGTGAAGGAGACGCACGAGGTCAAGCCGAAGGACCCCGAAGGTGCTGCGTCCCCGGCCAACCTCCGCGATACTCCGTCCGAGATCGTTGCGCCGCCGCCGGAGATCCGGCTCCCGGTGCCGCCGCCGGTGGTCGCAGCTCCGGTGCCGGGCCAGGGAAGTGCGGATTCGGCGGGGGCGGCCGACGTGCCGGGGCCAGGCACGGGCCGCGGCGGGTTCGGCAACGGGCTTGGAAGCGGCAGCCAGGGCAACGGCACCGGCGGCGGTGGGGGAGGGATCGGCCGGGGCTCTCCCGTGCGCTGGCTTCGTGGAAGAATCTACGATTCCGATTATCCATCCCGAAGCCAAGGCACCGGAAACCGCGAAATCGTCTATCTTCGCTTCGTCGTCGACCGGGATGGGCGTGTCCGCAATTGCGCCGCAACACGCTCTAGCGGCAACAGAGAATTGGACGAGACCACCTGCCGTTTGATTGAGAAGCGATTCCGCTACCGGCCCGCCCGAAATGCGGAAGGTCTTGCGATCCCGGTAGTAATCACCGGCTTACATGATTGGGACGTGAGGCCCGAGCCGCCGCCGATCGATGTTGAACCCGACATTCCGGATGACGAATGATGGCCGGCTCGAGCGATTACGTCGAAAGCTATTGGCGGGACGGCTATGCGGTGGTCCAGGGCGTGTTCGGCCCGGATGAGATCGATGAGATCGCGGCCGCGGCCGAGCAGGTTTACCGCGAAGGCGTGAGTCACGGCCGGAGCTTCCGGCACGGCAACCTCTTCTACAATGTGGCGCCTGGGCCGGACGGCGAACCGCTGGTGCGGATGGCTCAGTGGCCGAGCTATCACCAGGCGCGCCTCAACGAGGTTCGGCTGGCGCGGCGGATGTCGGAAATCCTCGAGCCGCTGATCGGGCGCGACCTCAAGCAGATCATCAACCAGATCCACTGGAAGGCGCCAGGCGCGGCCGGCGATTTCGCCTGGCACCAGGACTCCCGCTTCCGCTTGCCTGAGGAAGCCTATCGCAATCTCGGCACCTCCTACGTGCAGACCGGGCTGGCGATCGATCCGCACAATCCGGAGAGCGGCGGGATGCGCTTCATCCCGCGCAGCCATTCGAAGGGCGCGCTGGAGCTCGATACCTCGACGGAGGTGCTGGGCACGACGATGAGCGACGAGGCGCTGACCGCGGCGGGCCTTTCGCCTGGCGACGCGGTCGACCTGGTGCTGGAGCCGGGCGACCTCGCGCTCTGGAGCCCGTATCTGGTGCACGGATCGGGCACGAACCGCTCGGACCATCGGCGGCGGCTCTACATCAACGGCTATGTCCGCGCCGAGGATTGCGACAGGGGCGAATGGGCCTTCCGGGACGGGCAGCCGGTCCCGCTCGGGCCGGAGCCGGCGCTGGTCCATTACGAGGCGCTCTACGAACGCGGCGAGCCGCATTACGTCTGAGCGCGTCAGCGCACCGGCCAGGTGAGCATGATCAGCGGCACTCCCACCAGCACGACCAGCAGCGACAGGGGTGCCCCGAGGCGGGCATAATCGCCGAACCGGTAGCCGCCGGGCCCCATGACGAGCGTGTTGCACTGGTGGCCGATGGGGGTGAGGAAGTCCGACCCCGCGCCGACCGCGACCGCCATCAAGAAGGCCTCGGGCTTGTAGCCGAGGCCGGTGGCGAAGACGGTCGCGATCGGGGCCATGACGAGCACCGTCGCTGCATTGTTGAGGAACGGGGTCACCGCCATCGCCGCCACCAGGATCAGCGCGACGGCGCCCCAGGCGGGGAGCGTCGAGGCGGTGCTCGACAGCCAGCCGGCGATCACCTCGGTTCCGCCGGTGGTCCGAAGCGCGTCGGAGACGGGGATGAGGCAGCCGATCATGACGAGGATCGGCCACTCGATCCGCGCATAGGCCTCGCGGGCCGGAAGGACGCCGGCCATCATGATGAGGGCAGCCGCACCGAAGAAGGCGATCGCGACGGGGAGAAGCCCGGCCGCAGTCAGGGCCATCGCACCGCCGAGGATGACGATCGGGATCAGGCCCTTGCCGCCCCTTCCGAGCCTGAGGCTCCGCTCGGCGAGCGGGAGGCAGCCGAGGTCCCGCACGCGCTCCGGCAGGGTGGAGAGCGGCCCTTGAAGCACGATCACGTCGCCGGGGCAGAGGTTGATGTCGCGGAGGCGCACCGAGAGCCGCTCGCCGCTGCGCGAGACGGCGATGAGGTTGACGCCGTGGCGATCGTGAAGCTCGATGCGCCCGGCATTCTGGCCGACCAGGATGGAATCGCGGCCGATCACCGCCTCGATCACGCCGATGTCGGACGCGGCGGTTTCGGTGACCGCGCCGCGATGCTGGCCTTCGAGCTGAAGGCCGGCCGCTGCGATCGCGCGCTCCAGCGCTTCAGGCTCGCCTTCGAGGATCAGGACGTCGCCGGCGTGGAGCTCGGCATCGGGGAGGGGAACTGTGCGGCGCCGCTCGCCGCGGTGGAGGCCGGTCACCTCGACATCGCCTTCGGTCAATGCCTTGAAGGCTGAGACGGTCTTGCCGTCAGCCGGGGAATTGCGAGGGATGCGGGCTTCGGTGACGTAATCCTGGATGTCGACCGCCTCGCCCATGGTCGGCGCCGCGCGGCGGTTGGTGGGCAGCAATTTGTAGCCGAACCGGAGGAAGATGAGCCCGCTGATTGCAAGGCCGAGGCCGACCGGGGCGTAGTCGAACATGCCGAACGGCTTGCCCGTCATCTCCTCCCGGACTCGGGAGACGATGATGTTGGGCGAGGTGCCGACCAGAGTGATGAGGCCGCCGAGCAGCGATCCGAACGACATCGGCATCAGGAAACAGGAGGGGGAGGAATGCGACTTCTTCGCCATCTGGAAAGCGGACGGCATCAGCATCGCGAGCGCGCCAATATTCTTGACGATGGCGGACAGGAAAGTGACCGAGGCGACGAGGATGATGAGCTGCGATCCCATCCGGCTGAAGCCGGCGGTCGCCTTGGTGATCAGAGCTTCGATCACGCCCGAGCGCGCGACTGCGGCGCTGATCACGAGCGCGGAGGCGACGATGATGACGATGTCGTCCGCAAAGCCGGAAAAGGCCTTGTCGGCAGGGACGATGCCGATCGCGACCGAGGCGAGAAGGGCGATGATCGCGACCAGGTCGTAGCGGATGCGGCCCCAGATGAAGAGACCCATCATCCCCGCGAGCACCGCGAAGGCAAGCATCTGGTCGGTCGTCATATTTCCCTCAAGGCGGCAGATCGCCAACGCCGCTGAAGGGATTTGGGCTCAAAGCATGAGAGAAAATCGGCGCAAGCGGCGCTGCCGCAGATGCGCGAACGGCGCCGCCGAGGACCGGCGACGCCGTTTGCCGCCCTTGCGGGCAAGGCTGCGGATCAGTAGGCCGAAGCGCGACGCTGCAGCTTAGGGGCTGACGCCCTTCTTGTCCTTCTTCTTCGTCACCAGGAGGATGATGAGGATGATGAGGATGATGCCCGCGAGGGGAACGATGATCCCGGTGCGGCGAAGCTCGCTGCCCTCGACGCTTTCGTCGGCGGGAGCGGCCTGCGGTGCGGCGGCCGCACGCGAAGTCGACGCCGCGGTGCCCGCTGCGGCCACCGTCGGAGAGACGATCAGCGCGGCGGCCGTGGCTGCTGCAATGAGGCGTTTGAAAGCCATTTGAATCTGTACCTTGTTCTGGTTCTGGTCGGCACCGCCACTATGCAGAAGCAGTGCGGCTCCACAAGCCGGAAACGCAGGCGAGCCGAAGGGCGCGTCGCTTCCGGGCCCGGGTGATGGAAGTTTGCAACATGGGCGCGCACGTTCGTCGCAGGATAAGGCGGTTTCGCAGAGCGGCCGTGGCGAAAAGGTGCGGGGGAGCCCTATCCAGGGCCGGAAGCTTCTTTCGAGGCTGACCAGGAGCCCGGCGGCACCCGCTAATCCCCCCAGCGGGCGCCGTCGAAGGGGAAGGGCCACCCGGCAACGACCCCAGGCTTCCGGCCGGAAGCGAAAGCTGGCTTTCGCCCGCTCCCACGGGAAACGGCAGCGGCACACGCGAAATCCACCTCGCACGTGCCAGAGGGCCGGAAGCGCTTCATCCCCGCTTCCGGCCCTTTTCGTATCCGGAGCGGGCGGCTGCGGAGGCGGGGGATCAGAAGCTGCGCTGAAGCCCCAGCCGGACACGGTGCCGCCTGGCGTCGAAATAGCCGATCGAGCTCCACGTGCGGCCGTAGCTGTAGCTCACGGAGGGGTAGAGGCCGAGCGCGAGCGGGCGGCGGGCGGCGAGCGAAGCGGAGGCGTAGAAGCGCCAGTCCTCGCGCGGCGACGGCGACAGGAGGAGGACCGGCTCGTCGAAGCGCGCGCGGCTGAGGCCGGCCGAAATGCTGCCGGTGAGGCCCGGGCCGAGGTGCCGCCCGAGCCCGCCATAGGCGCCAAGCTCCGTATAGGAATAAGCCTCCTCCCCCAGCCAGTCCCGCCGGGCGAACAGGCCGAGCGAGCCGGACGTCACCGGATCGAGGACGGTTTCATAGGTGAGGTAGGCGCCCGCATGGGTGCCGCCGAAATCGCCTCCGTAGTCGGAGCTGAAGCGCCGCGCCTCGAGGGAGAGGGAGAGATGATCGGTGGAGCTGAGCTCGCCGCGATAGCGGCCGCGGACGCCCAGTCCCGCCGTCGCCGAGATGCCGCCATACCAGCGGTCGAAGCCGATGAGCTGAACCGTCGCTTCGCCGCCGCCCCACTTGAAGCTCGGACCGGCGGCGATGAGGAGAGAGACGTCGTCGGTGGCGCTTCCATCGTAATCGAGCAGGTAGCCCTCGGCGTTGAGGAGGAGCCCGGCGCCGCTGCCGATCGGCAGCTCGATCTCGCCCGAAGCCGCAAGGCCGCGGCCGATGCCTCCATGCGCGCGGAGCTGCGGGTCGAGCGCGACCGGGAGCGGTTCCGCGCCATAGAAGATCGGGATGGTGCGATCGTCAGTCGAGTTGGTGACGTTGCTGTCGGCGAGGACGCTTGCATCGACCACCAGCCGGTAACGGGCGGAGGAGGTGCGGGGCGTGCCGTCGGCAGGGTCCGGCGCGGGTGCCGGGGCGGCCTCCGCGCGGCCCGGGGAGAGATCTCCTTCGATTCGCAGGGCTTCGTAGTCGAGGCGGGCAGGGTCGTTGAGAGCGAAGGCTGACAGCAGCAGCCACGCGCATGCCAGTCCGGCCGCTGCCGCCTTAGTCCTGCCCTGGCCGCTCGATCGCATGCTCGGGCGCCTATCGCCATGGTGTTGAAATATCGTTGAGAAGCCGGCTGCCGGAGCGTTGCTAACGCCGCATTATCCATCGGCATTCAGGGCGCGAACACCATTGCCGGCTAGGCTTGCAGTGCAGCACGACCGCCATTTTCAAGAGCGCGGCGGCCAGCGGAGTATGAATCAATGCGTGTCGCCGCCCTTGTCCTCGCCTTCCTGAGCCTGGTCGTCAGCAATCCGGCATTGGCCGCGGTCGCTCCGTGGCGGGTGAGCGAGGTGTCGGGCGTCGTGAAGCTGCGCAAGGGCGCGCAATTGCTGCCCGCCGCGCGAGGCGCGACGCTGGGTGCGGGCGACCTCATCCTGACGGCGGCGAGCGGCCGAGCGGTGCTCGTCCGGGAACGCGAATTCGTCGTGGTCGGCCCGAGCACCCAGCTTCGGCTTCCGGAGGCGGGCGCCGAACAGGGCATCGTCCAGATCATCGAGGACTTCGGGCGCGCCCTGTTCAAGATCGAGAAGAAGTCGACGCCGCATTTCGGCGTTCGAACGCCGCTCCTCGCCGCGCTCGTCAAGGGCACGGAATTCGTCGTGACGGTCGAGCCGCAGCGGAGCTCGGTCAGGGTCGTCGAGGGCCGCGTCGAGGTGGCGACCAGCTCGGGCGCCGCCCGGCGGCTGGTGGACGCGGGAATGGCCGCATCCGCCGAAGCCGCCAGCCCCGAGTATCTCTCGGTCGGACCCGCGCCTGAGGCAAGCGAGGAAGACGCCGCCCTGCTGAGCAGCGCCGCCGAAGCCGCGGCGGTTCCCGGCTCCGGACCGGACGAGGCGCAGCAGGCTGATGAGCCTAAGACGAACGGTGAACGCCTCGATTATGCGCGTGTCCTGGATTTCGAGCCGGGCGGCGCGCTGCAGCCTCCGGCGGGGGAGCAGCCGCGATTGGCGGGTCTCCTCGGCGGAATTCCCGGCTTCCCCGCTCCGCCCGCGCCAGCTCCGGAGCCCGCTCCGGCGCCGGCTCCTGCCCCGACGCCAGCGCCGATCGCTGCTCCAGCTCCGGCACCGACGCCTGCACCGGCGCCCGCTCCAGCACCGGCGCCAGTTCCGGCTCCGGCGCCAGCGCCCGTTGCAGCTCCGGCGCCAGCCCCAGTCCCAGCCCCAGCTCCGGCGCCCGCTCCGGCGCCCGCGCCCGCGCCCGCTCCGGCGCCAGCCCCTGCGCCAGCTCCCACGCCAGCTCCTGCACCGGCGCCAGCTCCGGCGCCCGCGCCCGCGCCTACTCCGGCTCCGGCGCCAGCTCCCGCACCGGCGCCAGCGCCAGCTCCAACGCCCGCGCCATCTCCTGCGCCTGCGCCAGCTCCGGCGCCCGCGCCTGCTCCGGCCCCAGCCCCAGCTCCCGCGCCCTCGCCCATTCTAGCCCCGCTTCCGATGCCTGCTCCAGCTCCAGCTCCAGCCCCGGCTCCAGCACCAGCGCCCGCTCCGGCTCCGGCGCCCGCTCCGGCGCCCACTCCTCCTCCGCCGCCTCGGACCTGCTTGCTGGGGCTCGTTTGCCTCTGAGCGCGCCACCGATTTGTCGGACGAGCGGGCGGTTTGATCGTTTCGGTGCGGATTCGTCGAATCGGAAGTCGCGGCAGTCGATCAGCGCGGGCCGGAGCACGGCGGCAGGGTTAAGAGCCTCTCCAACAAAGGGAGGTTCCGATGCACACCAATCTCAGCGATCGCGAGGCGCGCATTCCGGCGCTCCGCGGCTATTCCATCCTCTACCGCGAGAACGAGGTGAACCACTGCCCCGGCTGCGGCCGGACGCATTGGTATATCGGCCGGCTCTCGGCCGAATGCGGCTTCTGCGCCACCGCGATCCCGCTGGCCGAGGGCCGGCTGCAGGCGGGTGCCGGCGGGCATAGCCGCAACTGGAAGCCGTTCGAGCCCTCGCTGCTTGCCGCCTGAGCGGGGGCACCGGAGCGCCCCCGCCTGCAGGAGATCAGGACCGGCTGTAGCTGTAGCTGAAGCTGCTCGAGGAGGAGCTGGAGCTGCTGCTCGCATAGGAGTAGCTGCGGGACGTGGAACTCGAACTCGAGCTGCTGCTCGAACTGGAGCTCGAGCTTGAGCTCGAATGCGAGCTGGAGCTGGAGCCGCCGCAAGAAGGCGGCGGTGGCGAGGGACAGCGGCGCGGGCGGCAATAGGAGCCACCGCCGGCTCCGGTTACGTGAATAAGCTCCTGGGCTTTCAGTTCGCGCATTTCTCGCTTCTCCCTGCTTGACCTTGCCTGGCTTGGCGCCGCCGCTCGGCGGGCGCACCCGCTGCAAGCGCCGAGCGCCATTGTAGTTCCGGAGGACATTAGCGCCAGCGGAGAAATTGGAACCGATAAGGCAAAGAGTCCCGATATAGTCACCCTATTGTGGCACCGAAGAAAGACGCTCCCGAAGTGCGCGCCAGACGAGCGAATTGCGGGGCACTCGCCTGCCAAGTTCTACAAAGGTCCCCCGCCGATCTAACGCCCCCCCTTCCCGAGCCCCAGGTGGTGACCAGGGGAGGGGCAGGCGCGGCCGTTCCCCGCCTTTGTGCCGTCTTGCCATGGCAGCGGCGGTGGCACAGGCGGGGTGGGTGGGGAGCAGTGGATGAAGTTCTTGAACCGCCTTCGTGGCCGCGGGCGCTATTTTGTCAGCAGGGGAGACCATTGGTTCCTGCTGGCGGTGATCGGAACCATCGTCGCGATCGCAGCGGTGGTGATGATCTACTGAGGCCGGAACTTCGGGCGTTCCGCGAGCTTTTGCTGCCGAGACATTGGAGGCGCGGATGATCGGGAAAGTGGTGCGGATGCTGGTCGGGCGGTCGATGGCGCGGAAGCGCGGCCTCAGCGGCGCTGCGGGCGCAGCGGCGGGACTGCTTGCGCCGTTCGTTCTGAAGAAGGCGGGCGGGCTGGTGAAGAAGGGCGGATCGGCCGCCATCGAGGCGCGGCGGCGGCGGCGCGCACCGACCTATCTGGAATCGATCAACTAAGGATGTGAGCCGGAGCGGCTTGATTGCTCCGTAACAGCCTTATCTGGTGAGGGCGGCGACCGCGATGCGCGGGTTGATCCGCTCGGGCGGGATCTTCTCGACGGACGCGATCAGGCGCTCGGTCTTGCCGGGCGCGGCCTCAGGCGCCTCGATCGTTGCGAGGAAGGCCTGGAGCTTGACCGGATCGGGCTTCGGCTCCGCTTTCTGGGCGCAGCCGATGCAGGCGAGCGGGAGCAGCAGGGCGGCGGGCAAAAGCTTGATCATCAAGGACATAACGCGGGTGAGGCCGGGAGGGTCCCGCCTTCCCGCCGGCGGCGGGATATTGCGCCGGAGTGGGACGTTCCTTTCGCGACGAGCTGAAAGGAGCGCCTTAATGAGCGACGACAAGGATAAAGGCAGCCGCGATGAGAAGGCCTCGGGCGGGGCCGAAGGCGGGATGGCCGGCGGAAGCGCCGGCGGCCCAGGCCAGGGCAACAGCCTCGAAGATCTATCGGACGAGGCGGTCCGCGAAATGAAAGACCGCCGCGACGGGAAGGGCCATGCGGGCACGGGGGATTATGGATGAAGGCGTATTGTTTTCCAAACAGGTGAAAACAGCTTGACAGCGTGACGCTGATATGGCACTAAATGGTCATGCTCCGGAATTGCGCCTGATTCGCCTGCCGGGCTGATCCTCAAGAGCGGGACGATTACATGAAATGGTTTGGCCGCAAGGCCGGGCGGGTCTCCGTCCGGCCTTTTTTGTTGCGCGGGTGGCCCGGAGCGGCCGCCGAGCCCTGGCCGCGATCCTACGAGGCGCAGGTCCGGGAGGCCTATCTCGGCAATCCGGTCGCGCAGCGGGCGGTGCGGCTGGTGGCGGAGGGCGTCGCGGGATGCTCCGTCTATGCGATGGAGGAGGAGCGGGGCGGGCACCTTCCACCGTCCTCGGGACAGTCCCACTCCCCGTTCCGCGGAGGATCATTGGCGGCCCCGGCCTTGCTCGAGACGGCGGCGTCGCAGCTGCTGCTGCACGGCAATGCGTTTCTTCAGATCCTTTGCGATGCGGAGGGGGAGCCGGCGGAATTGTTCGCGCTGCGGCCGGAGCGGGTGAGCGTCGAGGCCGACGCGGCGGGGTGGCCGGCGGCTTACGTCTACAAGGCCGGAGAGGCGAAGACGCGGCTGGCGGCGCGGGACGGGCTCGGCCGGCCTTCGATCGTGCATTTGAAGGCGATGCATCCGCTCGACGACCATTATGGGCTCGGCTGCCTCGGCGCGGCCGCGGGCGCGGTGGCGATCCACAATGCGGCGACCAAGTGGAACAAGGCCCTGCTCGACAATGCGGCGCGGCCTTCGGGCGCCCTGACGTTCGAGCCGGGGGACGGGGCGGCGCTGTCGGCCGACCAGTTTCAGCGGATCAAGGAGGAGATGGAGGCGAGCTATCAGGGCGCGCTCAACGCCGGACGGCCGATGCTGCTCGAAGGCGGGCTTAGATGGCAGGCGATGAGCCTCACGCCCGCCGACATGGACTTCGTCGAGCTCAAGGCGGCGGCGGCGCGGGAGATCGCGCTCGCCTTCGGAGTGCCGCCGATGCTGCTCGGGCTTCCGGGGGATTCGACCTACGCCAATTACCGCGAGGCGAACCGGGCGCTGTGGCGGCTCACCATCCTGCCGCTGGCGGAGAAGATCCTGGTCGGGATTTCCAGCGCGCTCGGCGCCTGGTGGCCCGGCGTGCGGCTGGCGATCGACGTCGACCAGGTGACGGCGCTGGCAGAGGACCGGGAGCGACTCTGGGCGCAGGTCTCCGGCGCGGATTTCCTCAGCGCGGACGAGAAGAGGGAGTTGCTGGGCTTCGGCCCGGCGGACGGAAACGGAGAGAAGGAATGACATCGGAGAATGCGGCGATGCTGGCGCGGCTGATGGCGCAGGCGGAAGGGCAGGGGGCAGAGCTGGTGACGCTTCGGGCGCTCATCGAGGAGGCGAGCGAATGCGGGGCGGAGCGGGCGCTCGGCGCGCTCGGCCTGCGCGATCCGAGCGCGCGGCACGACATGCACGAACTGAGGCAGCTTCTGCAGGCCTGGCGCGATGCCAAGAAGAGCGCGTGGAGCGCTGCGGTCAATTGGGCGATCCGGATTTTGCTGGCGCTGCTGGTGCTGGCGATGGCGGTGAAGCTTGGGCTTACCGAATTGATCCGCCGATGAGGTTCGCCGGCTATGCGGCGATCTTCGACCGGCCCGACCGCGGCAGGGACGTTGTGCGGGCGGGAGCCTTCGTGCGGGCGCTGAAGCGGGGGGCGGGGGCGGTGCCCCTGCTCTGGCAGCATGAGGCGGGGCGGCCGATCGGACGGATCGAATATCTGAAAGAGGACAAACGCGGGCTGCGCGTGATCGGGCGCGTCGTGGACGGGCGGGCGGGGGCGCTCCTGAAGGAAGGCGCCGTCGGCGGCCTCAGCTTCGGATACCGGGTGCGCGAGGCGAGCGGGGAGGCCCCGCGCGAGCTCACCGACCTCGAGCTGGTGGAGGTGAGCCTTGTCACCTTCCCGATGCAGCCGAAGGCGCGGGTGCATTCCATCGAGAGCTGATCCCTTGGCGTGATCCAGCAGCTGCGCGTGCTCGCGCCGGCTTCGAACCAATTCGACACTTTAGACGACTTCACCACCGGCGCCCGTCGACGGGGCTCTTCGGCTGCCGATTTTCAACCCGCCCCAAGGAAAAATGACCATGGCTACTTACAACAAGTTCAACTCCTTCGTCGAAGCGCTGGCTGAGAAGGTGCACAATCTCGGCAGCGACACGCTGGCGGTCGCACTTTCCAACACGGCTCCGGTCGCGGGCAACAGCGTGCTGGCCGACATCGTGCAGATCGATCAGAGCAATGTTTCGAACCGGGCGCTGACGACGACTTCGTCGGCGCAGACCAACGGTGTCTACTCCCTCGCCGTAGCTGACAAGGTGCTGACCGCTTCGGGCGCCGTGCCTACGTTTCGCTACGTGATCGTCTACAACGACAGCGCCGCCAATGACGAGCTTATCTGCTGGTACGATTACGGCGCCAGCGGCGTGACTCTGGCGAGCGGCGAGACCTTCACCATCGACTTCGGCGCGAGCCTTCTGACGCTCGCCTGATGGCGGCTGGGCGGGCTGTTCGAGCGGCCCGCCCAGCATGCTGCCACGTGGCCTGCCATCATGCGGCCGCAGCACGGCACCGTTCACCTCAATGCTTTTCAGGAGAAGGCAATCATGCCTACGACTTACTATCTCAGCACCGGATCAACCACCGGCACGCGCGGTACGTTCAATAAGGCCATAGCCAAGGCTGGGGCGGGGAACGCCGCAGGGCAGATCAGCCTCGGCGCCAATCAGAATGTCCACTTCTACTGGCCCGCTGGGGAACCGGGGGTGGGAGCCGCCGGCACATATACCGTCAAGGTGCCCGTGTCGTCGGGCAGTGGCCAAGTTGATCTGCGCCGGATGAGCAGCGCAGACGTGCCGCAAGCCACTGTGAATATCGGCACTATTAATGGAGCCGGGAACCACGTTTTTACGGTGAACAATCCCCAGCTCGGAACGTGGGTCGCTGGTGATCGCCTGGCATTGCGGATTAGTTCTTGCACGATCGTTCTTGCTGCGGGCGACGGAGTCAATCAGCAGGTAATCGCGCCTTGGTCGGCGGCAGCCTCTTCGCCATACACGATGGCGGCCGATCCCGGCCCTTACGCTCTTGCCGGAGCCGCGGCGACGTTGCTCGAGGCGGAAGTGATGCCGGCAGCGGCCGGCGCCTATGCGCTGAGCGGCCATGCCGCAAACCTGCAGAATTCGGCCACTCTCGCTCAGCCCGGTACCTATGTGCTGGCCGGCACCGCACCGGCGAATCCGCCGCTGACGCTAGAGAACGTTAATGACGCAATCGCCGCGGCCTTGGTTGGAGGCGCAAACATAACAGTCGCGGCCAACGACGCGGCCGACACGGTCACCATTTCCACAAATGCCCTGAACCCTGAGCAGGTGCTCGACAGAGTAGCGGCTTCGTTGGTTGCCGGCAGCGGCATCAGCGTCGCGCATAACGATGCTGCGGACACGATCACCATCTCGGCGACGGACAGCCGCCTGACAGCGGAGGATGTGCGCGACATCATCGGTGCGGCTCTGGTGGCAGGCTCCGGCATGGCACTCGACGTGAGTGACGCTGGGGACACGATCACCATTTCGGCGACCAATCCGGGCCTTACGGCCGAGGATGTGCGCGATACGATGAGCGCCGCTCTTGTGGCGGGCCCCGGTGTGGCGATCTCCCCTAACGATGCTGCCGATACGATCACGGTCTCGGCGCCGTTCGATCACGAAGCGGCGCGAGACACGATCGCTGCTGCGCTGGTGGCGGGACCGGGGGTCACGATCGCCCCGAACGACCAGGGCGACACCATCACCATTTCCGCCCCAGGCGGAGGCGGTCAACAGCCAGCGGCAACGGTGGGCGTGTTCACGAACGTCAACACTCTCACCATACCGACCGGCACGAACGTCATCTACACCGAGGGCTACAACGTAGCCGGTCGCGGCGGCGCCAAATACGTCTTCGATGCGGCGATCGACGCCACGTTCGTTGCAGCCAATCCGCGCTGGGCGGTGCTCAGCGCCAACGGCCGCGGCTTCCGCCTCGCGCGCGAGCAGCGGATCGACTTCTCGATGTTCGGGGCGGTGCCCGACTATAATTTCCCGTCGGGTACCGGAACGGACAATCATGCAGCCTGGCTGCACATGCGGGCGTTCCTGCACGCCCACGCCCGGACCCCAGCCAACAACGCTTATTACAAGGCCGTTCCGCCGGTCTTCTTCGATCCGGGAACCTATTATTTCTCGGACGTAATCGACTGCACGGACGCGGCCTATTCGTTCGTCTCCGCACCGTCCGGCGAGTTCGCCGGCGCATGGTTCGTGTTCCACCAGAACGCGCCCGCCGGCATCATCGTGCAGGGCTGGGACACCCAGGGCGTGAGCGAGCAAAAGGGCAACACGCCTTCGGGCGGTTCGGACAGCTATTTCCAGGATATCCGCCTGCTTGCATCGGGTGGGTCGATCGGGGGTGCGCCGGGCTGGAAGGTGCGGGGGCGCGCGACCTTCGTTCGTTGCGCGGCTCACCAGTGGGGCGGGCACGGCTTCGACGTCGTCGCGGATGCCGCGAGCAGCAACGGCAACGCCAATTCGGCAGTGTTCGAAAGCTGCGCCGCGTCGGGCAACGGCAAGAGCGGGATCCGCTTCGCCGGCGGCGATGTCAATGCAATCCGCAACAACGGCTTCCAGGCCTTCTTCAACCGCGAGTTCGGCATCTGCGACGAGAGCTTCCTCGGCATCGATCACACGCAGTTCCAGCTCGACGGCAACGCCTACGCCAATTGGGGCGGCCGGTGGGGTGGCCCTGCATGGTCCCCGCCTCACTCCGGAAGCGTCTGCTCTTTTAATGGATCGCGCTACCGCGTCGTCCCGGGCCAGCATGCCGCGGCCTCGACGACGATGCCGGGCACGAACGGCGGCGTCTGGAAGCGACTGGGTCCCGGCGGCGAGGACGGCGTCTATCAGAAGTGGGAGACCGGTGCCACCTATGTGACGGGCGGCGCCTTCTACTGCGGCGGCCAGAATTATAACCAGAACAACAACAGCCGCTCGACCTTCCAGGGCTACTCCGAGCCGAACCAGCCGAGCGGCTGGATGAACTCGGAGACCTCGATCGTGATGCCGGGCAACAGCGGGTCCGACCATGGCGGGGCGCAGCTCTACCCGCGCCAGAACAGCCTGCAGTCGCCCTGCATCGGCGCCAATGTCGGGTCGGGGAGCGGCCGCACCTATAAGTTCCTGCTCGGCAACAGGTTCACCTACACGACCGGGCAGCACGAGGCGATCATCGCCCAGCTCGGCAGCGACAACCAGGACGGCAGCGCCTGGGACATGGTCTGCGATAGCGGCAACACGATCCGCTACCGCTATTTCGGGCTCGAAGTGTCGCCGATGACGATGATCGCGCAGAGCCCCTTTCAGCCTGCCGGTCGCACCACGAACCACGAATACGTGATGCAATTCGGCCGCGGCTGCTACATCGGCGATCAGGTTTTTCTCGGCGCGAGCAACGGACCGCCGGCGGACCACGACGACACGGCCTTCGGTTCAATCTTCTTCAATCGGCTCCCCGAGGCGGGCGAGCCTTGGGGCTGGCAGAAGCTGACCGACGGCACGTGGCGGGCCCTGATGCCGTAGCATCCGAGAAGCCGCAGGCGAAGCCTTCGAAAGCTCCGCCTGATGGGTCTCGCCGCATTCCACGTCTCCATGAAGATGGCGTGGAACCGCGCCGCGGATGTAGACTGGCCAAGCCCGTTCTTGCCGGTGGTTGTGGAGGGTGGGTGATGGCGCTGGATGTTCGGCGGGTTCCTTGATGCGGGCCCGGGCAACCGCTCGGGTGCAGCCTGACCAATTTCGAAAAGCAAAAGCAGCCGTATCCCGGATCAGGTTCGGGAAGACGGCAATATGTGAATGACGAGAGCGAGCGAGGAGAAGGCGAATGTATGAAGTGAAAGCGGACCCGTTGGAGGCGTCGTTCGAGGCGCTGGAGCGGCAGGATGAGGATGTGGCGCAGCTCCGCGAGGAGATGGCGCAGCTGAAGGCGCGGATGGACGCGCAGGCAATTGCCGGCGCCCGGCCCGCCTTGAGCGGTGCGAAGAGCCAGGGCTCCCCGTTCGTGGAGAACTATCTTCGAAAGGGCCTTGAGGCGGGGGTGGAGCTCAAGGCCATGGTCGGCACGTCCGACGCGGCCGGCGGCTATGCGGTGCCGGAGGAGATCGATGCTGCGATCGACCGGACGTTGACGGCGATCTCACCGATCCGAGCGATCGCCAATGTCGTGAAGGTCGGATCGGCGGGATACCGGAAGCTCGTGACTGCGGGCGGCACTCCGTCGGGCTGGGTAGCGGAGGATGCGGCCCGTCCGGAGACGGGATCTCCGACCTTCGTCGAAATCGCACCGCCGTTCGGAGAGCTCTATGCGAATCCGGCGGCATCGCAGGCGATGCTCGACGATGCGGCCTTCGACGTGGAAGCCTGGCTCGCGCAGGAGATCGCGACGGAGTTCGCGCGCGCCGAGGGCGCGGCGTTCGTGTCGGGGTCGGGCGTCAACCGGCCGAAGGGGTTTCTCAGCGCACCGGTGTCTGGCGCGGTGGACGGCGTGCGGCCGTTCGGGACGCTGCAGTTCATTATTCGGGCGCTGCGGGCGGCTTCCAGTCGGTCACTCCGCAGGACCGGCTGGTCGATCTCGTCCAGGCGCTCCGGCCGCCCTACCGGCAGGGCGCGGTTTTCGTGATGAACTCGGCCACGGCGGCCCGGATCCGGAAGTTCAAGACGGCCGACGGAGGTTTCCTGTGGCAGCCGGGGCTGACCGCAGGGCAGCCGGACACGTTGCTCGGCTATCCTCTGGTGGAGGCCGAGGACATGCCGGACATCGCAGCCGACAGCCTTTCGATCGCGTTCGGCAACTTCAGGGCCGGCTATCTGATCGCCGAGCGGACGGAGACGCAGATCCTGCGCGATCCCTTCACGCACAAGCCGTTCGTGCACTTCTACGCGACCAAGCGGGTCGGCGGGCAGGTGTCGAATTCTGAAGCGATCAAGCTGATGCGCTTCTCGGCCTGACGGGAACTCTGAATCCCCTCTCCCGGAAGGGAGAGGCTCCACGCGCCGTCCGGGTTCCCCCTCCCGGGCGGCGCACCCATTTCGACGAGAGGAGGCCGAACGTGGCCGATCGATTTTCAGGATATGCGGACAGCGTCAGTGCGCCGGCGGCGCGGGCGGTGGCGGTGGTGCCGCACGATGTGAACGAGCTTGCCGAGGTTCCGAAGGCGCTGTTCGTCGGGACCGGCGGGACGATCGTGATGCGCGGGGCCGGTGGCGGCGCGGACGTGGCGTTCAAGAATGTGGCGAACGGGGCAGTGCTTCCGTTCCGGCCGCAATATGTGCGCGCGACCGGCACCACCGCGACCGACATCCTGGCGCTTTACTGATGGCCGGGCTCGGGTTCGGCATCGGCCTTGGGCTGGCGCCGCGCGGCCGAAGCCAGGCGCCGTCGCTCATGCCGGCGCAGACGGTGATGCTGGTGGCCGGGGACAGCCTCGGCGGGCAGGCTGGGAATGGCAGCTCCCATCCGCTGCTTTGGGCGACGAGGAGGGTGCCGTTCGACCTCGCCTATGATTACCGGCTCCACAATATCGCGGTCGGCACGACTTCGGCGGACGGGGACGCGGCGACGATTCCAGTCGGCTCACCAATTCCGGAGAATGTTCGGCGAGGGCTGATCCATCCGGAGCGGATCTCACGCGACCAGGCGCTTGTCGCGGCAACCGGTGCGAAGGTCCTGCTGCTCGAAGTCGGCACGAACAGCGTGCCAAGCTCCGGCGCCGCGGGTTCGTTCGCGAATGTTCAAACCTATGTGGCGGCGATGAAGGCAGTAGGGGTCGAACGGGTGATCGTGGGTGCGCTGCAGCCGAGAATGTCGGGCACGAGCACTCCAAACCTCTACATGACCCCGGACGAGGCCAAGGGCTGCCGCGAATTCAACGCCCTGCTGCGGGGATGGGCGGCGAGCGACGGCTCGGTCTACGTCTATGACGGATCTGCCGGCGAAACGGACCAGGATCACGTTGTGGAATACGGCCCGCTGGGCGGCGGAGCGAACACCGCCGCCGGCGCCTCCACCTATGACGGGGTCCACTGGGGCACTGCACACGCGTTACGGCGACAGGATCAGCTGGTGGAGGTGCTCGCGCGGATCTTCCCGGTGCGTGCCGACCGGCCCTATTCGCTTGGATCGGACTATAGCTGGTCGATGAACCGCTACGGAAACGTGCTCGGCCACCGGGCCGGGTTCGTGGGCGCGGGATCGTACAACCCGTTTTCTGGAGGACCTTCGGGTTCCTTCGGCGACGGCTGGGTCTGCAACAGCAGTTCGGCGCTTCCGGCAGGCGTGACGGTGATCGGCTCCGAAGTTCAGGTGACTTATGCGGGGGCGCTCCGCAATGCCATCAAGGTGAGCGTCACCGGCACGCCGGCGGCGGACTTTAGCCTCGCGCTCCAGAAGGCTTCGGCGGTGCCGCTCGGGACGGACGCCGACCACAAGCTGCGGATGGACGGCAGCGAGAAGCTGCTCCACGAATGGGTGTTCGAGCTCGAGAATATCCGGCCGGCGGTGATTGCGGATCTCGGCATCGGTTCCCCCGGAACCGTTGGAGGCACCAGCCCCGCGGGGTCCGGCTTCAATCCAGTGGTGAGCGGCCGCTATGTGTGGCGGGAGCCGGGCGTCGGCCCGGTCAGCTCGGCAGCGGCGAGCTGCGTTCCGAAGATCGCCTTCTACTTCAGGGGCGGAGTGCCTGTCTCGGGCTCGATCACGTTCATTCACGCTTTTCTCGGCCACTCTGCCTGACGCGGATCGCGCATCAGTTGGCCTTCGCCGAAGCATAAGAATTCAGGAGACTTTCGATGGTGATCGAGGAGCCGGTTCAGCCGGGCGCCGCAGCCTTGGCGGCGGCAAAGGCCTATTTGCGGGTCGAGACGGCCGACGAGGACGGGCTGATCGCGAGCCTCGTCGCAAGCGCGGCGGCCCTTTGCGAAGCCTTCACGGGCCAGGTGCTGATCCGGCGCGGCTTCCAGGAAGTGCTGCCTCGGAGCGGGTGCTGGCAACGGCTGGGCAGGACTCCGGTCAGCGCGGTCGCCGCGGTGGAGGCGGCGGGGGACGGCGGCGTTTACGCTCCCCTGATGGCGGCGGACTACGCCGTCGACATCGATGCCGCCGGCGACGGCTGGGTTCGAGCAGGTGGGACGGGACGTGTCCGGATTTCGTATCAGGCAGGCCTGGCTGCCGACTGGAGCGGGGCTCCCGAAGCACTGCGGCAGGGCATCATCCGGCTAGCCGCTCATTTCTACATGCACCGCTCGGACGAGGAAGAAACCGCTCCGCCGGCCGCCGTGGCGGCGCTTTGGCGGCCGTGGCGGCGAATGAGGCTGCGCTGAGGAGGCCATCATGTTCGAACGTACTTTGGCCCGGATCCGCGTGAATGCGGATTTGCGAGCGGCGGCGAGAATCCAGGCGCTGGCGGAGCGAATGGAGCCGGCGCTGCCGCGAGGCGTGCGGGCTGAGCCGGCGCCGGAGGGCGTGCTGCTGTCCGGACGCGCGCTGAGGCGGCGGTTCGCGCTGGAACCGGCGCTCCGCTGGCTGACGGCGGTGCTGCGATGACGGGCGCTGCGCGGACGCTTCAGGAGGCGGCGATCGCGGCCCTACAGGAAGGCGCCCCAGGGATTGGCGGAGTCTATGACGGGCCGCCGGTGCAGGCTGCCTTTCCCTACGCGGTCGTGGAGTGCGGGCCGGAGACGGACTGGAGCCACAAAAGCGGCACCGGGCGAGAGCTTCGACTGGCAGTGACGATGAGGGATCAGGGCGAGCGGGCGGAGCGACTTCAGCGGCTGATGGCAGAAGCCGAGCAGGCAATGGCCGGGCTCCCGGAAGAGCTTGCAGGGTGGCGCATCGTTACATCCCGGTTCGTGCGGAGCCAGCTTGTGCGCGACGCGCGCGGCTCCGGCAGGCCGGCCACAGTAGAGGCGTGGGCAGGAGTGATCGAATATCGAGTGCGGATGCTGTCAGCCGCGCCTGAGGGATGATCAGGGCTTCGGCGCGCTCGCCAGCTCGGCTCGGTAATCTTCCTGCGTGTTCGAGCGGTAGATCGAAATCTCTTCCTGGATCCCCTGCTCGGCGACTGCGCGCTTCACGCCCATCGCCACTTCAGAGCTGACCAAGGAGGTTTTGAACAGCGCCTCCTTATCGCGGCAGGCCGCA
>NZ_DASVUE010000023.1:0-3211 GCF_036387215.1 Allosphingosinicella sp. | reverse complement strand
GTGACGTTCCAGACGACGCCGCCAATGTCGAGCTATCTGCTCTTCCTCGGCGTCGGCGATTTCGACCGGATCACCACCACCGCCAAAGGCGGCACCGAGATCGGCGTCGTCACCAAGAAGGGCGATGCGGAGAAGGGCCGGTTCGCGCTCGAAGGCTCGGCGCAGGTCGTGCCCTGGTTCAACGACTATTTCGGAACGCCCTACCCGCTGCCGAAGCTCGACAACGTCGCCGGCCCCGGAAGCAGCCAGTTCTTCGGAGCAATGGAGAATTGGGGCGCGATCTTCTCGTTCGAGAGCATCCTTCTCGTCGATCCGGCAATCACCACGGAAGCGACGCGGCAAGGCATCTTCGAGACGGCCGCGCACGAGATCGCCCATCAATGGTTCGGCAATCTGGTGACGATGGCCTGGTGGGACGATCTGTGGCTGAACGAAGGCTTCGCCTCCTGGATGGCGACCAAGGCGACCACGGCCCTCCATCCCGAATGGCAGCCTGAACTGTCCCGCGTCGGCGGGCGCGAGCAGGCGATGGGGCTCGATTCGGTGGCGACCACCCACCCGGTCGTTCAGCGCATCACCACCGTCGACCAGATTAGCCAGGCATTCGACGCGATCACCTATCAAAAGGGTGAGGCGGTGATCACGATGCTCGAGGACTATGTCGGCGAAGATGCGTGGCGGCGCGGGGTGCAGGATTATATGCGCACCTACCGGCTGAAGAACACCGTCACCGACAATCTCTGGCAGAAGATCGAGGCTGCCTCGGGCAAGCCGGTGACGGCGATCGCGCATGATTTCACGCTGCAGCCGGGCGTGCCGCTGATCCGGGTCGAGAACGCAACCTGCAACGGCGGCCGGACGAACCTGACGCTCCGGCAGGACGAGTTCACGCGCGACAGGCCGAACAAGCAGTCGCTTTCCTGGCGCGTGCCGGTGATCGCCTCCACCCTCGGTAGCAAGCAGGATGCGCGGACGGTGGTGACCGGCGGCGCTGCATCGCTCACCGTGCCCGGCTGCGGCCCGGTCATCGTCAACAGCGGCCAGACCGGCTATTACCGCACCCTCTACACCCCCGCTTTGCTCGAGCGGCTGACGGCGAGCTTCCCGAGCCTTCCGACGATCGACCAGATCGGCCTCCTCGCCGACACCTGGGGGCTCGGCCTATCGGGCCTTCAATCGGCGTCGGAAGCGCTCGACATGATTGACCGCGTGCCAGCCGACGCCAACCCGCGCGTCTGGGCGAGCGTGGCTTCGATCTTGGGCTCCATCTACCGCATGTATGACGGCGACCCGCAGCGGCAGGCGGTGGTCGGCCGCTACACCTCTGCCAAGCTGTCGCCGGTGCTGAACCGCATCGGCTGGGCGCCCAAGGCCACCGAACTTGCCAATGTCGGCGTGCTCCGGTCCAACCTGATCGCCACGCTCGGCTCAGTGGGGGACCGGGCGGTCGTGGCGGAGGCGACGCGGCGGTTCACCACCAACGATCCCTCCGTCCGCGCCGGACCACTCCGCAGCACCATCACCAGCGTCGTGGCGCTGAACGTCACGCCCGCCGAGTGGGACCGGCTCCGCGCGCAGGCGCAAGCAGAGACGAACCCGCTCGTGAAGGCTCAGCTTTACCGGCAGCTCGGCGCTGCGCGCGATCCCGCGCTGGCGCGGCGGGCGCTCGAGCTGGCGCTGACGCCGGAGCCGGGAGCGACGACCAGCCCGGGCATCATCAGCGCCGTCGCTGCGCGCCACCCGGAGCTCGCCTACGATTTCGCGCTTCAGAACCGGGAAGCGGTGGGCAATCTCGTCGATGCCTCCTCGCGCACCCGCTACTTCCCGCAACTTGCGGCCGGATCCGCGGACCCGGCGACCATCGCGAAAATCCAGGATTATGCGACGCGCTACATGACGCCGGAATCGCGCCGACCGGCCGATCAGGCGATCGTTGCAATCCAGGAAAGGGTGCGGGTGCGCCAGACGCGGCTTCCCGACATCACCCGCTGGTTCGAAGCGAAGCGGATCTGAGGCCGGTCAGCGTGGCTCAGCCGCACTGCGGCGGTAGAGCCACGCGACCAGCAGGATGAAGAGCAAGGTGCCCCCGATCGCGGCCGCGGTGGCGAATTCGTCGCCGACCACCGCGATCGGAGCATCGCTGCCGGAGCCGACCACCAGAGCGGCATAAGCGACGTTGAACAGGCTCTCGCCGACGATCATGCCGGTCGCCGCAAGTACGCCCATCCGCTTCGCCCGCTCGGGATCGCGGGAGGTCCGCTCCATGCGGCGGTCGTAAACATAGCCGACAACCGCGCCGATCACGACCGTGAGCGTGGTCGCCATCGGCAGGTAGATGCCGATGCCGACGCCGAGCGGGTGGAGGCGGAGCTTGCCGGTTCGGCTCAGAACCTCATCGATGATGACGATCACAACGCCGGCCGCGGCTCCGATGCCGATCAGGGTCCAGTCGAGGTCGCCGCCGAGCACGCCTGACGCGAGGGCGGACACGAGCGCCGCCTGAGGTGCCGGCAAGGCGCCTGCTCCTGCCCCTGGGGCGCCGGCAAAGCCGTAGGCGGTGTTGAGGAGGTCGAGCACGGGCGGGATCACCGCCGAACCGAACAGGACGCCGAACACGAGCGCCACCTGCTGCCGCCAGGGCGTCGCTCCGACGAGCTGCCCGGTCTTCAGATCCTGCAGATTGTCATTGGAGATGGTGGCGACGCCGAACACGATCGCGGTGGTGAAGATCGCATAGGCGATCAGCGCCTGCTCCGATCCCTCGCCGAGCGAAGGCGCAAAGAAGATTGCGAGCAGCAATGCCGCCGAGATGATGGAGAGGATGCCCACGCCTGAGATCGGGCTGTTCGAGGCGCCGATCAGACCGGCCATATAGCCGCAGACGGAGGCGATGAATGCGCCCGCCACCAGGATGAAAACCAGGGTGAGGCCGATCAGCGGCACGGAGACCGCCTCGAGCGGACCCCCGGCGATGAACTGCGCGAGCAGGAAGGCGATCGGGATGAGCGCTGCGCCGGACACGAGGGCGACGATGCCCATCGGGATGTCCCGCTCCTCGCGCGGCAGGCCCTCGCCTCCGGCCTTCCGCGCCCGCGAGGCGGCAAGCGCGCTCGTGATGCCCTTGAGGATCGGGCCCATGATCCGGAGCAGGGTCCAGATCGCGGCGACTCCGATCACTCCGGCGCCGATGAAACGCACCTGCGTCCGCCAG
>NZ_DASVUE010000022.1:0-22183 GCF_036387215.1 Allosphingosinicella sp. | reverse complement strand
ATTCCGGTGCTTCGCCCGGCCAGGCGGTGCCAAGTCCGCCGGCGACGAGGCCGAGCATGATGCCGGCGAGAAGGGTCAGCCGGATCTCGCCGATGCTGAATTGCCGGCGCGTGCGCGGCGGGCTCCAATGCCTGGACATGGGCCGACGCTAGCAGCGCAGGTGCGAACGGTTCGTGAAGGCTGGTCCGAAACGGAGCGATCGGCGTCGATGACCGCCGGATTGCAGCGAAGCCGCGATAAGGGCATGAAGAAGAATGCGAATTTTCGATGTCGACTCGATCGCGCAGTCCGAACGGGGGCGGCTCAGAGAACCGCTGCTGCCGGAGGAGACGATCCGCGAGGCCTACCGCGCAACCACCACGACCATCCTGTTCACCGACAGGCGCATCCTCACCATCCAGCTTCACATGCTGCTCTCGGAGCGACTGGAGACGAGCTCTTTCTCCTATCGGGCGCTCCGGCAATTCTCGATGCTTCGGGGAGCCTCGAACGAAGGGCGGAGCGAGGTGAAGATCTGGCTGGGGGCGGACACGCAGCCACTGCACCTGCGCGCCAACGAAGGTACCGATCTCGGCGCATTGCACCGGTTGCTCGGGGAGATGCTTCCCTGAAGGGGTCGGCTCAGGAGCAGAGCGGGAGCTTGAGCCGCGCCAGCAGGCCGCCGAGATCCTCGCTCTCCTCGAGCTGCACCGAACCGCCGTAGATCTGCGCGACGTCGCGGACGATCGCGAGGCCGAGGCCGGTGCCGGGCTTGCCGGTATCGAGCCGGGCACCGCGATCGAAGATCGAGGTCCGCTCCGCTTCCGGAATGCCTTTGCCGTCATCCTCGACGTCGATCTCGACGCATTCGGGCGTCGTGTTGACGGTCACGAACACCCGGCCGCCGCCATATTTCGCGGCATTTTCGATGAGATTGCCGACCATCTCGTCGAGATCCTGCCGCTCCACCCGAACCGACGCATTCTTGTCCCCGGCAAGATCGACGGTGGTGTTCTCGTAGAGCCGGCTGACGGCTCGCTCCACCGCCTGCAGCGACGGCCAGACATCCGCGCGCGCCTGGGCGCTGGAGCGGCGGCCGATGGCGCGGGCGCGGGCGAGATGGTGATCGACCTGGCGCCGCATCGTCGTCGCCTCGCGGCAGACGGTGTCGGCGAGGTCGGGGCTCTTGGCGGTGGCCGCATTCGTGATGACGGTGAGCGGCGTCTTCAGCGCATGGGCAAGGTTCCCCGCGTGCCGCCGCGCTTCCTCCGCCTGCACCTCGTTGTGGACGAGCAGCGCGTTCAGCTCCTCGGTCAGCGGTTCGATCTCGCGCGGGAAACTCTCCTCGATCCGCGACTTCTCGCCCGATCGGATCTGCGCAATGGCCCGGCGCACGCGGCGGAGCGGCCAAAGCCCGTAGAGCGCCTGGAGCGCAGCAAGGATGATGAGCCCGAGGCCGAGAATGCCGAACGACGTGATCATCGTGCTTCGAAGGACGGTGATCTGGTCGTCGAGCTCCGCCCTGGTCTGCGCCACCTGGAAGCGCCAGCGCAGCTTGGATCCGGGGATGCGCGCATCCCGCTCCACGACACGCAGGGTCTCGGTCGGGAACTCGGTGGTGTTGTAGACGTGCACCTTGAAGTCGTTATGCCCGCCGCGGACCTGAAGCCGGCGATCCCAAAGTGAGCGGGACGGGAAATCGGTGTCGGCAGTGCCCATCGGCGGACCGCCGGTACGGACGGCGCTGATCTGGAAGTAGACGCCTGAATTCGGCTCGAGGAAGCGCTGGTCGGCCGGTGGGCGGTTGAGATAGGCCTCGCCATCGGGGCCGATCTCCGCCGACGCGATCAGCGCCGTCAGCACATAATCGAGCTGTGCGTCGAAAGCCCGTTCGAGCTCGCGCGTCAGCACCCGGTCAAGCGCGAAGCCCCCGACGCCCAGCAGCAGGATGATCCAGATCGCCGAAACGACGATCATCCGCCGCGTCAGCGATCCGCCGCGCTTCGACGGCCTCTGGGCGCCCTTGGCGGCGCGCAGCTTCGGAAACGGAAAGGCGGACGTCATCTAAGGGTCCGCGTGGAGGTTCACGCCGCCGGTTCTTCGAGCGAGTAGCCCAGGCCGCGGATGGTGGTGATGACGTCCGGCCCGAGCTTCTTGCGGATGCGGGTTACGAACACCTCGATCGTGTTCGAATCCCGATCGAAATCCTGATCGTAGATATGCTCGATCAGCTCGGTTCGGGAGACGACCTTGCCCTTGTGGTGCATCAGGTAGGAGAGAAGCTTGTATTCCTGCGCGGTGAGCTTCACCGGCTCGCCGTTCAGCGTGACCTTGCCCGAGCGCGTGTCGAGGCGGACGTCGCCCGCGATCATCTCGGTGGAGGCGTTGCCGGAGGCGCGGCGGATGAGCGCGCGAAGGCGGGCGATCAGCTCCTCGGTCTGGAACGGCTTGGCGAGATAATCGTCGGCGCCGGCATCGAGACCGGCCACCTTGTCGGACCAGCTGTCGCGCGCGGTGAGGACGAGAACGGGCACCTTGATCCCCTCCTTCCTCCACCGGTCGAGCACCGTCAGCCCGTCCACCTCCGGCAGCCCGAGATCGAGGATGATCGCGTCATAGGCTTCGGTGGAGCCCAGGTAATGGCCGTCCTCGCCGTCGGTGGCGAGATCGACCGCGTAGCCCGCGCCTTCAAGCGTGGCGCGGAGCTGGCGCCCCAGATTCGGTTCGTCCTCGACGATCAAAACCCGCATGTCGTGTCCCTCATCCCTCCCAGGGCGGCCTCGTTAGAGGCATTCAACCAGTGCGGCTGTTAATGGTTTCACCGCCAGAACGTAAGCCGCAAAGGCGAACCGCGGCTTCAGTAGCCGGACTGGCCGACGATCTCGCCGGTGCGCGCATCGATGTCGATCCAGACGACGCTTCCGGCGCGGATGAACTTCAGGCGGTAGCGGGCGGAACCCGAATCGAATTCGGGGCCGAGATAATCGAAGCCGCGCATCCGCGGGACGATGCGCGCCTCGATCGCTCGGAGCGGCATGATCCTGCCCTGCCGGAGCGCCTTCAGCGCGGCGTCCTGCTCGCGCCCCTGAACGGGCGTGGCGGCAGGCGCGCTTGGGGCCGTAAGGCTCAGCGCGGCGGCGAACAGGAGGGGGATACGCAATGCCATCAACTTCACTTCCGTAAGATTCGAGGACTGGCATAGCTCGCCGGCTTTGAACAGGCTGTGAATGAGCCGCTAGCGGAACGATGCTAAGCTTCGGCGCGCAAAGCAAAAGTTGCCGCCGCCAACGCCGGGGTGACGTTCGGCGGAGCAATCGCTATCTGCCCGCAATGGCTGCACCCGTCCTTGCATATGAGAATCTCGGCCTCGTCCAGGGCTCCGGCTGGCTGTTCCGCGGCCTCGATCTGTTCATCGGTCCGCGCGACCGGCTGGCGCTGATCGGCCGCAACGGCGCCGGCAAGACGACGTTGCTGAAATGCATCGCCGGCCTGATCGAGACCGACGAGGGCCGGCGCACCATCCAGCCGGGCATCAAGGTCGTGCTGCTGGAGCAGGACCCGGCGGTCGCAAAGTTCGAGACGCTCCGCGATTACGCGCTGCACGGACCCGATGCGCCGCCCGCGCACGAGGTGGATGCGATCGCAAGCCAGATCGGGGTGGAGCTCGATCGGCCTGCAGCCACCGCCAGCGGGGGCGAGCGGAGGCGAGCCGCGATCGCCCGAGCGCTCGCGCAGGACCCGCAGGTGCTGCTGCTCGACGAGCCGACCAACCATCTCGACCTCGCGGCAATCGACTGGCTGGAGGACTGGCTCGGCCGCTACACCGGCGCCTTCATCGCGATCAGCCACGACCGCACCTTCCTGAAACGGCTCACCCGCTCCTCCCTCTGGCTCGACCGCGGAGATCTGCGCCGGGCGGAGATCGGCTTCGGCGGCTTCGATGCCTGGACCGAGCAGGTCTATGCCGAGGAAGCTCGTGCCGCGGAGAAGCTCGACGCGAAGCTCAAGCTCGAGCTCCACTGGCTACAGCGCGGCGTCACCGCCCGGCGCAAGCGCAACCAGGGCCGGCTCGCCAAGCTTCACCAGATGCGGGCGCAGCGGGCGGCGATGATCGGCCCCGCCGGCGCTGCCCGGCTCGGGCTCGAGAATGACGACGTCAAGACCAAGATGGTAATCGACGCCGAGCGGGTCACGAAGAGCTTCGATGACCGAACGATCATCAAGGACTTCACCCTCCGGATCCAGCGCGGCGACCGGATCGGCGTGGTCGGCGCCAACGGCACCGGCAAGACCACTCTTCTGAAGCTGCTCACCGGCGAGCTGGAGCCGGACGAGGGCCGCATCAGCCGCGCCAAGACGCTCGAAGGCATCATGATCGATCAGCAGAGGCGGCTGCTCGACCCCGACAAGCGGGTCCGCGACATCCTGGCTGACGGCGGCGACTGGATCGAGGTCCGGGGCGTGAAGAAGCATGTGCAGGGCTATCTGAAGGAGTTCCTGTTCGAGCCAGGCCTCGTCGACGCGAAGATCGGCACATTGTCGGGCGGCGAACGCTCGCGGCTGCTGCTCGCCCGGGAATTCGCCCGCCGATCGAACCTTCTGGTCCTCGACGAGCCGACCAACGATCTCGACATGGAGACCCTCGACCTCCTTCAGGAGGTGATCGGCGATTATGAAGGCACGGTCCTCATCGTCAGCCACGACCGCGACTTCCTCGACCGAACGGTGACGGTCACGCTGGGCCTCGACGGCTCGGGAAAGGTCGACGTGGTCGCGGGCGGCTACGAGGATTGGCAGCGGAAGCGGAAGGAAGAGCAGGGCACTCGTTCGCTCCGAGCGAAGTCCAAGGGCTCCGGCACGGAGGCAGCCGCCGAAGCTGGGCCCCGGCCCTCGCCAGGGAACAGGAAGCTCAGCTACAAGGACCAGCGCGACTACGACCTGCTCCCGGGCCGGATCGAGGAGCTGGAGGCGGCGATCGCCCGGAGCGAGGCGGCTCTGTCTGACCCCGACCTCTACACGCGCGATCCGAAGCGGTTCGCGCAGCTTACCGCCGAGATCGACAAGGCACGGGCGGAGCGGGACAGCGCCGAGGAACGTTGGCTCGAGCTTGCCGAGCAGGTGGAAGCGCTCGCCGGCTGAGAAAGTCAGCCCCGGCGCCTGGCGGCCTCAAGGTGACGGCGGATCTCGGCATCTGTCGGCGCACCGCGGGCCGCCCGTTGAAGCAGGGCGATCCCTCCGGCCCGATCCTTGCCGCTCTTGAGCAGGAGCCAGCCGAGCGTGTCGGCCGTGGCGGGATTGTCCCTGTCGAGCGACCAAGCCTTGCGGGCCAGCGGGATCGCCGCCTCGAAATCCCCCTGCTGTGAATAGGCCCAGGCGAGGTTGTTGAGCATCACTGCATCCCGGTCTCCGAGGCGCCTTCGCAGGCCTTCGTAAAAGCGGATTGCGTTCGCCCAATCCCCGGCTTGCAGATAGCGGTTGGCGGCAAGAAGCTGGGCGGGAACGCTGCGGGGGTTCTGCTGGAGGAAGAGCTGGAGCACCTGCGCCGCCGCGGGCGCCTGGCCCGAGCGCTCCAGCGCCTCGACCATGCGCATCGCCACCGGCTCCGTGAAAGCAATGTTCGCGGCTCGCCGATATTCGCGCGCCGCCCCCGCGAAGTCACCCTGAAGGCCGCGCGCATCGCCGACCAGTACATGCGCATCGGGAACGCCGGGATTGTCCGCCTGAACGCGCACGGCAAGGTCCAGGGCCTCGCCGCCAAGGCCGTTGGAAAGGAGCGCCCCGATCAGCCGGATCTTGGCCTGCTGATCGCCCGGGCGGGTCCGGACGGCACCCCGAAGAAGCGCCAGATCCTCGACGCTGACCGGGCCGGACGCGAGCGCCGTGAGGCTCCGCTGCTGCGGCTGGGCGGCGCGGGCGAGATAGATCGAGGCGCGCGTGGGATCGCCGAGCTTGGCGAGCGCCTTGCCCATCAGGGTGAGCGAATAGCTGTCGGCGTCGGGGCGGTCGGCGAGCGGGCGGAGCGTCCCGGCTGCGGCCGAAGCGTCGCCGAGCCGCCACTGCGCCGCCGCGAGCAGCTTGCGCGCCTTCAGGTTCGACGGCTGGAGGTCGACCAGCCGGTCGAGCCGGACGATGGCGCGCTCCACGCTGCCGGTTTGGTAATCGATGGCGCTCGCAAGCAGCATTCCCGCCGGCTGATCGTCGAACGTGCCGCCGGTGCGCTGATAGAGCGACTGCGCAAGCTCGAAATTGCCCGCTCGGGCGGCAAGCGTCGCCTGGAGGAAGTAGGCCATCGGATTGGTTCGGACGAGCGAGAGCACCTTCCGCGTGTCGGCAAGCATCGCGCTCGCCTGCCCCATGTCGCCGAAGGTTGCGGCGCGTTCGAGGAGCGCAGTGACGTCGTTGGGATCGATCTCCAGCGCGCGATCGAACCAGGGGATTGCGGCGCTGAGGCCGTACTGGCTGCGCGTTAGCTCGCCGCGGAGCGTGATCGCCTCCACATTTGCAGGCTTGAGCGAAACCGCCTTGTCGGCGGCCTCGATCGCGCCTGCGAAATCGCCGTTCGTGCGGCGGAAGCGGGCGAAGGCGAGCCAGGCGCGATGGTCCTTCGGCGCCGCGCCAACGGCATAGTCGAGCGCGGCGGCCGCGCCTGCATTGTCGCCGAGTGCCGAGAGCGCCAGCCCGCGCACCCACGATGCGTATGCTGCGCTGTCCGGCCCCGCTTTGGCCGCTTCGTTGAGCGCACGCCGGTATTGCTCCTGGAGCAGCAATGCATGCGCCATGAGGTGGCCGGTTGCGCTGACCGGTGCGCCGAGCTTCCGTGCCCGGTCGATCTCGGCCTGAGCGGAGACTCCCTCGCGCAGAGCGAGATAGGCCTCCGCCTGCAGGATCCGGAGCCTCGGATCGTTCGGATGCTCCTTGATCGCGTTCAGGAGCTCGACCCGCGCGGTCCGCGGCTGCCCGTCCCTCAGCGCTGCAAGCCCCCGCTCGGCCGCGGTGCCCGCGGGCGCATTCGCGCAAGCGGCGGCGGCGAGCAGCAGGCCGGCAGAGAGGAAGCGGCGGCTCCTCACGGCTGCAGATCATATTGCTTGAGGAGGTCGTAAAGCGTCGGGCGGCTGATCCCGAGCAGCTTCGCAGCCTTTGAAATGTTGTTCTCAGTCCGCGCCAGCGCCTGCCGGATCACCTTCCGATCAGTGTCCTCGCGGGCGGCCTTGAGGTTGACCGGAAGACTTTCGCCTTCCTCCTCCAGGTCCAGATCCTCGGCGGTGATCAGCTTGCCTTCGGCCATGATCACGGCGCGCTTCATCCGGTTCTCGAGCTCGCGGACGTTGCCGGGCCACGGCCACTCGTTGATCGAGGAGAGGGCGCTCGGGGCAAAGCCCTTCACCGCGGGGTTCATTTCCTTCGAAAAGCGGTTGAGGAAATGCTTGGCGAGCAGGGTCGCATCGCCGTGGCGTTCGGCAAGCGTCGGGATCTTCACCACGATCTCGGCCAGGCGATAATAGAGATCCTCGCGGAAGCTGCCCGCCTTGATCATCTCCGGCAGGTCCTGGTGGGTCGCGCAGACGATGCGGGTGTCGACCGGGATCGCCTTGCGGCCGCCGATCCGCTCGATCGTCCGCTCCTGGAGGAAGCGGAGCAGCTTCACCTGCAGCGGAAGCGGGATATCGCCGACCTCGTCGAGGAAGAGCGTGCCGCCATGGGCGAGCTCGATCTTGCCCTCGGTCGTCTTGATCGCGCCGGTGAACGCGCCCTTCTCGTAGCCGAACAGCTCCGCTTCGAGCAGGTTCTCGGGGATCGCCGCGCAGTTGATCGCCACGAACGCCCCGTTCCTGCGGCCGCTCGACTGGTGCAGGCCGCGCGCGAGAAGCTCCTTGCCGGTGCCGCTCGCGCCGAGCAGCATCACCGAGACGGCGGCGTTGGCGACGCGTTCGATCGTTCGGGCGACCTTCAGCATCTCGGGCGCAGCGGTGATCATCGTGCCGAGCACGGTGCGCTCGTCGCCGCTGCGCTCCTCGAGACGCCGGTTCTCGTTCTCGATCTCGTGCAGCTGGAAGGCGCGCCGGACGATGAGGCCGAGCTGATCGATATCGACCGGCTTCTGGTAGAAATCGTAGGCACCGGACGAGATCGCCCGAAGCGCACTTTCGCGGGCGCCGTGGCCGGAAGCGACGATCACCTTGGTGTCGGGCTTCAGCGACAGGATGGTCTCGAGCGTCGCGAAACCTTCGGTGACCCCGTCCGGATCGGGCGGGAGGCCCAGGTCCAGCGTGACGACGGCCGGCTCTTCGGAGCGGAGGAGATCGACGGCAACCTCGCGGCTGCTTGCGACCAGCACCTCATAATCGTCATAGGCCCAGCGCAGCTGCCGCTGCAGCCCCTCGTCGTCCTCGACGATCAGGAGCTTCGCCTTCTGCTGCTCGATCTTCTGGGGGGCGTTCATGCGCGCATCCGTTCAGGCTGGGGCAGCGCATCTGTCTGCGCTGCCGGTAAAAAGATGGTGAAGCGGCTTCCTTCGCCTTCTCGGCTCTCGACCTCGATCCGGCCGCCCATTCCGGCGATCAGGCTCCGCGCCTCGAACGCGCCGATGCCGAAGCCGCCGTCCTTGGTGGAAGCGAAGGGCTGGAACAGGCGGGAGCGGATGAAATCGGCGCTCATCCCGGAGCCGCTGTCGATCACCTCGATCGCGGCTTCGAGCCCCCGCTCCCCGTAGCAGATGCGCACCGGCTCCCCGGGTGCGCTCGCATCGATTGCATTCTGAACGATGTGGCCGAGCGCCTGCTCGAGCCGCACCGGATCGGCGAGGGCGCCGACGGCGTGGTCGCCGAACAGTTCGATTGGATGAACGCGCTGCTTCGCGGCGGCAATCTGGGCGACGAGCGGCTGGAGCGCCGTTGGCCGCAGCGCTTCGGCCTCGCGCCTGCTTCCGGGCGATAGGCGGACAAGCAGGTCGTTCATCTTTTTGACGGAGCTTTGCAGCGTCGCGATCATGTCCGCCCGAAATTCCGGGTTCTCGGCGTGCCGCTCGGCGTTTCGCGCGACCAGGCTCAGCTGGCTCACCAGATTCTTGATGTCGTGCAGGATGAAGGCGAAGCGGCGGTTGAATTCGTCGAAGCGCTGCACGTTGGCGAGCGCCTCCTGGCTGCGCGCCTCGGCAAGATAGCTGGCCGCCTGCATACCGGCGGTGCGGAACAGGTCGTAATCCTCCCAGTCGAGCGGCCGGCGAACGACCGGGTGCTGGAGGATCGCGAAACCGACGAGCCGATCGGAATGGAGGAGCGGAGCGCCGGCCCAGGCAGTGCCGCCGGCAAGCATCCACTGGGGAATGGGGATGCGCCGATCGCCCGCGACCAGGCATCCGTCCTGCACGGCTTCGAAGTCGACAACGTGGCCGGTCGCTTCGAGGAAGCGGAGGAATTCCGGCTCGGCATCGTCCCTGCCTTCCGCATTCGTCCAGTTCCAGCGGGCCGCGGGGGAGAGCTTGAGCTGGTCGTCCACGGCGAGCAGCAGCCCGCCCGGAGACGCGGCGATCTCCGCGAGAGCCTTGATCACCCGGTCGGCGAGCGGCGCGGCATCCTCGCCGCCATGGCCGATCGTCCGAGTGAAGCGCAGCCACTCCTCGCGATAATCGTAACGATGCTCGAACAGGTGCTTGGACAAGGTGACCCGCAGCCACGCCCGCGCCCGGCCCGAAGGCAGGAGGACCGCAGCGGCGATGGTCATTCCGAAGATGAGCGCGATCTGGCCGATCCGCACCCAGTCGCCGCCGACGATCTCCATCGCGCGCGTCGCCGACATCATCAGGATGAGGTAGGCGAGGATGGTCATCACCGAGAGCGACTGGAAGGTGGCGGCGCGGGAGATCTGCATCTTCCAGTTGGAATTCCGCCGGCTCGCGAGCGTGAACAGCGGCACCGTCGTCGCGATGATCGCTCCCCGCATGGCGAAGAGATCCGCAGGCGTGCCGCGCGTCAGATAGGCGACCGTGTAGAGATGGAGGTCGTAGCCCCACATCACCGCAAGCGCGATCATCGGCATGCGGATGCCCCAGCGGGAATCCGGCGCCGCCTGACCGTAGAGATTGTGCACCAGAACCAGCGAACCGGCGGCGATGGTGAGCCCCAGGATGTTCGCGGTGGAGCTCAGCGCCTGATAGACCACATCCTCGGACCCGAACCGCGGCAACACGCCCGCAATCACAATCTGGAGGCCGATGACGGCCGCGACCGCCGTGTAGACGACCCTGATCGCGCGGTGCCGCTCGTCGTCGCCGGCGGAACGGACGATGCCGTACATAAAGGCGAGGAAGGCGAAGTTGCGGGCGCTTTCGGCAAGGCCCGACATGAGGTCCCGGGGTCCGAGCATCGCAACGAAGATGCTCCACACGGACATCACCGCGAACGCGGAGACCAGCGCCCGGCTGCGCGGATTGTCCTGCCAGTTCCGGAGCTGCCAGATGGCGAGCGCCCCGAACAGGATCGCGGCCAACGAGTGGCTCCAGAAGAGGATGAAGCTGATCATCTCGCGCCCTCCGGCCACAGCACGACGCGCACCGTCTGGAGGAGGATCAGGAGATCGAGGAAAGGCGTGTAATTCTTCGCGTAATAGAGGTCGTATTCGAGCTTGTGGCGCGCATCCTCGGTCGAGGCGCCGTAAGGATAGTTGATCTGGGCCCAGCCCGTGATCCCCGGCTTCACCATGTGCCGCTCGGCATAATATGGCAGGCGCGCCTCGAGGTCGGCGACGAATTGCGGACGTTCGGGGCGCGGGCCGACGAAGCTCATCTCGCCCTTCAGCACGCTCCAGGCCTGCGGCAGCTCGTCGATCCGGAGCTTACGGATCACGGAGCCGATGCGGGTCACGCGCGGATCATCCTTCTGGGCCCACACCGCGACGCCGCCCACCTCCGCGTCTTCCCGCATCGAGCGCAGCTTCAATATGTCGAAATGCTGGCCGTAGAGGCCGACTCGGCGCTGGCGGAAGAAGGCGGGCCCCTTGCTCTCGAGCTTCACGAGAAGGGCGGTGAGGAGGATCACCGGCCCCGTCAGCGCCAGGATGATCGCGCTGACGATGATGTCGAACAGCCGCTTGCCGGCGCTCGAAAGCCTCCGCCCGGCAGAAAAGCCGTCGGAAAAGATGAGCCAGCTCGGGTTGAGGCTGTCAAGATCGACCCGCCCGGTCTCCCGCTCGAGGAAGGAGGAGAGGTCGTTCACGTGAACGCCCGTGGTCTTGATCCTGAGGAGATCGTTCAGCGGAAGCGCGTTCCGCCGCTCCTCGATCGCAAGCACCACTTCGCTCGCCTTCAGCTTCACGACATGGGCGGAAAGGTTCGCGATGTCGGCACGGTTCACTGCGCGCAGAACGGCAGGGGGACCATCGTTCATGCTGACATAGCCGGCGACGCAAAAGCTCGCGCCGTTCCGGCGGGCGAGCTCCTCGACGCGCGCCGCCCGCGGCCCCGCACCGAGGATCAGCACGCGCCGCTTGAACGCTTCCCCGTCCAGCGTGTGGCCGAGCATCACGCGAACGAGCGTCAATCCCCCAAGAGCGAACGCCATGGCGTAGAGGAGGTTCGACCGCCAGAAGGCGAAGGCGGGAAGCAGGAAGAAGACCAGCGACAGGAGCAGCACGCCGAGCGAGATCGACACCACCAGCCGAGCCACCGCGAACCGCATCGATTGCAGCGATTCGACGCCGTAAACCCCGACACCCACCATCGCCAGCTGCAACGTGACCGCGAACGTGATCATCTGCGGGATCCGGCTCGCCGACGGGTCGATTTCGCCGTCGATCTGCCAGAAGCGCAGGATCCATGCGGCCTCGCCTGCGATCAGCAGCACGGCAAGGTCGATCACCCCGAGCAGCAGCACGGTGTGCGGCACATAATGTTTGAACAGCCTGACCACGCCGCCCTAGCCTAAGCAGTCATATGTAAGGGATTCCGACACGGGCGGACGTGTCGCAGAAATTGACGAATTTTCTTTTAAGGGAGGCTCAGCCCTTCTTCTCTTCCCGGCGTGCGACGTGGGCCCGGCCGCCCTTGTCGAGCATGATCATCCAATCCCTGCCGTCGTCGCAGCGGGCGACCCAGCTCGGCATCCCGAACTGGAGGCCGCTCGATCCCGAGCCCACGACCTTCTGGCAGTCCATGCCGGCATCGCGGATGGCGCGGATGAACACGGCGTCCCGCTGCTGCGGAGCGAGCCGGTCGATGCGCTGCTTGTACTCGCTTATGCTGGCGGGAGGCGGCGGGCCCTGCTCCTCCTGGCGCTGATCGCATGCCGACAGCGCGAGCAGCAGCAAGCATGAGGCGAAACGGCGAATCTGCTTCTCCAATTTCCCGCTCCCGAAGCCTGCTCCCGAAAAGAAGATATCACTGATCCAGGTGATTCCAAAAAGCCTAACATTTGTTAGAATCGCATCACTGCTGGTCCAACTCGGCATTCCAGCGGCTGAGAGATAATCGTCATGCTCCCGCCCATCTGCCACCGGGAGCTTCCATGGCGCATTACCGCCTCTATCACCTGAAGAACGGAAGTTTCACCCACGCCGACGATATCGAGGCGGAGGACGACGTTCTGGCAGTGCGGCAGGCCCGACCGATGCTTGAAGGGCGCGCGGGTGAGATCTGGTGCGGGACTCGGCGGGTGACGACGCTGGACGCGCTTGCAGGCGGGAAGGCCGACGGCGCCGCAGCTAAAAAGGTCCGTACGGCCGGCTAGCGCGCCGCTCGTCCAGGTCCCTGCCGGCGCCTCAGCTTCCCGACCGCATGGAGGCGGAGCGCGGCTCCCGCGCCGCAATCCGCGCCATCGGAGAGGGACGCGCGGGATCGGGGATTGCGGGAGCGGTCGTCCAGCCGAGGTGCGGGAGGCTCACCGTGCGCCTTCCCGACAGGTCGATGCGGCAGACGATCAGCCCCCTCTCCTCGACGAAGGCAAGCATCCGGCGGGCACGGCCGGTCGAACTGGTCCCGTAAAGAGACGCCAATTCCTCGTCCGTGGGGCAGTCGGCGCCCTCGCGGGCCGCGCGGGCGAGGGCAAGGAAGGGCGCCAGCATCTCCTCGGGAAGCGAGGCGGCGAGCGCAACGGCATCGTCCCATCCCGCGTCATCGGCGATCCCGGCGCGGGCAAAAGCGAGCTGCCGGCCGAAGCCCCCCATATCGAGATCGGCGGAGGCTCCCCGCATCCGGCACCTGACGATAAAATCCTGGTAAGCGGTCGCAGCAGGCTGGGCAGCGCCTTCGCCCGCCATCTCGCGAATGACGAGCTTCACCACCGCCTCCTGCTCATCGCCCGCGAGCACGGGCACGTCCGGCACGGGTGCGAGCGCGGGCGCCGCGATCGCGCGCAGCACGTCCTCGGCCGGGACGGGTGGAGGAGCGAGAGGCGAAGCGGCGGCCGTACCATCGTCCTGGGTAGCGAAAAGCAGCTCCTCGAATTCCCCGGCGGTCGCGGCGGGCAGCGGGACGAGCCTCGGCCCGGCCGCCCTGGTACCGGTCCTCACCTCGCCGATGCGGATGCTGACCGGCCGGCGCGAGACAGCCGGCCCGAGCGCCAGGAACTCGCCGCGCGAAAGGTCGCGGATCACCTCCGCCTGCCGGCGCTCCATTCCGAGCAGGTCGGCGGCGCGCTGCATGTCGATATCGAGGAAGGTGCGGCCCATCAGGAAGTTGGACGCTTCGGCCGCGACATTCTTGGCGAGCTTGGCAAGCCGCTGCGTCGCGACCACCCCCGCCAGGCCCCGCTTGCGGCCGCGGCACATGAGGTTGGTCATCGCACCCAGTGACGCCCGGCGAACCTCGTCGGCGACCTCGCCTCCGGCCGCGGGCGCGAACACCTGCGCTTCATCGACGATCACCAGCGCAGGATACCAATGCTCGCGCGGCGCATCGAACAAGGCGGAGAGGAAGGCGGCGACGCAGCGCATCTGCCCCTCCATCTCCAGCCCCTCGAGGTTCAGAACCACCGAGGCGCGGTGGGCGCGTATGCGGGCGCCGATCCGGCCGATCTCGGCCAGGCTGTAATCGGCCGCCTCGATCGAGACGTGGTCGAATTCCTCGGAGAGGGAGACGAAGTCGCCTTCCGGATCGATCACGATCTGCTGGACGATCCCTGCGCTTTCCTCCAGCAGCCGGCGCAGCAGGTGCGATTTCCCGGAGCCGGAATTCCCCTGCACCAGAAGCCTGGTCGCAAGCAGCTCTTCAAGATCGACGAACGCGGCTTTACCGTCGCCGCTCAGGCCCATGTGGATCGAGGTCATCCACGCGCTGTGACCGATGCGCGGGCGGGGAGGCAAGGTCATATCGGCGGATCCGGGACACAGGGCTGACATAATCGCACCGCATGCACTAACAGGAGCAGGCGCCGGGCGCGGAGCCTCCGACACCCTTCAAATCATTCCAGGTTTTCCGATCGTTGCGCTTTGTTTCGAACCTCTCCGCTCCAGCACAAGGCGACGTTCCCTCGCTTCGCCGCCGGGCGGTGTCGTTCGCGCTTGCGATCATCATCAACCTCCTTCTCATCTTCACCTTGCTGAGCCTCAACGGGCAGTCGTTGAAGCGGCCGCAGTTCAAGGGCAGCCCGACCCTTCTCGACCTGCGCCCGGAGGCCGAGCCGGAGCCGTCGGCGCAGCCGACCAAGGCGGCGGCGGAGCCGCAAGCCCGGCCGGAGCCGCAGCCGCAGCGCCCGCTGCCCCCGCCGCCGGTGAAGCCTCCCCCGCTGCCGAGCGAAAACCCGCTGCCTTTCATCGTGCTGACGAAGGAGGAGTTCGCGGCCGCGGACATCGCCAAGCTTGGGACGAGAGGCGGCGCGTCCGGCAATCGGAGCGCGCAGGGTTCCGGGGCCGGCGATTCCGAACGCGTCGGCACGGCGCCCAACGGCGAACCGCTCTATGCGGCGCAATGGTACCGCAAGCCCACCGACGCGGAACTGAGCGGCTACCTTCCAGCGCGAATGCCGAAGGAGGGCTGGGGCCTCGTCGCCTGCCGGACGGTGGAGCGCTACCGCGTGGACGATTGCGTCGAGCTCGACAGCTGGCCGCTTGGAAGCCGCCTCTCCGGCGCCGTCCGCCAGGCGGCCTGGCAGTTCCTGGTGCGCCCGCCCAGAGTCGGAGGGAAAGAGCTGGTCGGCACCTGGGTCCGAATCCGGATCGATTATAACATGAAGGCTCGCGAATAGCGGCGAGGGCGGCCGCCGTTCTTGTCAGCCTGCCGGGCCCGTCCTATCACTTGCCCACCCGGCGCGCAGAACGCCGGGCCGGGGAGGGAAAATGAGAAAGTATCGGAAAGCCGTCGCCTTGTCGGCGGCAAGTCTCGCTGCGCTGGCGATGGCCGCGCCCGCGGGCGCGCAAAGAGTGAATCGCATCGTCGCCTTCGGCGACAGCTATGCCGACGACGGCAACCTGTTCGAGCTGCTTGGGATCCCGCGTCCAGCGGTCTATCCCAACGGCCGGTTCAGCGACAAAACCAACTTCGTCGATACGATGGCGGCCCTGCTCAACGTGCCGGTCGATAATTTCGCGATCGGCGGCGCCTTCACCAACAACGGCAACATCAACGGCCCCGGCATCCCCGGCTTCACGACCGAATACCAGTCGTTCCTGGCAGGCGGCGGACCGGCGGCCTTTCCGCGCGTCTCCGGCAAGTTCGCTCCGCAGGACCTGCTGGTGCTCTCGATCGGCGGCAACGACGCCCGCGCCTACGAACGGAGCCTCGGCCTGAACCCGACCGCAGCGCAGCTGAGCACCCTCATCGCCGGAGCGCCTGCCCAGGCCGCTGCTCGCGTCGGAGAAGCAACCACCGGCATCAACGCGCTGGTCGGCGCGGGCGCGCGCAACATCACCTTCCTCGCCGGCGACGTCGGACGCCTGCCTGAGGTGAGCGGCCTTGCCATCGCCCAGGTTGGAAGCGCCTACGCCACCGCCTTCAATACCGGCATCAAGAGCTCGCTTTCCAGCATCGCGAACGGCGGCGTGATCGTGAACTATCTCGATCTCAACCTGATCGGCGACCGCGTGCAGAGCAACCTGGCCGCGTTCGGAATGCAGAGCGCGGGCGCCTGCCCGACCGCCTGCGTCACCACCAATCCGGAGCTCCTCAGCCGCTATCTCTTCTATGTCGATCAGGTGCACCTCACCTCGGCCGGGTTCGAGATCGTCGGCCGTTATGCAGTCCGCCAACTCGAAGCGCCGCTGCATCTCGAAGCGCAGGCAATGTCAGGCCTCCGGGGCGCGACCGCGTTCGGCCAGACCCTGCAAGCGCGCGCCAGCCTGAGCGACGCACGCTCCGGCGGCGGCGAGGGCAAGCCCCTTCGCTTCTATGCCGCGGGCAATTTCGCGAAGGCGGATCATGCGGGCAGGCTGATGGCGCTCGGCTACGGTCTCGAAACCGGCGGAGTGACCGCCGGCGTCGAATATGATCAGGGCGGCTTCCTGATCGGCGGCGCAGTCAACCTGTCGCAATCCACGGCCGAGATGGGCGGCAGCGGCCGGGCGAAGGCGAACGCGAAGCAGGCCGGCGTCTACGCCGCCTGGTCGGGCGGCGGGGCATTCGTTCAGGGGCATGCCGGCATCGGCCGTCTCGACTACAAGATACGCCGCCAGGGCGTGATCGACGACATCAGCGCCACTCCGGACGGCGACACCCTTAATGCCGGCGTCCGCCTCGGCTATCTGGTCGGCTTCGGCGGCCTTCGCATCGGCCCCGTGGCCGGGCTTCACTATGCCAAGGTCGAGATCGACGATTATGTCGAGGCGGGGGACCCGGTCCTGACGCTCTCCGTCTCGGACCAGAAGGCCACCACCCTGCTCGGCGAAGCGGGCATCGAGGCGCGCGGCAGCTTCGACTATGGAGGCGCGGCAATGCGGCCCTTCCTCAGCGCGACGCTGGAGCGGGAGTTCGAGGGCGACGCGCGCACCATCCGCTACGCCGGCACCGCATCGCCCACGATCGTCAACAGCTGGCAGCTGCCGGACCGTCCCGACGATACCTACGGCCGCCTCAGCGGAGGCGTCAGCATCGGCGTCACCAATGCGATCGCAGTGCAGGTGCTCGGCTCCGTCACGCTCGAGCGGGACGGCGGGAACGACAGATCGGGATCGGTGGCGCTCCGCCTCGGCTTCTGAACGCGCGGGGCCGGTCGATCCGACCGGCCCCTGCAACGCCTCGTCGCCAAGGCTGAAACTCATCCGCGGGCGCGGCCGTTTTCCTCTCGTAAGCAATGCAAAGTCCCCCCTTCCCCTGGGGCGCCCCGGTTTAACCAAGCGGCCGGGGCGCCCCTCTTCTTTTGGGCCCGAGATGCAGCCGGGGGCACCTATGCGCTCCCGCCGCGTTCGGGGGACATGGCGAAGAACAGGAAGCCCGAGATCGTCGGCAGACTCGAAGAGGCGGACGCAGCCGCAGCGGCGGCCGTCAGCCCCTATCGGCAGACGGTGCCGATCCGCCTCCTGTCCTGGCTCAGCAAGGCCGGCGACCAGCCGCCGCTTCGCACCTTCTGCGCCGCCGCGATCGCTGCCGGGCTTGCAGGCGGCAATCGGCGGCTTGCGGCAGCGGGCGCGCGGGCGCTCGCCTCCCACACGCTTGCAACGGTGCTGAAGGACGCGGTCAAGCATCGCGTCGATCGCTCCCGCCCACGCTCCAGCGGCGATAACAAGCCGAAGATCAAGCCGGGTACCAACACCGCCAAGGAAGAAACCAGTTTCCCGTCCGGCCACAGCGCTGGCGCAGCCGCGGTGGCGAGCGCGTTCGCCCGGGAGTTCCCCGAATACGCTGGCCCGGCTTACGCCGCCGCGGGCCTCATCGCGCTGGCGCAGGTGCCGCGCTGCTCCCATTATCCGAGCGACGTGGGGGCGGGGCTGACGATCGGGATCGCCGCCGATGCGGCGCTCGATCACGCGCTCGGGGCGGTGCCGCTTGCCGGAGACGGTACGGAAAGCTAGCCTTGCCGGCTTCTCCCCCTTCCGGAGCCGCCCCACGTGTTCATTCCAGCCCGCTTCGTCCGTCGCTCCGCCTTGATCGCGACTTTGCTGATCGCCGCCTGCTCGCCCGAAAAGCATGATGACGCGCCGAAGCAGGAGCCGAAGCAGACGACCGAGCGGATGATCGCGCCGGTGCTCGGAACACCGGACGCGAAGGACATCCACAGCTTCGCCCAGCCGCAAGTGGCGCGGGTCACGCACGTGGCGCTGGACCTCGCGGCGGACTTCAAGGCGAAGCGCATCGGCGGCACCGCGACGCTCGACATCCAGGCGGCGCCCGGCGCTCGGGAGGTCGTACTCGACAATAAGGGACTCGCGATTGCCCGCGTCACCGACCAGCAGGGGCAGGACCTCCCCTATACCGAGGGAGACGCGGACCCGGTGCTCGGGTCGCCGCTGACGGTGAGCCTGAACGGCGCCAAGCGGATCGTCATCACCTATCAGAGCGCGCCCGAGGCGGCGGCGCTGCAATGGCTGAGCCCCGAGCAGACCGCGGGCAAGAAATATCCGTTCCTGTTCAGCCAGGGACAGGCGATCCTCAACCGCACCTGGATCCCGACTCAGGACAGCCCGGGCATCCGCCAGACCTGGGAAGCGCGGATCGTGGTGCCGCAGCCGCTCCGCGCGGTGATGAGCGGCGAGGATCTCACGCCTAAGGGCGAAGAGGCAAAGGGGGGCCGCGCCTACCGGTTCCGGATGAACCAGCCGGTCGCGCCCTATCTGATCGCGATTGCGGTCGGAGACCTTGCCTTCCGCGACCTCGGCCCCCGAAGCGGCGTCTATGCCGAGCCTGCCACCATCGATGCGGCGGCCCGCGAGTTCGGCGACACGGAGCGCATGATCACGGCGGCCGAGGAGCTTTACGGCCCCTATCGCTGGGGCCGCTACGACATGATCGTGCTTCCGCCCTCCTTCCCGTTCGGCGGCATGGAGAACCCGCGGCTGACCTTCCTGACGCCCACCCTGCTCGCAGGCGACAAGTCGCTCGTCGACACCGTCGCGCACGAGCTTGCGCACAGCTGGTCGGGCAATCTCGTCACCAACGCCACCTGGTCCGATTTCTGGCTGAACGAGGGCTTCACCACCTATTTCACCAGCCGGATCATGGAGAAGCTCTACGGCAAGGAAGCGACCGACCGGCAGATCGCGCTCGGCTGGGACGATCTTCAGTCGACCATGAAGGATGAGGGCGGCCCCGCCAGCCCGAAGACCGTGCTTCATATCAACCTGGAGGGCGTCGATCCCGACGAAGGAATGACGGACATCGCCTACGAGAAGGGCGCGGCGTTGCTCCGCACGCTCGAGCAGGCGGTCGGGCGTGAGCGGTGGGACGCCTATCTCCGATCCTATTTCGACCGGCACGCCTTCCAGCCGATGACTGCGCAGCTCTTCCTGGCCGATCTCCGCAAGAACCTGCTGAAGGGCGATGTGGCGCTCGAGCAGAAGCTTCGGCTCGACGATTGGGTCTATAAGCCGGGCATTCCCGCCAATGTCGCGCCGCCGCCTGCGCAGGCCTTCGCCGCGGTCGATCAGGCCACCAAAGCCTATGCGGCCGGGGGAGCCGTGAGCGCCGTGCCGTTCGCCAACTGGTCGACCTCGGAGCGGCTGCGCTTCATCAACGCGCTTCCGCGCAAGCTGCCGGCCGAGCGGCTGGCGGAGCTCGACCGGAGTTTCCGCCTTTCCGCCTCGACCAACAGCGAAGTGCTGTTCGCCTGGCTGAAGCTCGCGATCGAGAACCGCTACGATCCCGCGGTCCCGGCGCTGGAGCGGTTCCTCGGCTCAATGGGTCGCCGCAAGTTCGTCGCGCCTTTGTTCGATGCACTGGTGGCGCAGGGCGAATGGGGCCGGCCGATCGCCACCCGCATCTACGGGAAGACCCGCCCCCTCTACCATTCCGTCACCAGCGGCACCGTCGACAAGGCGCTGGCGAAGACGTGATCGACGCGTTCAGCGGCTCCGGCGCACCAACGCGAACAGGATGAGGACGATCGAGGCTGCGGCGACGTCGGCGATCCAGTCGAGAAGCTCAGCGTCGCGGTGCAGCGCCGGGATCATCTGGGTGAACTCGATCAGCGCTCCGTAGACGGCAAGGCCGAGGCCGATCTTCAGCGGGCTGAGCCGCGGATAGGCAAGGCTCGCAAGCGCCGCCAGCACGATGAAGGCGAGGATATGCTGCACCTTGTCCGAAGGCTCGCCGGGCAGCGTCGGCGGCTTCGGCAGGATCGCCATCACGAAGCCGAACAGCATCGCCGCCCAGAAGACGTAAGGGAGGAGCCGGCGGATCGTCATCGCGGGCTCGCTAGCGAGGCTCCGCAGGTGCCGCAATCTTCTAGCTCTGCGAGCCCTCATCGAGGCGCCGGAAGCCGTTATCGAGCGCTTCCTTCAGCACTGCGCGAGTGAAGGGCTTTTCCAGGAACTCGATCGCTCCGAGCCGCATCGACTGCACCGCTACGTCGACATCGCCATAGCCGGTCATCGCGATCACCGGCATTGGGTTTTCCCTGGCGGTGAGCTCCGCCTGGACGCTGAGGCCGTTCGGCCGCGGCATGCGCATGTCGAGAAGGATGCAGCCGGGCGGGAGCGTATCCAGCGCCGCCAGGAATTCCTCGCCGCCCCCGAAGGTGAGGCAGCTGAAACCCAGCTCCTCGCAGACCATCTCCGCCCAGTCACGCACGGACGGGTCGTCGTCGACGACGTAAACGGCGCCTGCCAAATCTTCACTCCCCACTCGCTCGCGGTCCTCGAGCCCCCGCGCGCCCTATGCGCCCTGCCTCCCCCCTTTTCGAGCTTTTTATTTATCAAATGTGAGGCGTCCTGGTTACCGGCGCTTAAGCCGCGAAGCCGGGATCCAGGCGGTACGCCTTGCGCAGCAGCGCCGGCCAGGCGAGCGCGCCGGCGGCGAGCTTGAGCCCGATCTTGCCCTGCTGCGCAGTCACTTCCGGCGCCCCCTGCGGCGGGTTGTTTAGATTGTCGCCGGCCGATAGCGCCAGGATCTGCGCCTCGCACGCGCGCTCCAGGAAGTAGATGCGGAGGAACGCCTCGCCCACGCTCTCGCCGATCGCGAGCGTGCCGTGGTTCCGGAGCAGCATCGCCCCCTTCTCGCCGAGATTGGCGACAAGCCGCTCCCGCTCGTCGAGATCGACCGCCACCCCTTCATAATCGTGATAGGCGACGTCGCCCCGGATCAGCATCGCCGTCTGCGTCAGCGGAAGCAGGCCCTCCGAATGCGCGGAGACCGCCTGCCCATGCGGCGTATGGAGGTGCATCACCGCATGGGCGTCCTCCCGCGCCATGTGCAGCGCCGAATGGATGGTGAAGCCGGCGGGATTGGTGATGAACGGCGTCGGCTCGACCGGGTGGCCGTTCGTGTCCACCTTGACGAGGCTGGAGGCGGTCACCTCCTCGAACATGAGGTTGTAGGGGTTGAGCAGGAAATGATGCTCGGGCCCGGGGATGCGGGCCGACAGGTGGGTGAAGATGAGGTCGTCCCAGCCGTAATAGGCAACCAGCCGGTAGGCGGCTGCGAGATCGACCCGGATCTTCCACTCCTCGTCCGAAACCTTGCCCTGGAGCGAGGGGATTTCGACCGACGCAAGCGGCGCCAGGTTCGCCATCCCCTCCGTCATTGCCGCGACCCGGTTCATCGCCTTCTCCTCAGCTCAGCATGTCCGTCTAACCCCTTCATGCGTCCGGCGCGACCCTGTCCGGGTGCGCGGCCGCGAAGGCCTCGAGCCTGTTCGCCTCCGCATCCGCATGCACGAGCGTCGGATAATGATCCACCGGCACGCCGAAGCGGCGGGCATTGAACATCTGCGGCACGAGGCAGACGTCGGCAAGCGTCGGCACATCGCCGAACAGGAAACGCCCGGCACGGGGCGCTGCCAGCGCTTCGAGCGCAGCGAAGCCTTCGCCCACCCATCGGGCGATCCATTCGTTTTTGGCCGCCTCTTCCTGGCCGAGGGTGCCGGTCAGATATTTCAGCACCCGAAGGTTGTTCAAAGGGTGGATGTCGCACGCGACGGTCAGCGCCAGCGCACGCACATGCGCAGCCTCGGCCGGGTCCGGCGGCATCAGCGCCGGATCGGGGCGGGTGGCCTCCAGATAGCCGATGATTGCGAGGCTCTGGGTGATCCTGAGCCCGTCCACCTCCAGCATCGGCACCATCGCCTGCGGGTTGCGCGCGCGATGCTCCGGCTCCCGCTGCTCGCCCTTGAGGAGGTTCACCGGCACGGTC
>NZ_DASVUE010000021.1:0-13821 GCF_036387215.1 Allosphingosinicella sp. | reverse complement strand
TGGGCCAAGTCCAACCCGCCCAGCCCCTATTACATGCAGGTGCTCGGCTCGCTCGCCGCCGAATTCGGCTTCAAGCTCGACACGCCCTGGAACGAGCTGCCGGAGGAGATCCGCCACATCATCCTCCACGGCACCAGCGGCAAGCCTGTCACGCTCACCTTCGTCGACGGCCGCAAATCCTATTCCGTGAAGAAGCCGTTCGAGGGCGTGATCGGCAACCTCAACCGCCGGATGCTCCAGACCGAGAGCGCCTGGATGCGCGAGGAGCTCTCCAAATACCAGTCCGCCGCCCCCTGCGAGACCTGCAGGGGCGCCCGCCTCCGCCCCGAGCCGCTCGCGGTCAAGATCGCCGGCGAGGACATCTCCATGTCCACCCGCCGCTCCGTCCGCCACGCGCTCGACTGGTTTTCGACGCTCGAGGAGAAGCTCTCGCCCCAGCACAAGGAAATCGCCCGCGCTATCCTCAAGGAGATCAACGAGCGGCTCGGCTTCCTCAACAATGTCGGCCTCGATTACCTGAACCTCGACCGCACCTCCGGCACCCTCTCCGGCGGCGAAAGCCAGCGCATCCGCCTCGCCTCGCAAATCGGCTCCGGCCTCTCGGGCGTCCTCTACGTGCTCGACGAGCCCTCGATCGGCCTCCACCAGCGCGACAACGATCGCCTGCTCGTCACGCTGAAGCGCCTGCGCGATCTCGGCAACACCGTGCTCGTCGTCGAGCATGACGAGGACGCGATCCGCACCGCCGATTACGTGATCGACATGGGCCCCGGGGCCGGAGTCCATGGCGGCGAGGTCGTCGCCCACGGCAAGCTCGAAGACGTGCTCGCGAACGAAAAGTCGCTCACCGCCGACTATCTCACCGGCCGCCGCGCCGTCCCGCTCCCCGCCGCGCGCCGCAAAGGCAACGGCCGGAAGCTCACCGTCAAGGGCGCCCGCGCCAACAACCTCAAGGACGTCACCGCCTCTATTCCCTTGGGCACCTTCACCTGCATCACCGGCGTCTCCGGCTCCGGCAAGTCGAGCTTCACCATCGACACGCTCTACGCCGGCGCCGCCCGCGCGCTGAACGGCGCGCGCATGGTCTGCGGCCCGTGCGAGAAGATCAGCGGCCTCGAATATCTCGACAAGGTGATCGACATCGATCAATCCCCGATCGGCCGCACGCCCCGCTCCAATCCCGCCACCTACACCGGCGCCTTCACCCAGATCCGCGACTGGTTCGCCGGTCTGCCGGAAAGCGCCGCGCGCGGCTACAAGCCCGGCCGCTTCTCGTTCAACGTCAAGGGCGGCCGCTGCGAGGCCTGCTCGGGCGACGGCCTCATCAAGATCGAGATGCACTTCCTCCCCGATGTCTACGTCACCTGCGACGTCTGCCACGGCCAGCGCTACAATCGCGAGACCCTGGAGGTGAAGTTCAAGGGCAAGTCGATCGCCGACGTGCTCGACATGACGGTCGAGGACGCGGTCGAATTCTTCAAGGCGGTGCCGCCGATCCGCGAGAAGATGGCGATGCTTGCCGAGGTCGGCCTCGGCTACATCAAGGTCGGCCAGCAGGCGACCACCTTGAGCGGCGGCGAAGCCCAGCGCGTCAAGCTCGCCAAGGAACTCAGCCGCCGAGCCACCGGCCAGACCCTCTACATCCTCGACGAACCCACCACCGGCCTCCATTTCGAGGACGTACGCAAGCTCCTCGAGGTGCTCCACGCGCTGGTGGAGCAGGGCAACAGCGTCGTCGTCATCGAGCACAACCTCGAGGTCATCAAGACCGCCGACTGGGTGCTCGACCTGGGGCCGGAAGGCGGCGACAAGGGCGGCGAGGTTGTGGCCGAAGGGACGCCGGAGCAGGTCGCCACGGAGCCCCGCTCCTACACCGGCCACTATCTCGCACCATTGCTTCAGGGTTCTCGTGCCGAGGTCGTAGCGGCTCCTGCGCGGAAGAAGCGGCGTTCCGCCTCAATGCGTCAGCGAGAGGCAGCCGAGTGAAACTCGGCGGCGACAGCATATCCTGAGAAAAGTCGAAGGGCATGTCCTGAGCGAAGCGTCGGGCTTGTAGAGACGCGCAGCCGAAGGGGGCGGCGAGATCGTCGCGGAGGGCACCCCCGAGCAGGTGGCGAAGGAGCCGCGCTCGTAACAGGACACTATCTGGCGCCGCTGCTGCAGGGGGGCACGCGCCGAAGCCATAGCGCTCCTTTGCGGAAGAAGCGAGAGCTCCGATGCGCCAGCGGAAAGCGACCGAATAGCCTCGCTTCCTCTAAATTGCCGCAGAGGCGCCGGCGCTCAGAATGCTTAGATCGTTCCGGACAACCCTACAGAGTTGGAAGATCCCGCGGCGGATTTGCCGGTCCGCGCGAAGCAGAGCAGGTGCGGGACTGAGTGCAACCTATCGGGAGAGTGGTGAGGGGTCACCCCGGCGACCCAAGCTCCCGGGGGAGCGCGGCATTTTTATCACAGCGAAACCCCTTTGGATCAAAGACGGAACAAAAAGGGCTCAAATGCGGAACAGGCTCTGTACTTGGTGGTTGAGCAAGCGTGGCGAAGAGCGTCACGCAAAGCAAAGGAGACATGTTGTGACTCAGAATCCTGTGGTGACAGGTTATAGAATGCCATCGACTTATATGGGATGGGAGATTGATAGGTCTGATTCCGGAGACACTACTGGGGATACCCGACCCCAAGAACTCGCTTATGAGCAGGCAAGAGAAGCATTCAAGCCGGTCGTGAAACCCGCCAAAGACACGCCCTGCATCGGATTAAAGCCCGGTGAGGCGCCCCTCACCACCATCAACCAGCATGCTGCTGGTGCTGTATCGGCGATTAGCGGAATGGATGCAACGCGCCGGGAGTTGTTAGCGGTGATTTACGTTTACAATGGCACAGTGGAAAAACTGCTGCCGCAGACCTCTAACCAGATGTACTGGACCATCTTTGATTACATGTTGCTGCCCGTAGGCGCTGTGGTGGTGGGTGCTGTTCACAATCATCCAGTTGGAGCTGAAGATCCGACTTTGCCAACCACTGCTGACGTACAATTTTTTGATAAGCTGAGGCTGCAGGCCGAAGACACACCTTGGTTTCACGTATCTGAAAACCCAATAACCTATATTTTTGATACGAACAGCAATGCCACTTACGCGTATGATCGGCTGACGGTAAAGGCGGGCACTACGCAATGCACATTGTAAGGGGATAAACATGAGGTCGTCTGCTTTCTGCCGTGGAGGAATGTCTCTCTCAATGGTGCTTCTTCTTGGATGTGCGGGGCAGCAAAGGGACAACCTAGCGCCGGGACGGATTCTAATTGAGGAGCCGCTCCCGGCCCTCTCTACCGTGTATCGAACAGACATAGAATGTCAGTTCGGCGTCTTCTCTTTTCGGAGGCGCGAGGGTTTCCCTGTCACAATTTATCGGAACGAGAGGCCACTCCCCCTGGAGAAGGCCGACTTAGTGAATGAGCTAACGAAAGCTGCGTTATTTTTGCGGATTGGCGGGAGCTGCGATGAAGCGAACAAGGCTGTCGTAGCAGATCTATGGTCAATCCGCACTGTGAATGGACGGCCCGTCTACAGTTCCATGCGGATTATAGCAGACAAACGTTCGGCTCTGGTTCCTTTTTCCCGGCTCGACGCTGAAGAAATCTTCTGGAAGATCAAAAGGAAGTAAAGCTGATGGCGCCTACTGCTGCCAATGTCATTGAAACGGTTGAGTTATCCTGTCCACCTTTCCCAGCGGAACTTGCCGGTCGCTCCCAGCACCAATTAATCGCCACGATTGAGCGTTTGACAGAAAGGCACCGACGCCGCCCGAGCGCTAGTTTTGGAGCAGAACTTAGAGCTGTTTACGCTTGTGCTGGAGAGAAGCATTGTCAAAGTGGCTCCGACCCGCGCATGTTTAAGCTCCTCCAGCGTCCCGCCGTGGAGCCCATTCTCTTCTCGCAGTGGCGAGCCTTCACCGCGTGGGACATAAACGTCCATCTCCTCCGGGACATGGCGTCGCGAATGCAAGGTAGAGCGATCAACATTCGATCGCGGGCTGCCTTCTCCCGCCCCAACGTCGCAGGCTTGGCCGACCGCTTTGCTCCCCCCAAAAGTGCTACTGATTGGCTTGTACCCATATCACGCGACGTACTGACGCTGACCTACGAGCCACTAACACTTTCTTGCATCCTATATGCCTTCATCATACTAAATCATCCATTCGAGGATTGTAATGGGCGCTTGGCAAGGAGCCTTATTCATGCGGCCTTGGCGAGGCGAACGGGCTATTGTTGTCCCTTTCTTCCCCTCGCGCCGGCCTTTATGAAAGAAGGTGAAGCAAATCGGCATGCATTGAGGAAACTATCCCGCACTGGCGACTGGCTCACCTTTAGGGAACGCTTTCTTTCGGTCATGCACACCGCGGTCGAACTCGCCTCGCTTGATCTGGAGCATTCACCTCAGAACTGATCTCTTGCCGTCCACGTTGGGCGCATTCAGGTCAGCCCCTTCGCAACCGGCAACGCCGGCGGCAGGACAATGCGTGTGACGCACCGGCAACTTCCTCAACTTCCGGCCCGCGCCGCCGCCTCCCCGCGGCGGAAGACCCCCCGCGATTCCATGTGCCATTCGTGCCATTCGTGCCATTCGCGCCTTCGCCTCACGCGGCGGCCCTTAGCTCAACTCCGCTTCACCCGCCGCCCGAGCAGCCATCTCCACAAGGGCATCGTCGCCATGCCCACGGGCGCCGCCACCGGAACGATCCAGGCGATGGCGAAGGCGGTTGCTGCGCCCAGCACCACGCTCCGGCTCCGGCGGCGGACTGCGGCGGCGGTTTCGGGGGGCAGATCGGGGGCGACCATCGGCGGCCGCGTCGCGAAGCTGTTCACCTTGAGGTTCAGCGCCGCGGTCAGCAGCAGCCAGCTCCAGTACAAGACGGCCGGCACCCGCGCGCCCTGGTGGGCGCTCACGAAGGCGGTGACGAACGGCATGAAGGCGATCGTCCCGAGCAGCATCAGGTTCCACGGCACCACGCCGCCGTCGTAGCGGCGGGCGAGCGAGAAGGCGCGGTGGTGGCCGGCCCAGAACAACCCGATCACCGCGAAGCTGACGATGAAGCCGATGAAGTTCGGGATCAGGTAAGCCAGCGCCTGCAGATAGGCTGCGTCTCCCGATCCGTGCGCCACATGCGGCACGTGAACCTCGATGACGAGCAGGGTGATCGCGATCGCGAACACCGCGTCCGAAAAGAAGACCAGCCGCTCCAGCGCATGGTCGGTGGGCTCGCCCGCCATCCTTCACCCCCGTGAAATGCCCGCCGGTTATCGGCAACAACAGCAGCGAACGCAACTCCGGCGGCCAGGGACCCACATGTGAGGAAGCGGCCGGCAATCCGCCGATGTGGGAGGACCTAACATCTGGACATTGACGTTGAATGGAGCGTCAGAGGAGGTGGCTGAATATGCGTTGAAGAAGTTCGCACATGAGTTTCTGCCCCGAGGTGAACTGAATGTCCATTCTCGCTCTTCTCGTTACTACTCTGCTGATTATGACCGCGCCCCGGTCTGCGCACGCGCAGGATTGGTGCGCATCGGGCAATATGCAGGCCTCGGAAGGTCCGTGGATTCACCTCTCACGGGATGCCGTCAGCGCTGTCGTTGAAGATCGGCTCACCGGAGCTTTGAAGAGATTGCAGAAGCGTGCTCTTGTTCCGGTCACACACAAGGATGCGGAGAAGTTAACCGGAAAGCGTCTGCCGCGGCCTAAGGGCGAGAGATACTTCCTGGCGCGGGCAGGTATCGTCGGCGGTCCGGCTGTCAGCATTCATGAATACCTGCGTAACCGGCCAGGAGCAGTGAGCTTCTGGGGCGCTCTAAGCAGTGATCGCAGAAAATTGCTGATCGTGACCGAAGAGCTCACGCCCCGCTTTCCGGCACGCAGATTTGCTGTCGTCGTGCGCGCAAGGCCGGACATCCAAGCTGCCGCTTCCCGCTGCAACTCCGCTGACTGAGTTTTTCGAGCTATTCCGCTTCTCCCCATAGGCCTGGGGATCGTGTCCGCGCCTGGCGAGCTGGCCGGACGTGCTGGGAGGTGCGATGAAAGCGCATGATCTTTGCCAAAGCGAGAGCCGCCGGCATCCTGCTTCTGTGCGGAGCCCTCACCGGCTCGTGCGATAGCTCCCCGCGCAAGGCCGCGCCCGCCGCCGTGCCGGAGATCGCCGCCGCCGCTGCTGCCAGGGCCGGCGACCCCTCCTGCCGGCTCCCGCTCGGGCATTTCGCTCCCTCGCTTCGGCAGCTCACGGGATCGATCCTCAGCCCTCCGACGAACCTCGTCGTCATCGATGCCGAAGGGCGGATCCGCTGGAACAGCAGTCCCGTGGGTGCGGAGCGGCTCCGCGACTATCTCGGCATCGCGGCGGCGGGCGAGCGTGCGTTCCTGCGCGTCTATCCCGATCCCGCGGCGCCTTGCGCTTCGGTCCGTGAGACGCTCGACGCCGCGATCCGCATCGGCCGCTGCAGCCCGGAACGGTGCGCGTTCGAATGGCCGCCGGGCAATCCGCCTCCGCCCCCCGATCCTCCCGTGAGCAGGAACTGATCGACACGCCTCCGGCGCGGTCAGCCCCGCGCTTCCAACGCCTTCACCAGCGTCTTCGGCGCTTTTTCGCGCCAGGCGTACTCGATCCGGTCCTTGAGCCCCCCGTCGTCGATCGCGCCGAGGCGCACCAGCATTGCCGGCCAGCCGCTATAATGAGGGGTCTCGAAAAAGGCCTCGGGCTCCGCCTCGATCAGCGCCTCCTTCAGCCCCAGCGGGCACATCACCACCAATATGCCCGGCTCCTTCACCCGCACGAAGCCCTTGCCGGCCACCTTCAGCGCCGGCGTTCCGTACCAGGTGGAAACCTCCACCTCAGGCAGCCCCGCCGCCAGCCGCGCCGCCCGCTCGATCTCGCTTTCCGCCATCCCTGCTTCCCTCACGCGAGCGGCGGCCGGGACGCCGCTCGATCATCCGCTAGAACATACGAAGAACATTGCACAATAGGATTTCGCATGTTCTACCCTTGGGGATGAGCAGCAAGTGCATCCCGCCCGTCCAGGTCAGCTCCTTCGGAACCGGCAATGCCGGCCGCGGAACGATGCATGCGACGCACCGTCAATTCCCTCAGCTTCGGGCCCGCCCCGCCGCTTCCTTGCGGAGGAACACCCCCCGCGATTCCATGTGCCATTCGTGCCATTCGTGCCATTCGCGCCGCCGCTTCAGGGCCCGACCGAGCCCGTCAGCTCTCCCGCCAGCGCCGAAGCGCCTCCTCATAGGCGGCCTCGGCCTCCTCCCGCCGCGCCTCCAGCCGCTCGCGTTCCTGGCGCTGCTTCTTCTCCAGCGCCTCCCGCTCGCGCGCCAGCGCCGCCTCGCGCTCGGCGATCGCCTGCCGCTCCTCCCGCTGCCGCGCCTCCGCCGCCTCGAGCGCCTGCTCGGCCTCCTCCAGCGCGGCCCGGCTCGGCCGCGGTTTCGGCTTGGGCGGAGGCTTCGTTGGTGTGGCCTTAGTGTGACCTTTGGCGCTTTTCCCCGCACCTCCCGCGCGCGGCGGAGGCGCGTCTTCATCCGCGCCAAGCGCCGCGATCTGCTCCGCCTCGGTGCCGCGCAGCCGCTTGATCACCTTGCCCGGCGAGGCGAGGGGCTCGGCGGTGAGCTTCGGATCGGTGACGAGCTCCGCTTCCTTCCGCGCGAAGACGCTGAGGTCCGCCCCCCACGCTTCGGCCGCCGCCTTCTGGCTCGGCGCGGCCACATAGGCGTCGTGAAAGCCCACCGCCATTCGGAAGACCTTGAGGTTGGGTGCGCGCGCCATGAGCGAGGATTAGCCGCCCGTACGCTCCGCCTCCAGCCCTGCTTTCCGGCGTCGGCCGCTTCGATGTCCCGCTCCGCTCGCCGCTCCCGTTGCACGTCCCGGCGCGGGGGATGCGCCGAGCCGAGCCCATCCTGCCGCCGACGACATTGTTCCGGAAGGTAAACAGGATGGAAACCATGACACAGCATCTCAAGCCGCTTCGTATCGCAGCCGGCCTGCTGTTAGCGTCGGCCGCGTTCCCGCTCACACCCGCATTGTCGCAGGTGACCCCCACCGATCCCGCCGCCCCGGCGCCCGCGCAGACGACGGCTCCCGCCGCCGGCGCCCAGGCCTCGGAGCCGGTGGTCAACACCCGTCCCTCCGGTCGCGAGCCCGCCGATCCGGTCGCCGCCGACGCTGCCGAAACCACGGCCCGGCCGGCGGCGCGGCGGACGGCGCGCACCGCCACCCGCCCGGCGTCCCGCACCGAGCGCCGCGCTGCGCCGCAGCCGCGGACGGCCCGCGCCCTTGCGCCCGCCGCTCCCGCCCCGGCACCGGCTCCCGCTCCGGTCGCCGCCCCGGCCCCGGCCCCGGCCGCGCCGCCCCCGGTCGCCGCAATACCGCCGGCCGATGTTCCTCCGGCTGCCGCTCCGGCCCCCGAAGCCGCCGCTCCCGCAGCGGCCCCCGCGCCCGCGCCGGAAACCCGTCGGCAGGACACGCCGGTCTGGCCGTGGTTGCTCGCGGCGGGGCTTGCGGTCGCCGGGCTCCTGTACCTGTTGAGCCGCCGCCGTCGCCGCACCGACGAGGCCGATCATGTCGCTTATGCCGCCCCCGTGGCCGCGGTCGAACCCCGTCCGGAGCCGGTTGCCGCTGCCGCGCCGGCTGCCGCTGCGGCTGCCGGGGACCGGCCTTGGATCGACATCAAGATGCGCCCCGTCCGCGCCGGCGTCGGCGAGGATGCCGCGCGGGTGCAGTTCCAGCTCGACATCCAGAATACGGGCTCGGTCCATGCCAGCGACGTGCGGATCGCCACCTGGATGCTTCCCGGCGGCGCCGAGCCGACCGAAGTCGAACGGATGCTGATCCAGCGCCCGGCCGAGGCCGAGCGCCGGGAGACCGAGCTCGCCCCCGGCGAGAAGGCGCGGCTCGAGACCGAGGTCGCGCTTCCGAGGGAAGGCCTCCACGACGCGATCCTTCCGGTGGTGGTCGCCGATGCCCGCTACACGCTGCCCGGCGGCGGCGAGGGCCGAACCTCCGCCTCGTTCGCGATCGGCGTTCCCGACGGCGAGGAGCTGGCGATGTTCGATGTCGAGAACCCGTCCGGCCTCCACGACGGCGTCGAAGCGCGCCCGCACGGCACCCCGAAGCGCGACTGACCGCCTCTTTCTGAAGGCACTCCTGTCCCGCCCGCGCATCTGTCGCGGGCGGGACGTTCTCCTTCAGCAGCTATCGCAGCTCAGTCGGCCGGTACGCCCGGATAAGGCCGCTCCTTCAGCAGCGCGGCCAGGTGCGCGGCGTTCGATGCGACCATCGCCGCCGTCTCCTGCACCTTGTCCGGGATCTGGGGGAGATCGATCATGTCGGTCTTCCCCATCGCTTCGCCCACCCAATAGGAGACCGCCGCCGCCGGGATCGTCCAGCCGGTGTCGTTCAGACCCTGATAGAGCTGCGCCGAGACATGGTGCGCGCCGTCCTCGTTGCCGACCACGGCCAGCACCGCCACCTTGGAATAGCTCGTCATCCGGCCGGCATCGTCTGCTTCGGAGAGGAAGGCGTCCATCCGCTCGAGCACGCGCTGGGCGATGCTCGACGCCTGACCGAGCCAGATGGGGGTGCCGAAGATGAGGATGTCGGCCGCGAGGATCCGGCGCCGGACGTCCGGCCATTCGTCGCCTTCGCCCTCGTCCGACGTGACGCCGGGCTTCACCTCATGGTCGGCGATGCGGATCGTCTCCGTAAAGGCGACGCCCTTCTTCTTGAGCTCCGAGACGAGCAGCCCGATCATCTTGTCGGTCGAGCTGTCCTCGCCATTGCTCCTTTTGAGGCTGCAGTTGATCGCAACTGCGGTGAGTGCCACGCCGGCTATTCGCTGTGGTTCGGGTCGTTCTGCAGCGGGCTTTGTCCGCCTGGCGGACGGCTGCTGCCGGCGGTGTGGCCGCGAACGCCGCCCATTCCGCCGACGTCGCCTGCGCTCGGCCCGCCTGCGCCGGCCGCATCCTGGGCCGATGCTTTGGTCCGCTCGCTGCGATCCGCATTCATGTCGCCCGTCGCTGCTCCGGCGCCGGTGAGGCCGGCCCCTGTCCCTTCGCCGCCGCCGAGGCGGTTGGCGAGATCGTCCCCCTGGCCTTCGCCCTCGTCCACCCGAAGCTGGGCATCGCTTCCGGCGGGGCTGTCGGGGCCGGTGACGTTGCCGCGGTCGTTGTAGGTGCCGGAGCCCATGGATCCTTCCGCAGCGGGGCCGCTGGTCGCGCCGCCGCCTGCTTCGCCGTTGGGGCCGCCGTTGGCGCTCTCCATTCCGATCGGCCCGAGCTCCTCGCCCGAGGGGCTTTCTCTGCCGCCCGGTGCCGCCTCGCGCCGCTGTTCGTCTCTCTGCTCGCTCATGTTCGTCCTCGCGCTTTCCAGTCAGCGGGCCAACGCAGGCTTGGCGGCGTCCGTTCCGATGGCTGGCACGGCGAAGCTCCGTCCCGCTTCGGTGGCGACGAACGCCGCGGACGCTATTCCGCGCTGCCGCTTCAGCGCCGCCAGCCGTGCGGGGGGATCCCCGATCGGCTCGAAGGTGAGCTGGAACGTTCCCCAGTGAACGCCGAGCGCCCGCGCCGGCTTCAGCGCCTCGAAGATCCGCACCCCCTCTTCGGGATTGACGTGATTGGTCTTCATGAAGTCGCGCGGCTCGTAGGCGCCGATCGGGATGATCGCGAGCCGGAAGGGCCCGGTGCGGGCGGCCTCGGCGACCCAGCTGCCGTCGCCCCAGCCGGTGTCGCCCGCATAGAAGATGTTGCCGCCCGGCAGCTTCACCGTGAAGGCCGACCAGAGCGCGCGGTTGCGGTCCGTGCCCCAGCGTGACCCCCAATGGTGATTACGCTCGACGATCACCTCCGCCGGGCCGACGCGCCTCCGCCCGCCCCAATCGAGCGCAGCCGCCTCGACGCCGCGATTTCTCAGGATCGTGTCGTTGCCGAGGCTGGTGATGATCGCCGGCCGGTCGCGCCGCCAGAGCCGCTCGAGCGTCGGCAGGTCCATATGGTCGTAATGATTATGGCTGATGAGCACGAGGTCGATCTTCGGCAGCTGCTCGAAGCGGACGCCCGGCGCCCGCACCCGCCTGGGGCCGACGAATGAGAAAGGCGAAGCGCGGTCGGACCAGATCGGGTCGGTAAGGATGTTGAGGCCCTGCGTCTGCACAAGCACGGTGGCATGCCCGATCCAGGTGACGAACATGTCGCCGCCCGTCACCCGCGGCGGCGGCACCGTCGGCCGGACCGGCACATGCTCCGGCCATGCGGCGCGGCCGTCCGCGCCAAGCCAGCGATTGGCGAAGCGGGCGGGGCCGCTGTGGCTTCCGGCCTCGGGCGCGGGCCCGGGATTGAAGAAGCGCTTTCCGTCGAAATGGTCGCTCCGAGGCCCTTCATAATAGATGCGGTCGAGGAACGGCGGGACGAGCGTCGGTGCGAGGCAAATCGCCACAATGAGGAACAGCAGTGCCGTCCCGATCCGCTTCAGAATCTTGCGCATGAAGCGGGTGGAACGCAGCTCAGGCCTGCTGGTGCCCTGGGATCAGTCGACGATCAGCGGCGAAGCTGGAAACCGGCCGGCGGGCGGGTCTCCTTATGCTCTTCCTGATATTGATCGACGTTGAGCTCCACGCGCCCGGGAGCGGCCGATCCGCAATCAATCGGATAGAGCTGGAGCAGGGATCCGAAAGCGCCGACGCCGCCCTGACGCGCGGCGCCGATCTGCGGAGACTTGCCGTCGCCGCAGCGGAGGCCGGCGAGATAGGCGCGGGCGCCTTCGGGGCCGCCGACGCGGATTGGGTTGGCGGCGGTGCCGAGCGGATGGGCGTCGGCTGCGGCGATCTGCCGAGCGATCTCGTCGTCGCTGTTGCCGGCCCCGATCGGCGCGACGACCTCCCTCGGCACTGGCGACTGCTCGCGCGGCGCCTTCTGCGGCGCTGCCGCTGCGGCGAGAGCCAAGGCAATGGAAAGGATCGGCATTTCGGAGCTCCGGGATTCGGAGCACTGCTTTAGAGGGGTTCTTAGTGGAAGTCGCGGCTCTTCACCTCGATCACGGTGTCGGGCTTTCCAGCGACCCGGAACGGCGGATGATAATGGTCGCGCACTCTGTTCTCCCAGTGCCGCGGGTCGGGAGAGCCGGGGTGCGTGGCGCCGTCGCCGGGGCCGGGGCGGTGCGGGAAGTGCATCTCGCCGACCGAATGGAGGAGCGGAGTCATGTCTTCGAGCCGGTCGGTGATGATGTGGATCACCTCGCCCTCGCGCTGGAGCGTGCCCCTGACGCTGATCATTGCCGAGGAGAGCACGATCCGCCGCTGCGCCTCGAACTTCTGCTGCCAGATGATCGCGTTGGCGATGCCGGTCTCGTCCTCGATCGTAACGAAGGTGACGTTGGTGGAGCCGGGGCGCTGGCGGACGAGGATGATGCCTGCGACCTCCACCTTGCGGCCGTCCTTGATGCGGCTGAGGTCGGAGCAGCGGACGATGCCGCGCCTCTCCAGCTCCGGCCGGAGGAAGGCGAGCGGGTGCGCTCGAAGCGAGAGCTGGATCGATCGGTAATCCTCGACCACCTCCTTGCCGTCGCTCATCGGGCGAAGGGCAACGGCCGGCTCCCGCTCGCGCGCGTCGGCGGCGGCGAAGAGCGGCAGCGGCGCATGCCCAAGCCCGCGCACCTGCCAGAGCGCCTGCCGCCGATCGACGCCCAGGGAAGCGAATGCATCGGCATCCGCAAGCTTCTCGAGCGCCGCAACCGGCACACCCGAGCGGCGCCAGACATCGTCGATGCTCGCGAAAGGCAGCTCCGCCCGCGCGGCGATGATTCTTCCCGCATCCACATTGGAAAGCCCGCGCACCATCCGAAGGCCGAGGCGGAGTGGGAGATACTTCCCTGGCGGTGCTTCCAGCGTGCAGTCCCACCGGCTTTCATTGATGCAGGGCGCGCGCACCTCCACCCCGTGCTCGCGGGCGTCGCGGACGATCTGGGCGGGGGCGTAGAAGCCCATCGGTTGGGCGTTCAATAAGGCCGCGCAGAACACGTCGGGATGGTGGCACTTCATCCAAGACGAGGCGTAGGCGATCTTGGCGAAGCTCGCCGCGTGGCTTTCGGGAAAGCCGTAGCTTCCGAACCCTTCGATCTGTTTGAACGTCCGCTCGGCGAAATCGCGCGTATAGCCGTTGGCGATCATCCCGTTGATCATCTTGTCGTGGAAGTGGCTGACGCCGCCGGTGAACTTGAACGTTGCCATCGAGCGGCGGAGCGCGTCCGCCTCGGCCGGCGTGAAGCCCGCGCCGACGATCGCCACCTTCATCGCCTGTTCCTGGAAGAGCGGGACGCCCAATGTCTTCTGGAGCACCGCCTTCAGCTCCGGCTTGGGATAGTCAGGCTTCTCCTTGCCTTCGCGGCGGCGCAGATAGGGGTGGACCATGTCGCCCTGAATGGGGCCTGGGCGGACGATCGCGACCTCGATGACGAGATCGTAAAATTCCTTCGGCTTCATCCGCGGCAGCATCGACATCTGCGCACGGCTCTCGATCTGGAAGACGCCCAGCGTGTCGGCGCGCTGGATCATCTCGTAGACCTTCGGATCGTCGTCCTGAAGGTCCGCCATCGTCACGCGGATGCCCTTGTGATCGCTCAGCAGATCGAAGGCGCGGCGCATGCAGCCGAGCATTCCGAGGCCGAGCACGTCCACCTTCATGAAGCGGAGCGCTTCGATATCGTCCTTGTCCCATTCGATGACCCGGCGATCCTCCATCGCCGCGGGAGCGATCGGAACGAGGTCGTCGAGCCGCTCCTGGG
>NZ_DASVUE010000020.1:0-19217 GCF_036387215.1 Allosphingosinicella sp. | reverse complement strand
TCTTGACGCACAAGTGGTTGCAGCAGGTGGCGTGCCAATGCCGTTGTTCTTGAAGTCCCTCGGCTATTTCGTTTCCATCATCAGCGTGATCCTGCTGGGCACGGTCGCCTGGAAGAGCGCTTCTGAGGATTCCACTCTGCTCGCCTGCCTCATCGGCGGGATGATCACCTCGGTGATTGGAATGGGCCTTCGCTGGGCCTCCTTCTATGTGAAGGACCAGCGCGAAGGCAGCTGATCCTCCGCTTCGCGAGTGCCGCATCGCCTGCTATCGCTCGGAAGAACCGAACGACAATGGTGACCGATGCGCATTCTCACGCTGCTCCTGATGCTGCTCGCCTTCTCCGCTCCCGCCGCCGCCCAGGAGCAGCGTGTGCTGCTGCTTCGCCCCGCGCGGGTGTTTGACGGAGTGGATCCCCGCCCGCACCAGGGCTGGTCCGTGCTCGTGCGGGGCGACCGCATCGAGGCGGCAGGGCCGCAGCTGGCGGTGCCTGCGGGCGCGCGGGTGATCGAGCTTCCGAACACCACCTTGCTGCCGGGCCTGATCGAGGGCCACTCGCACCTCTTCCTCCACCCTTATAACGAGACCAGCTGGGACGATCAGGTGCTGAAGGAGCCGCTGTCGCTCCGCACCGCGCGGGCCGTGAACCACGCCCGCGCCACCCTGATGGCCGGCTTCACCACCGTCCGCGACCTCGGCACCGAGGGGGCAAGCTATGCCGATGCCGGCCTCAGGCAGGCGATCGACCAGGGGATCATCCCCGGCCCCAGAATGCTCGTCGCGACTCGGGCGCTGGTGGCGACGGGCGCCTACGGGCCGAAGCTCGGAGACCCCACATTCGCCGCGCTCGGCGCCGAGGAAGCGGACGGACCCGGTCTGGTTGCGGCCGCGCGTCGCCAGATGGGCGCGGGAGCGGACGTGGTGAAGCTCTACGGCGACTATCGCTGGCGCGCCGGCGAGCCGAGCCGCGCGACCTTCAGCCAGGAGGAGATCCGGGCCGTCGTCGAAGCCGCGCATGCCGCCGGCCGCACCGTCGCTGTCCATGCAAGTACCCCCGAAGGCATGCGCCGCGCGATCCTCGCCGGGGTCGACACGATCGAGCATGGCGATGCCGGCACGCCCGAAATCTTCCGGCTGATGAAGGAGCGTGGCGTTGCATTTTGCCCGACGCTCGCCGCCGGCCATTCGATCGCGCGCTACCGGGGCTGGAACGGCCAGGCGCCGGAGCCGGCCGGGATCACCGAGAAGCGCGCAAGCTTCGCCGCCGCCCTCGCGGCCAAGGTGCCGATGTGCATGGGCGGCGATGTCGGTGTCTATACGCACGGCGACAATGCGCGCGAAATGGAGCTGATGGTCGCCTACGGAATGCGTCCCGCCGACGTGCTGATCGCCGCCACGTCGGCCAACGCCCGCTTCTTCCGCCTTCAGGAGAAGCTGGGCGCGATCAGGCCCGGCCTTCTTGCCGATCTCGTCGCCGTCGAGGGCGATCCGACCGCGGACATCTCCGCCCTTCGCGCCGTAAGGCTGGTGGTGAAGGGCGGAGAGGTCGTCCGGGAGCGCTGAAGGCTCAGCTGTCTTCGGACTGGTTGTGCTCGCCGCCCGGCTCGGTGACGCCGGCGACGGCGACGCCCGCGGCTTCGCCCTCATTGGCCTGGACGAGGTCGCCGATCGAGACCATCCCGACCAACGTTTCGCCCTCGCGGCTAAGGATCGGCATCCGGCGCACCTGCGCGTCGCTCATCTGGGTCGCGACCTCGTCCACGTCCTGGTCGTCCCAGGCGAACAGCAGTTTCTCGCTCATCACTTCGCGCACCGGAGTCTCCGGCCCGCGTCCTTCGGCGACCGCGCGCACGGTGATGTCGCGGTCGGTGACCATCCCGATCAGCCGCTGGCCGTCGGCAACGGGCAGGGCGCCCGTATCGGCGTCGAGCATCCGGCGGGCGGCCTCCTGGATCGGCTGCTCGAGGGTGACGACTTCCGGATTCGGTGTCATGATTTCGGCGATCTTCATTTTCGTGCTCCTGGAATGGCTCGGGGTAAACTGCGGCGTGCTGAGAACGGTTGAGCGGAGCCGCCGTTCCTGCCAGTGCGGGCGAAACGGACATGCGCCCGAGCGAAGGCCGCAGGCGTTCAGTCTTTACCGATTCTAAGCGTGGGGCCGGCTACTGAAACGCCGCCGGTCTGCCGGGAGAATGATGCTGCGCCAGCTGCTGCTGATCGACGATGAACCCGCTTTCGGCCGCTTCATCGCGCATGCCGCCGAGGTCGGCGGCTATTCGGCGCATATCACTCTCAGCCCCGAGCCGTTCATGCAGAAGTATAGGGAGCTTCGGCCGGACGCGGTCGCGGTCGACCTTGCAATGCCGCAGATGGACGGGGTCGAGCTGCTCCGTTTCCTTGCCGAGGAAAATTGCGCTGCTCCGGTGATCATCGTCAGCGGCTTCGATCGCCGCGTGCTCGAATCCTCGATGCGGCTCGGGACCGCGCTCGGCCTCAACATGGTCGGCCCGGTCGAGAAGCCGGTGCGGCTGCAGGATTTCCTCGATCTGCTCGGCAGCCTCGAAAGGCCGAGCGCGGCATGACTCCGCTCACCGACAGCGAAAACGAACTTGCAACCGCGCTCCAGCTTGCGGTTGAGCGGGGCGAGCTAAGCCTCCTCTACCAGCCCAAGATCGCGTTCGGGAGCGGCAGCGTCGTCGGCGTCGAGGCGCTGACCCGCTGGCACCATCCGACATCCGGGCCCATCGATCCCTCCACCTTCATCCCGCTGGCGGAGCGCGCCGGAATCATTGATTCGCTTACCGATTGGGTGCTCGGCACCGCACTTGGGCAATGGGTTTCGTGGCGGGATCAGGGCGTGACGATGAACGTCGCCGTCAACATCTCCGCGCTGACACTCAGGGACGTCGACTTCCCGGATGCGCTCCAGCGCCGCTGCCAGGTCGAGGGCGTGCCGCCGGAGCAGGTGACCGTCGAGCTCACCGAGGGCGCGACCCAGCATGTCGTCCGGCTGCTCGATACGCTCACCCGCTTCCGCCTCAAGGGCTTCAGCGTCGCACTCGACGATTTCGGGACCGGCTATTCCTCGCTCCTGCAGCTTCGCCAGCTGCCTTTCACCGAGCTCAAGATCGATCAATGCTTCGTCGAGGATCTGGCGACGGCGGTGGAATCGCGCCTGATCGTGAAATCGGTGATCGATCTCGCCCACGCCCTCGGCCTCATAGCGGTCGCCGAGGGCGTCGAATCGCTCGAAGCGCTGGAGCTGCTCGCCGGCATGGGCTGCGATCAGGTGCAGGGTTATTTCATCGCCCGGCCGATGCAGGGCCACGAGCTCGTGCCGTGGATGCTGCAGACGTCCGAGCGCTGGCGCGACTATCGGGGCGGCGGCGAGCGGAAAGCCTCCTAGTCGCCGTTGCTGATTTTGCAACGGCGCATTGTACGTGTGGCGTCTTATGGAACGGCTGCAAAAGTGGCATCTGTCTCCTGCACAACAAGGGGAGCTGACATGACCTACCCACTTTCGCGCTTCCAGCCGCACCTGCTTGCAGCGCTTCGGATCGTCGCCGGCCTGCTGTTCCTGACGCACGGCCTCGTGAAGCTGTTCGGCTTCCCCGAAGGCGCGCCCCCGGGCCCGGTGCCGCTTGCAAGCCTCATGGGCGTCGGAGCGGTGATCGAACTCGTCACTGGAACGCTGATGGTGCTTGGGCTTTTCACCCGTTCCGCGGCCTTCCTGGCCTCGGGGCAGATGGCGGTCGCCTACTGGATGTTCCACGCGCCGGGCGGTTTCCACCCGATCCTCAACCAAGGGGAGCTGGCGATCCTCTACAGCTTCGTTTTCCTCTATGTCGCCGCGGCCGGGCCGGGCGCGCTGAGCCTCGACGGCGCACGCTCGGCTGCGGCGGACACGCGCAAGCAGGAGCCCGCCCATGCCTAAGGATATCGCCGTCGTCGTCGGGAGCCTCCGCAAGGGCTCGCTCAACCGCCTGACCGCGCAGGCGCTCGCGAAGCTCGCGCCGGAAAGCCTCAGGCTCGAGATCGTCGAGATCGGCCAGCTCCCGCTCTACGACCAGGATCTGGACGAGGACCCGCCGCAGAGCTGGATCGCCTTCCGCGAGCGCATCCGCCGCGCTGACGGAGTGCTGTTCGTGACCCCGGAGTATAACCGCTCCGTTCCGTCCGCGCTCAAGAACGCGATCGACGTCGGCTCCCGCCCCTACGGCCACAGCGCCTGGAGCGGCAAGCCCGCCGCGATCGTCAGCGTCTCGCCCGGCGCCCTCGGCGCCTTCGGAGCCAACCACCACCTCCGCCAGTCGCTCGTCTTCCTCGACATGCCGGTGCTCCAGCAGCCCGAAGCCTATCTCGGCGGGGCCGGCGGTTTTTTCGACGAAGGTGGCGAACTCAAGAACGAAGGCACCAAAGCCTTCCTGACCACCTTCATCAACGCCTACGCCGCCTGGGTGGAGAAGGTCCTCACAGCTTAGGAAGCGTCACGCCGCGTTGGCCCATATACTTGCCGGCGCGGTCGGCGTAGCTCGTCTCGCAGGGCTCGTTGCCTTGGAGGAACAGGAACTGGCAGGCGCCTTCGTTGGCGTAGACCTTGGCGGGGAGGGGGGTAGTGTTCGAGAATTCGAGCGTCACATGGCCTTCCCACCCGGGCTCCAGCGGCGTCACGTTCACGATGATGCCGCACCTGGCATAAGTCGATTTGCCGAGGCAGATGACGAGCACGTCGCGCGGGACCCGGAAATATTCAACAGTATGGGCCAGCGCGAAGCTGTTCGGCGGGATGATGCAGACGTCCGTATTGCGGTCGACGAAGCTGTTGGCGGTGAAATTCTTCGGGTCGACGATGGCATTGTCGACATTGGTGAAGATCTTGAAGTCGGGCGCCACACGGGCGTCGTATCCGTAGCTCGACAGGCCGTAGCTGATCGTCCCGTCGCGCCGCTGGCCGTCCTCGAACGGCTCGATCATGCCGTTTTCGAGCGCCTGAGCGCGAATCCACTTGTCCGACATGATGCTCATAAAGTCTCGGGACCCTTCAATCGCCTGCTACTTGATGTGGAGGACGCATACCAAGGTGAACAGCCTTCGCGCGGTGTCGAAATCCAGCTCCACCTTGCCCGCGAAGCACTCCTTCAGAAGCTCCGCCGCCTCGTTGTGGATGCCACGGCGCGCCATGTCGACCGCTTCGATCCGGTGCGGAGTGTCCGATCGGAGCGCTTTGTAATAGCTGTCGCAGATCGCGAAATAATCCCGGATCAGCCTCCGGAAGCGGGCAAGGCCGAGACGGATCGTGTCGAGCGGTGCGCCGGCTTCGTCCATGAGGTCGATGGCGAGGCGGTTGTCTTCCACCCGAAGCAGAACCCGGAAGGGCCCCTCATGCCCCGCCGGATCGAAGCTGTTGCCTTCGAGTAGATCGAAGATGGCGATCTTCTTCTCCTGCTCGACATCGTCGTTTCGGCGGATGATCGTCCGCTCGTCGAGCTCTATGCCGATGATGCGCTGGTCAGCCACGGCAGCCTGTTAGCCGCTAGATTTTCGCTTATCCACAACAGTTCCACAGACTTGATGGCTTGAGCCTGAGCCCGCAAAGGAGGAGAAGGGGCCATGGCCGACATCATCAGACTTGCCGACGCGCAGCCCATCGAGGCGCCCTCACTCCCGCAGAACGTGGAGGCCGAGGCGGCGCTGCTCGGCGCCTTGATGATCGACAACCGCTTGGCCGAGGATATCCAGCTGAAGCTTCGGCCGGACCATTTCTTCGAGCCGCTCCACGCGCGCATCTACGAGAACATCCTGAAGCTGGTCGACCGGAACATGATCGCCTCGCCGGTCACGCTCCGGCCGCTGTTCGAGCAGGACGAGGAGATGAAGGAGCTCGGCGGCCCTTCCTATCTCGCCCAGCTGACCGGAAGCGGCGCCGCGATCATCGGCGCACGCGACTTTGCGGACCAGATTTACGAGCTTGCTCTTCTCCGCGCGCTGATCGGCGTCGGCCGCGAAATGGTCGAGAACGCCCTCGACACCAGCGAAGACGTCGATCCCAAGGGGCAGATCGAAAGCGCCGAGGCCGCACTCTACCGGGTTGCGGAGGAAGGCGGCGGGGAAGGCTCGGTGAAGACTTTCGCCCAGGCCACCCGGATGGCCGTGCAGATGGCGGAAAAGGCGCTCAATACGGGCGGCGGTCTTTCCGGAGTGACGACCGGCCTCGACAGCGTCAACGCCAAGACCGGCGGCCTCCATCATTCCGATCTTCTGATCCTCGCCGGCCGTCCCGGCATGGGCAAGACTTCGCTTGCGACCAACATCGCCTTCAACGCGGCCCAGCGGTACGTGCGCGACATCGAGGACGGCATCGCGCCCGAGAAGTCGGCCGGTGCGGCAGTCGCCTTCTTCAGCCTCGAAATGTCTTCCGACCAGCTTGCGACCCGCATCCTTTCCGAGCAGTCAGGCATCAGCTCGGAAAACCTGCGCATGGGCAAGATCAGCCAGCAGGATTTCCGCAACCTCGCTCGCGCCGCGGCCGAGCTGGAGAGCCTGCCGCTCTATATCGACGATACGCCGGGCCTCACCATCGCCGCGCTTCGCACCCGCGCACGGCGTCTCAAGCGGCAGAAGGGGATTGGCTTCATCGTCATCGACTATCTGCAGCTGCTCCAGGGCAGCGGCAAGGCCAGCGACGGCAACCGCGTTCAGGAAATCTCGGAGATCAGCCGCGGCCTCAAGACCTTGGCCAAGGAGCTCAACGTGCCAGTGCTTGCGCTCTCGCAGCTCAGCCGCGCCGTCGAGCAGCGCGAGGACAAGCGCCCGCAGCTCTCCGACCTTCGCGAATCCGGCTCGATCGAGCAGGACGCCGACATCGTGCTCTTCGTCTACCGCGAGGAATATTACGTCCAGTCGCGCGAGCCGAAGCGGCCGATGGAGGGCGACGACGCCAAAATCTTCGAGGCGCACGACCAGTGGGCGCGCGACATGGAGCGGGTGTACGGCCTTTCGGAACTGATCATCGCCAAGCAGCGCCACGGCGCGACGGGCAAGGTCAAGCTCAAGTTCGAGAGCAAGATCACCAAGTTTTCCGACTATATCGAGGAGGGCTACCTCCCCGAAGCACGAGGCTGATCCGGCCCGCGACCGACGGGCAAGCGGCCGAAGTTCACACTCGGTTCACGCCCAAACACTGGCCCCGGCGTGAGCGAAATCGTCGCCTTTGTCGGCTTTCGCTGTTTTCGAACGGTTCAAAGAGCCCGGCCGGGACGTCACCGAAAAGGAACATAGCATGAACGCAAGGCTGTAGGAAAGCCTCAACCTTCCAGATTGTTCGCAGCGTAGGGATCCCTGAGGCCGATGCCGATCGACGCGCGTGCCGTCTCCGCCTCCGAGCTGGTGACCGGATAGGCGCAATAATCGGCGGCATAATAGGCGCTCGGGCGGTGGTTGCCGCTGAGGCCGACGCCGCCGAAGGGTGCGTTGGAGGGCGCTCCGTTGGTGGGCTTGTTCCAGTTGACGACGCCGGCGCGTACGTTCGACCAGAATCGGTCGTAGAGCTGCGGGCTGCCGCCCACCAGCGAAGCGGCGAGGCCGTAGCGAGTGTTGTTCGCCTCGATCAGCGCGGCATCGAAATCCGGCACTCGGATCACCTGAAGCACCGGGCCGAACAGCTCGGCGTCGGGGCGGCTCTGAACGCCCGTCACGTCGATCACCGCCGGCGTCAGGAACGGCTTGGTTTCATCCGGCCGATCAAGGTGCTTCAGCGGCCTGCCGCCCTTGATCATCAGGTCCAGGAAGGCCTCCTGGAGCTGGTCGGCGGCTTCATTGTCGATCACCGGGCCCATGAACGGGGCAGGGGCGGCGTGCGGGTGGTCGACGATCAGGCGCTCGGCGATCTTGCCGATATTGGCGACCAGCTCCTCATGCGCTCCGTCCTGCACGATCAGCCGCCGTGCGGCCGTGCAGCGCTGGCCGGCGCTGAGGAAAGCCGACTGGACCGCGATGACGGCCGCCGCATAGGCATCGGGCGCGTCCCACACGACGAGCGGGTTGTTGCCGCCGAGCTCGAGCGCCAGGATCTTCTCGGGAGTGTCGGCAAACTGGCGGTGGAGCGAAAGCCCGGCGCGGGCCGATCCGGTGAAGAGCAGGCCGTCTATGCCGGGATGCCCCGCCAGCGCCTTCCCCGTCTCCGGGCCGCCGATCACGCAACGCACCACGCCTTCGGGCACACCCGCTTCATGGAAGCGCTGGACGAGATATTCGCCCACCGCCGGCGTCTTCTCGGACGGCTTGAACACCACTGCATTGCCGGCGATCAGCGCCGGCACGATGTGGCCGTTGGGGAGGTGCGCCGGGAAATTGTAGGGCCCGAGCACCGCGAGCACGCCGTGCGGCTTGTGCCGCACCGCGACCTTGGCACCGAGCGAGCCTTCCAGCCGCCGCTGCGACGTGCGCTCTGCATAGGCCGAGACCGAGATGTCGACCTTGTTGACGACGGCGTCGACCTCCGTCTGGGATTCCCAGAGCGGCTTACCGGTCTCGCGCGCGATCAGGTCGGCGAATTCATCCTTCTTGCCCCGGACGACGTTGGCGAAGCGGCGGAGCGCCTCGACGCGGACCGTCAGCGGACGCGAGGCCCAGCCGGCCCAGGCTTCCCGGGCGGCTGCAACCTCCTGTTCGACATCGCCGGTCTCGCCCGTCCAGAGGGTCGCGCCGGTCGCCGGTTCGATCGAGGTGACGGTTGCTGCCATTTCGCTCCTGCTTGTTCGGGAAGCACCAGCATTTTTTGCGGCGCGCGGTCAAGCGCCGCCCTGCATCGCCTCGCCCATACGGCGGATCGCACCGACCTTGGCGTAGAGGGCGCTCCAGTCGTCCTCCTGGTCGATGCGCGACCAGATCGCCTCCACCTCCTCGATGTGCATCGAGACCGGTGCCTCGTCGGACCAGTAAGGATGAGCGAGTGAACCGGCGGGCTCGTAGGTTTCGATCACCTCTCGGAAACTGCCGAACTCGCCGGCCTCATACTGAATGTCGGCTGGAGAGGCTCCCCGACGCCGGCCGCCGCGCCAGTCGAAGAAGAAGCGGTCGATCGTCACCGTCTTGGCCGCAAGCGCGGTTTCGATGGCGACGAGGAGGGCGTTGTCCGCTTCGTCCTCACCCGCCGGGACGACGCCGAGACGGGCGCAAATGGCATTCCGGAGCGCGTGCTGGAATTCGGGGCGGAACAGCTCCAGCTGCGGCTCCAGCGCTTCCGGCGTCGAGATGAGCAGCAGCGAACGGGCAAGCTGAAGCACGTCCCAATGGATCGCCTCGGGCTGGCGGGCGAAGGCGTAGAGGCCGGCATGGTCGAAATAAGCGGCGGTGAAGGCGCCGTCCCAATAAGGCGTCCAGCGCCAGGGGCCGTAGTCGAAGCTCTCGGCCGTGATCGCGATATTGTCGCTGTTGAGGACGCCGTGGACGAAGCCGGCCGCGATGTAGGAGGCCGCGAGCCGGGCTGCTGCCCGCGTGACATGGCCGAGCAGGCGCTCAGCCGCATCCTCGCCCCCGCCTTCGCCGTAATAATGTTGGAGGCAATATTCGGTGAGGGTGCGGATGTTCCCGGCCTCCCCGAAATAGGCCAGCCGCTGGAAGGTGCCGATGCGGATGTGGCTGTGCTGGAGGCGCACGAGCACGGCCGAACGGGTGGGGGAGGGCTCGTCGTTCCGCTGCAGCGCTTCCCCCGTCTCGATGAGCGAGAAGGTCTTCGATGTCTCGACCCCCAGCGCCTCCAGCATCTCCGTCGCCAGAACCTCGCGCATTCCGCCCTTCAGCGTCAGCCGTCCGTCGCCAAAGCGGCTGTAAGGGGTCTGGCCCGAGCCCTTGGTGCCGAGGTCCAGCAACCGCCCGCGATCGTCGCGAAGCTGCGCGAACAGGAAGCCGCGGCCGTCGCCGATCTCGGGATTGTAGGAGCGGAATTGATGGCCATGGTAGCGGAGCGCCAGCGGCTGCGGGAGATTGTCCGGCAGCGGCTGGAAACGGCCGAAATGCCGAAGCCATTCATCTTGGCCAAGCCCCTCCAGGCCGACCGCCGGGGACCAGCGATCGTTCCTGAAACGGAGAATCGTCTGCGGGAAATCGGCGGCCTGAACCGGATCGTAGAAGTCGCCGCCCAGAGAAAGGATCGCAGTTTCAGGGCGATAGGGGCTGGGTTGCGGGAGGTGCGTCATGCGGTGATATGGAGCCTGTGTTGATGGGGGCTGGAATGGCGTCTTGGTCGGATTGCTACTGGAACTCGAACGATGGGCTCCGGCTGCATTATCGGGACTATGCCGGTAGCGATGCGCGCCCGCCGATCATCTGCATCCCGGGCCTCACTCGTAACGCGCGCGACTTCGAAGGGGTTGCGGAGCGGCTTCAAGGCGAGTGGCGGGTGATCTGCGTCGATCTGCGGGGCCGCGGCGAAAGCGCTCACTCCAAGGATCCGATGACCTATGTTCCGCGCACCTATCTCGAGGATATCGAGAAGCTGCTGGAGGAGCTGGAGCTTCGCCGCTTCGTCCTGTTCGGCACCTCGCTTGGCGGCCTTATCACCATGCTGCTCGCGGCGCGAGACAGCAGCCGGCTGGCGGGCGCGCTGATCAACGACATCGGACCGGTGGTTGAAACCCGCGGCATCGACCATATCCGCTCCTATGTCGGCCGCTCCCAAAGCTGGCCGACCTGGCTTCATGCCGCGCGCGCGCTGACGGAGCCGAACCGGGACCGATACCCGGACTGGAAGCTGGACGACTGGCTGGTCTTCGCCAAGCGCGTCTGCCGGCTCAGCCCCTCCGGCCGGGTTCTGCTCGACTACGACATGCGGATTGCGGAGCCCTTCAAGGCGGCGACGGTGGACACCGGATCGGACTTGTGGACTGCCTTCGAGGCTCTTCGCGGAGTACCCTCGCTGGTGCTGCGCGGCGAGCTTTCCGACCTCCTTAGTGCAGAGACGGTAGCGGAGATGGAGAAGCGGAACCCTGACCTTGAAAGCGTCGTGGTGCCCCGGGTCGGCCATGCGCCGACGCTGGACGAGCCCGCAGCGATCGCGGCGATGGACCGGCTGCTAGCAAGGGTGCGGCCGGCCTAAGGCTGGTGAGACGCCGTGCGGCGTAGCGGGATCACGTTTGCGCCGGCACATGTGGCCGCGGCGAGGATCGTGGCCAGATCGGACTGCCGAAACGGCTTGGCGAGGCGCGGAAGCTCGGGGGCGGCATCGGTGAGGTCCGTATAGCCCGTCACCAGCACGATCGGCAGCTCCGGACGCAGCTCCCGCACCCGCCGTGAAAGCTCGCCGCCGTCCATGCGCGGCATCATGTAATCGGTGAGCATCAGATCGATGGAATCGTCGGCGGCGAACAGGTCGAGCGCCTCCTGGCCCCCGGCGGCCTCGATCGGCTCGTGTCCGAGATCGCGGAGCATCTCCGCGGTGCCGGTGCGAACCAGCTCCTCGTCGTCGACCAACAAGATCTTGAGCGGCCTCGAGGGAGCGATGGCCTGATCGGAGTGGTGAGCGGCCGCAGCCGCCGATTCAGGGGCGAGCGGGAGCCACAGATCCGCGCGCGTACCTTCGCCGGGGACACTCGAAAGTTCGAAGCCGCCGCCGAGCTGGGCGGCAAGGCCGTGGATCATGGAAAGCCCGAGGCCGGTGCCCTTGCCAATGCCCTTGGTCGAGAAGAAGGGCTCGATGGCGCGGCGGAGGGTCTCGGCGTCCATTCCCACCCCGGTGTCGATCACCGACAGCTTCAGATAGAGGCCGGGCTTCAGCTTCGGAGCGTCGCGCGGGCCAACTGCCGCGGCGTCGAGCGCGATCGTGAGCCGGCCGCCCCGCGGCATCGCGTCGCGCGCATTGACGCAGAGGTTGAGGATCGCGAGCTCCAGCTGGTTCGCATCGGCAAGCGCAGGCGGGAGATCGGCGCCGCGCGAGATGCGGAGCTCGATTGCGGGGCCGATCGAGCTTCCGATCAGGTCGCGCATCCCCTCGACCAGCTCCGCGAGGTCGACCGCCGTCGTCTGGAGCGCCTGCCTGCGCGCGAATCCGAGCAGGCGCTGAACGAGTATCTTGGCGCGCTCCGCCGATTGCAGTGCGCCGGCGATCAGCCTGGCCTGGCGCGGATCGGCGTCGGCATAGCGCCGCTGGAGGAGGTCGAGGGTGCCGGTGATGGGGGTCAGGAGGTTGTTGAAGTCGTGGGCGACGCCGCCGGTCAGCTGCCCCAGGGTTTCGAGCTTCTGCGCCTCGTGAAGCTGCGCGAGCGCCGCCTCCCGCTCCGCCGTGCGCTCCTCCACGCGGCGTTCCAGGTCGCTGGCGCGCTCCTCGAGCGCCGCTTCCGCTTCGCGCTGCGCAGTGATGTCGGTGTTGGTGCCGAACCAGCGGATGATGGTTCCTTCGGCATTGCGCAGCGGCTGGATGCGGGTGAGGAAGGGCCTGAAGCTGCCGTCCGCCCCCCGCAGCGGGAACACCATCTCGAAGGGCGCTCCCGTGTCGATCGACTTCCGCCACTCCCTCAGCACCTCGGGCAGGTGCTGCGGATCGTGGACGGACTGCCAGCCCCAGCCCTCCATGTCCGCGGGGACGGTGCCGGTGTAATCGTACCAGCGCTGGTTGTACCAGAAGATGTGGCCGTCGGCTTGAGCGATCCAGCAGAGCGTCGGGATCGAATCGGCCAGCGTGCGCAGCTGCCGCTCACTTTCATGGAGCGCTTCGAGCCGCGCGCGTGCTTCATATTGCCTCCGCCGTCCGCGAAGGGCGGACCGGGCGACGCTGACGAGGGTCGTCGGATGGAACGGCCGCTCAAGAAAGGTGACGTTGCCGAGCACGTCGAGATAGCGGCCGGCGGCCGGGTTCTGCTCCAGTCCGCCGCCCCGGCTGGTTAGGAGCACGAACGGCATGTCCGACCATTCGGGCTGGCTCCCGATCCAGTCGGAGAGGCCGTGAAGGTCAGCGGTTCGGAGCGCCTCCTCGGTTGTGACCACGAAGCCGGCGCCCGCTTCAAGCTCCGCTCGGACTTCTTGAAGCGAGTTGCAGATGTGCGCCTGAACCCCGATCTCCGCGAGCATCGCCTTCGCAACCGCCGCATCCCGGCCCAGCGGGGCGAGGATCAAGGCGCGCTCGGAGAGGTGAGGGATCATTCCGTGCCGGATGCCAGCAACTCGGCGGGATCGCCAACCAGCTCGGGAATGCCGCGCAGGACGCCCTGGAAATTGTGAAGCGGCCGGCCGAGCGTTATGCCTTCCCGGCCGACCCGATACTCGCGGATCGTATCCTCATGCGGCCCGGTCCGCTTCTTCACGACCGACATGGCCCGGCGGACGCGGCCGACCGCCTCGAAGTAGCGCAGGAGCACCACCGTGTCGGCAAGGTAAGTGACGTCGACCGGCGCCTTCATGTCTCCGACAAGCCCGTGCTGGGCGACCGTGAGGAAAGTCGCGACGCCCTGGCGGTTCAGATATTGGAGGAGTTCGTGCATGTGGAGGACGAGCGCCTGCTCCTCGGGCATCGCCGCCTGGAAGCCGTTGAGGCTGTCGATCACGACGGTGCGGGCGCCCTTCTTCTCGACGCAGGCGCGGACCCGTTCCGAGAATTCTCCCGGAGTCAGTTCGGCGGCGTCGATCTGCTCGACGACGAGATCGCCGCGCTCGACCATGCTCGCGAGATCGAAGCCGACGCCTTGGGCGCGTTCGAACAGCAGGCCCAATTCCTCGTCGAAGATGAACATTGCCGCCTGCTCGCCCCGCTCGATTGCCGCGACCGCGAAAGTCAGCATCAGCAGCGACTTGCCCGTCCCGGCCGGGCCGAGCACGAGCGTGCTCGATCCGCGGTCGATGCCGCCGCCGAGCAAGGCATCGAGGTCGAGATTGCCGCTGCTCACCGTCTCGCGCGTGAAGCGGGTCCGGTGCTCGGCCGATACGAGGCGCGGGAAGACCCGCATCCCGCCGGTTTCAAGGACGAGGTCGTGATAGCCGCCGCGGAACTGCTGGCCCCGATATTTGATGACCCGAAGCCGCCGCCGCTCGGCGCCGTAGCTCGGCGCAAGCTCCTCCAGGCGAACGACGCCGTGGGCGATGCTGTGCACCGTCTTGTCGTTGGCCTCGGTCGTGAGATCGTCGAGCATCAGAACGGTTGCGCCCGACTGCGAGAAATAATGCTTCAGGGCGAGGATCTGCCGGCGGTAGCGGAGCGAGCTTTGCGCGAGCAGGCGGATTTCCGAGAGGCTGTCGAGCACGATCCGCCGGGGCTGCACGCGCATGATCACTTCGAAGATGCGCTTGGTGGTCTCGCCAAGTTCAAGGTCGGACGAATAAAGCAGGCTCTGCTGCTGCTCCGCGTCGAGCAGGCTTTCAGGGGGAACGAGTTCGTAAATCTGGATGAGTTCGCCGAGGGTCCAGCCGTGCGACGCGGCGCCTTCGCGCAATTCCTCCTCATTTTCGGAAAGTGTAATGTAGAGGCCGCGTTCGCCCCGCGCTTCGCCATCCATCAGGAACTGGGTGGCGATCGTGGTCTTGCCCGTGCCGGGCGCACCTTCGAGGAGGAAGACGCGGCCGCGCGACAATCCTCCCGCCATGATGTCGTCCAGCCCGGCAACGCCGGTGGCCGCCTTCCGCGGACTCTCGCCTTCGTTCACGCGCTCACCTCATCTTCCAACGCGCCCTCCTATCAAGCCTCCCAGGCCCATGCCACATCGGAAGCCGCCCAGCGGCCACGATCCGGCCGCTTCCGAAGCATTGGATGCTGCGCCATAAGGGCGCATGCCGGTCCGCATTCTCCACGCCCATTCGACCTTCGCCCTGGGCGGGAAAGAGGCGCGGGCAGTTCGTCTCATGAACGCATTCGGAGATTCGGCCGAGCATGTCGTCCTGAGCGGAATGCCGGACCAGCTGTCGGCGCGGGAAGCGCTCGATCGGCAGGTGAAGGTCTCGTTCCCGACGGACGCGCCGTCGCTCACCGGGCGACCCGGCCTTCCCCGGCTGTTCCGGCTGTCGCGCTATATGCGCGGTTTCGATCTCGTGCTCACCTACAATTGGGGCGCGTTCGATGCAGTGATGGCGAAATATCTGTTCCGCGGCCCTCCTCTCGTTCACCACGAGGACGGGTTCAACCAGGACGAGGCGGCGGAGCTGAAGCGTGGCCGCAACCTCTACCGGCGGCTCGGCCTCTCGGCAGCGCACAAACTGGTTGTCCCCTCGCACGTGCTCGAGAAGATCGCGCGGACCGCCTGGGCGCAGCCGGCGGAGCGGGTTGAGCGGATCCCCAACGGCATACCCGTCGGCCGGTTCGCGTCCGCGCCTGCTGAGGATGCCATTCCCGGGCTTCAGCACCATCCGGCGGAATTGGTGATCGGAACCGTCGCCGGCCTCCGCCCGGTCAAGAACCTGCCCCGGCTGGTGCGTGCCTTCGCGGGTATGCGGGAGAAGGAGGCGCGGCTCGTGATCGTCGGGCAGGGGCCCGAAAGCGAGGCGATCATGTCGGAGGCGCGGCGGCTCGGCGTTGCGCAGCGCGTGCACCTTCCCGGCTTCTTGCCCGATCCGGCGCGCTATATCGGGCTGTTCGACATCTTCGCACTGTCGTCGAACAGCGAGCAATTCCCGATCTCCCTCGTCGAAGCCATGGCGGCGGGGCTTCCCGCCGTCGCGACCGCGGTCGGCGACATCCCCTCGATCGTCGCGGAGGACAATCGCCCGCTGATCGTCGATCCGGAAGACGAGGCGGCGTTCACCGCCGCGCTCGACACGCTCGCCGACCGGAAGGACCTCCGCCGAAGCATCGGCCGCGCGAACCGCGAGCGGGCCGCGGCCGACTATGACGAGCGGGGAATGATCGCCCGCTACGCCCACCTCTACGGTGAAGCCATCGGGGCGCCTCGTGCGTTCACCGAGGTCGCCGCCTGATCTTTTGCGATTAAGCGGAGGCGGCACTATAGCCCCGCCCAAGCTTCCATGGGAGGAATGATGTTCAAGGGTGTCCAGCCGATCCGATATGCGGGCCGCGAAGTGTGGCCGCTGGTCGAAGGCGGCAAAGGCGTTTCCGCGACCAATCATGCGAGCTCCGGCGCCTGGGCGGCCGCGGGCGGCATCGGCACCGTCTCGGCGGTTAATGCGGACAGCTACGATCCCGAAGGCAAGATCATCCCCCAGATCTATCATGCGCTCACCCGCCGGGACCGGCATGAGGAGCTGATCAACTACGCCATCGAGGGTGCGACGGAGCAGGTCCGCCGCGCCTACGAGATGGCCGACGGCAAGGGCGCCATCAACATCAACGTCCTCTGGGAAATGGGCGGCGCCCAGCGCATCCTTCACGGAGTCCTCGAGCGCACCCGCGGAATGGTCGCCGGCGTCACCTGCGGCGCGGGCATGCCTTACAAACTGTCCGAGATCGCCGCGTCCTACGGCGTCAACTATCTCCCGATCATCAGCTCGGCGCGCGCCTTTTCCGCGCTCTGGAAGCGGGCTTATTCGAAAGCCGCGGAATGGCTCGGGGCGGTGGTCTACGAGGATCCCTGGCTCGCCGGCGGCCATAACGGCCTCTCCAATGCCGAGGACCCGCTGCAGCCGCAGGACCCCTATCCCCGCGTCAAGGCTCTCCGCGACACGATGCGGCAGGGCGGCATCTCCGACGACGTGCCGATCGTGATGGCGGGCGGCGTCTGGAACCTCAAGGAATGGAACGACTGGATCGACAATCCCGAACTCGGCCAGATCGTCTTCCAGTTCGGCACCCGGCCGTTGCTCACGAAGGAGAGCCCGATCCCCGAGGATTGGAAGCAGCGCCTGATGACCCTGGAGGAAGGCGACGTCCTCCTCCACCGCTTCTCGCCGACCGGCTTTTATTCCTCGGCGGTGCGCAACCCGTTCCTCCGCAACCTCGAAGCGCGCTCGCACCGGCAGATCGCATTCACGAAGGAGGAACTGGGCGATCATTGCTTCCAGCTCGACGTCGGCGTGGCCGGCAAGAAGAATTACTGGGTGACGCGCGGCGACCTGCTCCACGCCCGCGAATGGTATGCGCAAGGCTATACCGAAGCGCTGAAGACCCCGGACGAGACTCTCGTCTTCGTCACTCCTGAAGAGAAGACGATCATCCGGAAGGACCAGGCTGATTGCATGGGCTGCCTTTCGCAATGCGCCTTCTCGTCCTGGGCGGACAACGAGAAGAATTCGACCGGACGGCTCGCCGATCCCAGGAGCTTCTGCATCCAGAAGACGCTTCAGGACATCGCCCATGGCGGGCCTGTCGAGGAGAACCTCATGTTCGCCGGCCACGCCGCCTTCCGCTTCAAGAAGGACCCCTTCTATTCGAACGGCTTCGTGCCGACCGTGAAGCAGCTTGTGGACCGGATCCTCACCGGCGACTGACCCTCGATTGTCCCGAAACCGGACCCGCTTCGTTATCGCTGTTGAAGCGGCGGGCGGGCCTCGCCTAGAGGCGGAAAAAGGAACGGAGAGAAGGCAGATATGATGCGGCGTGTCCTTGCTTTTGCGATCGTGATCCTCGCCTCGGCATTGTCGCCGTCGGCGGACGCGCAGGAGCAGCGGAAGACGCCCTACTGGGCGTCCATCTCGGCCTCGGAAGCGCTGATGCGGACCGGCCCGGGCAAGACCTACCCCGCCAAGTGGCTCTACCGGCGCGCCGATCTGCCGATCAAGGTGCTCGAAGTCTATCCGAGCTGGCGGAAGGTGCAGGATCCTGACGGCGAGACCGGCTGGATGCTGGTCAACCTCCTCAGCGACACCCGCACCGCGCTGGTGACAGGCAACGAGCCGCGGCCCATGCATGAAGCGCCGAACACGAGCTCGCGGATCCGCTACCTCGCGCAGCCCGGAGTGGTCGGCCGCCTCTCCGAATGCGCAGGCGAATGGTGCGCGCTCGATGTCGGCGGCCGCCGCGGCTACATCAGCCGAGACCATTTCTACGGCACCGATGCCGGAGAGAGCTTCTAGCCTTCCCCCCGTTCGTCCCGAGCGAAGTCGAGGGGCCCTGCCGAGCGCAGTCGAGGCCTTCTCTCGGCTTCGCTCGATCGGGTGTCTCGACTTCGCTCGACACGAACGGCCTCTGAAGCAGATCAATCGTATCTTGAGATTCCGCGCCTCCCTTGCCAACGGGAGCCATGGCCGATGAGACACCGCCGCACTCGATCCTCGACGGAGCGGCGCTTTTCCTCGATTTCGACGGGACGCTCGTAGAGCTTGCAGAGGCGCCGGACGCGATCAGCGTGTCGCCTGCGGTCGCGCCTTTGCTCGCAGGGCTGAGCCGTCGTCTCGACGGGCGGCTGGCGCTGGTCAGCGGCCGCGCGATCGCAGACCTTGAACGCCACCTTGAATGCTCCGGCCTCGCAGTCTCCGGTTCGCACGGCCTCGAGCTTCGCCTCCGCGACGGCAGCCACATCCCGCTCGCCGCCCGCTACGACCTAACGGAGGCTCGGGTGCGAGTCCGGCAGCTTGCCGACGAAGCGCCGGGGCTGCTCGTCGAGGACAAGCCCTTCGGGGTCGCGCTTCACTATCGCCAGGCTCCTGCCGAGGAGGCTCGGGTGATGGAGGCGATGCGCGCCCTTGCCTCTTCCACAGGGCTTGCGCTTCAGGAGGGCAAGATGGTGGCCGAAATCAGGCCGCCCGGAGCCGACAAGGGCGATGCCGTTCGCGCCTTCATGTCGGAACCGGACTTTGCCGGTGCGCGTCCCTTGTTCGTGGGCGACGATCTGACGGACGAGCATGCATTCGAAGCCGCCGCGGCGATGGGAGGGGCGGGGATCCTCGTGGGACCCGCGCGCGACACTGCCGCGCGGTGGCGTTTGCCGGACGTGCCCTCCGTGATCCGCTGGCTTGGCGAGGCGGCCGAGCAGTGAGCGACCTCAATCTGTGGCCGATCGGCAATTGCCAGGTGAGCGCGCTGATCGATCAGGAGGCGCGCTTCGCCTGGGCGTGCGCCCCGGGCGTGGACGGCGATCCGCTCTTCTGCTCGCTGCTCGATCCGAAGGAGGGGGAGGCGCGCGGCGAGTGGCGCATTTCACTCGAGAAGCAGGTGAGCTGCGAGCAGAGCTACCTGCGCAACACGCCGATCCTGGTATCCCGCCTCACGGATGCCGACGGAGGCGTCGCCGATGTGTACGACTTCTGCCCGCGCTTCGAGCGGACCGGCCGCGTCTACCGCCCGGTGGCCTTCGTCCGCATCGTTCGGCCGATCAGCGGCGCGCCCCGGATCCGTGTCTCGCTCAATCCG
>NZ_DASVUE010000019.1:0-3105 GCF_036387215.1 Allosphingosinicella sp. | reverse complement strand
CCTTCGTATGGGCCAATTGCCGGGTGGATATTCGGCGTCCGCATCCTAGATAAGCATCATGCAAACCTTCCTCATGATCCTCATCATCCTCGCCGCGCTGGCGACGCTCTACGTGCTCGTGAAGGGCGTGGTCGGGATGGCGCAGGGCAAGGACATTACCGGCGTCCGCAGCCAAGGCCTGATGCGCCAGCGCGTGATGCTGCAGGCGGTGGCGATCATCTTCGTGATCCTGTTCATCCTCGTCGCCCGCGGCTCCGGATCCTGATTGGTCAAGCTCAACAAAATCTACACCCGCACGGGTGACGGCGGCGACACCGGCCTGGTCGACGGCTCGCGCGTCTCGAAGGCCGATCTCCGCATCGCCGCGATCGGCGACGTCGACGAGGCGAACAGCGCCATCGGCATCGCTCTCCTCCACGTGTCGGACGACGCGCACCGCCAGATACTCCGCCGGATCCAGAACGAGCTGTTCGATCTCGGCGCCGATCTCGCGACGCCGGGCGAGGACTTCACGCCGGGCGAAATGACCCTCCGGATCACCGCAGAGCAGGCCGAGCGGCTGGAGCGCGAGATCGACGGAATGAACGAGGCGCTGGAGCCGCTCCGCAGCTTCATTCTTCCCGGCGGCGGGGCAGGCTCCGCGCACCTTCACCTCGCCCGCTCGATCGTCAGGCGCGCCGAGCGCACGGCAGTCGCGGCCGCCTCGGCAATGGCGCTCAACCCGCAGGCGCTCATCTACATCAATCGCCTGTCGGACCATCTGTTCGTGCTCGCCCGCCTCGCCGCCAAAGGCGAGGGAGGGGACATATTGTGGCAGCCGGGCGCCACGCGCGGTTCCTGATCTGGATTATCTTCTTGGAAAGTCCGGGCCTGCTCCCGTAAACATTGCGCCGGGAGAGCGTATGGCGACGCAGGTGAGGCCGAGGGCGGACGATCTCGCGGAGCGGTTCCGCGCGATCAGGAGGCTTAGCCGCGAGATCGCCGCCCCACTGTCGGACGCCGACGCGACCATCCAGCCGCATCCCGACGCTTCGCCCACCAAATGGCATCTGGCGCATACCAGCTGGTTCTTCGAGACCTTCGTGCTGCGCGACCATGTCTGCGGCTACAGGCCGTTCGACGAGCGCTGGCCGTATCTCTTCAACTCCTATTATGAGGGCGAAGGCGAGAGGCAGCCGCGCGCCAGGCGGGGTATGCTCAGCCGCCCGAGCCTCGACCAGATCCTCGCCTATCGCGACCATGTCGACAGCGCGCTGGTCGCCGCGGCGGGCGATCTCCCGTTCGCGGCACGCCAGCTCGTCGAGCTCGGCCTCAATCACGAGGAGCAGCATCAGGAATTGATGCTGATGGACATGCTGGCGGCCTTTGCCGAGAACCCGCTGGCGCCGGCGATCTGGCCGCAAGAGCCGGAGGTGACCGGAGCAGCACCCGCGATACGCGGCGTGCGCGGGAGGATCGGCCTCGTGGAGATCGGCCATGGCGGCGCAGACTTCGCCTTCGACTGCGAGGGGCCGCGCCACCAGGTGTTCCTCCGGCCGCACGAGCTTGCCGACCGGCTGATCACCAACGGCGAGTGGCTGCGCTTCATGGCCGAGGGCGGCTACGAGCGGCCGGACCATTGGCTGTCGGACGGCTGGGCCTGGGTGCAGGCGAACGGGATCGAGGCGCCGCTCTACTGGCGCCGGGGCGAGGGCGGCTGGCAGCGTTTCGGCCTCGACGGGCTGCGGCCGGTCAACGAGGCCGAGCCGGTCTGCCATGTCAGCTATTACGAGGCGGACGCATTCGCGCGCTGGGCCGGGGCCCGCCTGCCGACCGAGTCGGAATGGGAGGCGGCGGCGCAGGGGCTCGACCCGGCAGGCGGCAACCAGCTTGACTCGGCGGGGCCGGTCCGCCCGAAGATTGCCGCCGCCGGCCCGGCGCCGCGGCAGACGTTCGGCGACGTCTGGCAATGGACGATGAGCGCCTTCCTCCCCTATCCCGGCTTCAGGCCCGCCGAAGGCACGGTCGGCGAATATAACGGCAAGTTCATGAGCGGGCAGTTCGTCCTGAAGGGCGCGAGCTGCGCCACTCCGCGGGGGCACAGCCGGGCGAGCTACCGCAACTTCTTCTATCCCCATCAGCGCTGGCAGTTTTCAGGCCTCCGCCTGGCGCGCGACCTCTGATGGATGCGCCGCGCGCGATCGCTGCCGCCGATCCGGCCTTCCGGGACGACGTGCTTGCCGGGCTTTCGGCGCCGATCCCGGCAATCCCCGCACGCTGGCTCTACGACCGGCGCGGCTCCGAGCTGTTCGAAGCGATCACCGAGCTTCCCGAATATTATCCGACGCGCACGGAGCGGGCCTTGCTCGAACGATCCTGCCCCGAGGTGGCGCGGATCGCCGGCACCGGCGGGGTCGTGGTCGAGTTCGGTTCCGGATCGTCCACCAAGACGCCGATCCTGCTCGGCTGCGCCCGCCCCTCCGCTTACGTCCCGATAGACATTTCCGGCGAGTTCCTCCGCGACTCCGCAGCCTCGCTCCAGCGCGACTTCGCCGACCTCCCGATCTATCCGGTCGAGGCCGATTTCATGCAGCCGATCACTCTGCCGGCCGAGGTGGACGGAACCGCCAAGCTCGGCTTTTTTCCCGGATCGACGATCGGCAATCTTGTGCCGCGCACCGCCGTCGACCTGCTCCGGGCGATGAAGGACACGCTGGGCGACGGCGCGTGGCTCCTGATCGGCATGGACCGGATCAAGGACACGGCCGTGCTCATCCGCGCGTATGACGATGAGGCGGGCGTCACTGCCGAGTTCAACTTGAACCTCCTTCACCGGATCAATTCCGAGCTCGGCGGCAATATCCCCGTCGATGCCTTCCGCCACCGCGCGATCTGGAACGACCGGATGAGCCGCATCGAGATGCACCTGGAGGCGGTCCGCGACGTCGAGTTCATGATCGCCGGCCATGCCTTCTCCTTCGCCAGGGGGGAGACGATCCACACCGAGAACAGCCACAAATACGGCTTCCGCGACGCCCGACTGCTGCTCCGCGCGGCAGGCTGGGGCGTCGTCGAGGAGTGGACCGACGCCGACGAGCAGTTCGTCCTCATCCTCGCCGAGGCCGA
>NZ_DASVUE010000018.1:0-10894 GCF_036387215.1 Allosphingosinicella sp. | reverse complement strand
GCCCGCCGCACCGCCTGGGCGAGATCGAGGTTACGCTCGTTGCCGGGGAGGCCGTGGAGGAGGAGCATGGTCGGCTTCCGCCCGTCGCCGGACGCAAGGAAGAACAGGGCGTTCATCTCGGCGGGCCGCCCCAGCTCCGGCCGAACGGGGCCCGAGGGGATGAGCAGCTGCCGGTTCCGGGCGGGATATTTCTCGTCGCGCGGCGGATCGGCGATCACCGCCATCAGCGCCGGCTGACCGGCGAACGTCAGGCCCTCCCGCGAAGCGTCGATCGCCGGACGTTCGATCCTCGAGCCGGTGATGCCCCGCTCCTGATCGCCCTCCGCGGCCGGCTCTTCATACTTTTCGTCGATCACCATCACATCGCCCTTCGGCCGCACGTTCGAGGTGCAGGCGGCGAGCAGCAGGCAGGCGGCAATCAGTGTCTTCATGGGCGGTCCCCCTCCGAAGGCGCCACCCTACGGCACGAAGGCCATGTCGGGAACAGCCGCCGCCGCTCCCGCTTTCTTGTTGCGATCCATTTTTCGCGAACAGGAGCAGCATATGTTTGGCAGCGGCAGCAGCACGGACGACGTTGGGCACGTCTGGGACCTCATGGAGAAGATCGGCTTCTGCATGCTCTCGAGCCGGGACGGCGAGGAAATCCGCTCGCGGCCGATGGCGGCCTTTGTCGAGCGGGAGGAGGGGAAGGTCTACTTCCTCACCGACAAGGACAGCTACAAGGACGAGGAGATCGCGGCGGGCCCGCATGTGAACCTCGCCTTCGCCGATGCGGGCTCTCACTCCTACGTCTCGGTGACCGCGCGCGCGGCGCTTTCGAACGACCGGGAGAAGATCCGCGACCTTTTCAACGTGCCCGCCAAGGCCTGGTGGGAAAGCCCCGAGGATCCGGCGATCCGGCTGCTCGTCGTGACTCCCAACGACGCGCAATATTGGGACAGCCCAGGCAAGATCCGCGCGTACATCAGGATGGCCGCCGCGGCGGTTTCCTCGGCCCGGCCCGCGATGGGGGACAACGCCAAAGTCGAGATGAGCAATGGCTGACGGGCTGAAGGCGGGCGACAAGGTTAGCTGGAAGAGCCACGGCGGCGAAGCGCACGGGCATGTCGTGAAGAAGCAGACCTCCGAGACGCAGATCAAGGGCCACAAGGTCGCCGCTTCGAAGGAGAACCCGCAGTATATCGTCGAGACGGACGAGGGTAAGCGCGCGGCGCACAAGCCGGAGGTGCTGACGAAGGAGTGACGGCGCGCTAGGCGGGCGCGGGCGCGGCTGCTAGCGTTCGGCCATGGGCATCAGGGGCGTCACTCCAGTCATCCTTTCCGGCGGCGCGGGAACGCGGCTGTGGCCGCTGTCGGTGCCGGAGCGCCCAAAGCAGCTGATCGCGCTCACCGGCGAGCGGACGATGCTGCAGATGACGGCGGCGCGGGTCGAGGCGGCGCCGATCGTGGTCGCGGGCGAAGCGCATGCGGCCGAGGTGGAGCGGCAGCTCGCCGGGATCGGCATCGCGCCGGCCGCGCTGGTGATCGAGCCGGCGGCGCGGAACACGGCTCCCGCAATCGCGCTGGCTGCGCTTCTGGCGCCGGCGGACGTGCCGATGCTGGTGATGCCCAGCGACCATCTGATCGGCGACGTCGAGGCGTTCGGCGCGGCGGTCGAGGCGGCGCTTCCGGCGGCCGGGGAGGGGTGGCTGGTGACGTTCGGGATCAGGCCCGAGCGGCCGGAGACGGGCTACGGCTATGTCGAGCTCGGCGAGGAGATCGGCCCGGGCCTCCACCGGGTCGCCCGCTTCCGCGAGAAGCCGGATGCGGCCACCGCCCTCGCCTATGTGACGGAGGGACGGCACCTGTGGAACGGTGGCATCTTCCTGTTCCGCCCGGACGCGTTCCTGAGCGCGCTCGAAGCGCATGCGCCGGACGTGCTGGCGGCGGCGCGGGCTGCGACGGCGGAGCGGCGCGAGGAGGGCCGATGCATCTATCCCGGCGCGGCCGCCTTTGCCGGTTCGCCCTCCATCTCGGTCGACTATGCGGTGATGGAAAAAGCGGAGCGGATCGCGGTCGCGCCGGTATCGATGGACTGGTCGGACCTCGGCAGCTGGGACGCGCTCTACGAGGCCGCGGCCAAGGACGGGGACGGCAACGCCCTTGCCGGAGAGGCGCTGGCGATCGGCAGCGGCGGCTGCCTGATCCGAAGCGACGGTCCGGTCGTGGCAGCGGTGGGGGTGAACGACCTCGTCATCGTCGCCACAAAAGGCGCGGTGCTCGTCCTGCCCCGCGGGCAGAGCCAGCGGGTGCGGGAGGCGGTGGACGCGCTGAAGCCCAAGGAGGCTTGAGACCCGCTCCTGCCGATGCGCCGAGGGGCGTCGGCGCCGCGATGATTCCATTGGGTGCGCGGAACGGGGGTCCTTGCTGATCCGTTCTGACCGGCACGGGCCCGTTGGCCCGCGGTTCAGCACATGGAGAGGTCTGATGGCAGACGATGGGTATCGCGGCGGCGGCGACGACGGCGGCTGGCGCGGCGAGCGCGGGCGCGCGCGCAGCAACTCGATCTTCGGAGACGATGACCGCGATCGCGAGCGCTACCGCGGCGGCAGCGGCAGCGGCGGCGGCGGTGGGGACCGCGGCTTCTTCGAACGGGCGGGCGAGGAAGTCCGCTCCTGGTTCGGCGGCGAGGATGACGATCGCGGCCGGCGGCAAAGCCAAGGCGGCGGATACCGTCAGAGCCATTATGGAAGCCAGCACGGCTATGGCGGCTTCCAGGGGGATTATGGCGGTGGCGGAGGCCAGGGCGGCTTCGGCGGCCAGGGCGACTATGCCGGCGGCCGGCAGAGCTTCAGCGGCGGCGGACAAAGCAGCGACCGGTTCAGCGGCCCCGAGCACGAACATTATCGCAGCTGGCGCGAGCGGCAGATCGCCGAGCTCGACCGCGATTATGAGGAATATTGCCGCGAGCGCGGGCAGCAATTCCACAACGACTTCCACGGCTGGCGGCAGAGCCGGCAGAGCGGCCAGAGCGGGCTCGGCAGCAGCGCAAGCACCGGCAGCTCCGGCCTCAACGGGGCCGGCGGCATGACGAGCGGCGGGATCGCCGATGCAGGCGGCAGCGGCAGCACTTCCTCGTCCTTGACCGGTGCTTTGCTCGGCGGCGGCAACGAGACGGGCGGCGGCGGAGACGCCGGCGGCGAGGCGGGCGCCGAGAGCGCCGGCACCGGTTCGGGCCGCTCCCGGACCTGACGAGATGGGGCGGAGCTCAACCGGCTCCGCCCCACCCCAGTAAGCTTAGCAGGAGACGTGACATGGCAGATTATCGCTACGGGGACAGCTACAGCCGGGGCCGCGACGATTATGGCCCGGAGGGTTCGCGCCATCGCGATTATGGCCGCGGGGACCGTGACGGCGATCGCCGGGACGAGCGCAGCATCTTCAGCCTCCGGGGCTCCCGAGGCGGGCACCGCGACGAGGAGCGCGGCGGATACGGCCTCCGCGGCGGCAGCGAGGATCGCGGCCGCCCGCGCTGGAACCGCGACAACGACCGCGGCTACGGACCGGACGATCATCGCGCCGGCCTGCCGACCGATGAAACCGGCCACCTGATCGCTTCGAACAAGGTCGAAGGCACCGCGGTCTACGGCCGCGACGGCGAGCGGCTCGGAAGCATCTACAATTTCATGGTCGATAAGTTTTCGGGCAAGGTCGAATATGCGGTGATGGCCTATGGCGGGATGATGGGCCTCGGCGAACGTTACTATCCGCTGCCCTGGCGGGCGCTGAGCTACGACACCCGTGCCGGCGGCTACCGGATCGGCATGAGCCGCCACGACCTCAAGAGCGCGCCCAGCTTCGACCGCGCCACCGAGCCCCGCTTCGACCGCCAATATGGCGACCGGGTGCACGATTATTACGGCCTGGATTACTGAGCCCGGGATCGAAGGCGGGAACGGCAGCGGCGCCCTTCGACACTCGCGGTTCCGGGAGGTAAGTGCCGGGCATGACGCTTCATCCAATTCATGCCGGACTTGCGATCTGGCTGCTTCTCCTCCTGTGGCGGCTCGGCAGGGGCGTGCGGTCGGGCGAGTACCCGCCCGGCGGCTTCGGCTACAGGCGCGACGGCCAGCCGGTGGAATATTGGCTTGCCCTGCTGTTCGAAGTCGGCCTTGCCCTGGCGCTGCTCTGGTGGGCCTACGGGTTGGCGGCGCGAGGGTGGAACTCGGGCGCCGTAGCGCCGCTTTTGCTGCTTGTCGGGACGGCATCCCTGGTCTTGCTGCTTCGTGCCCTTTGGATCGGCTCGACGAGGCTCCGGAACGACAGGATCGACCGCCGGGCGCGGCCTCGTCTCTTCTGGAGCCTGATGGCGATCCAGCTCGCTTTGACGGGTGGCGTATTCTGGCTTGCGCTGTCGCCGGCGGGGCCGGAGCGGGAGCAGCGGCGGGAGGTCTATGCGGTCGCCAAGGCGGTCCGCGCGAGCAGCCCCGAAGCGCGAAATGCCGAGTTCAGCCGCGTGAGAATGGATGCGCGGAGCCGGCGCGTGTGCGGCGAATTCAGGTCGGGCGGCGCGACCCGGCGGTTCTTCGGCAGTCAGGCGAGTGGCAATGTGACCGCAGTGATCGAGGATCGAAGCCTTTCTGGGTTCGAGGACGCGTATCGCCGCGCATGCGGGAGCGGCTGGATCATGCCGCAGGCGGGCTGATAGCCCGTCTGGCGCACCGATTTCGTGCCAGATGAACTAAGCTACGGATTTACGAACATATTTTGCATCTTCTTGAAGGTGGGGGCCGTATCTTCCCGGTGCCTCCCCTTGGGCGGCGTTCGCGTGCAGAGGTGCCCATGCCGTCGAAGCGAGGAACAGGGAGGAAGTCCGTAGGGCGCTTCGGCAGCCGCGACGAACTCACGTGCCATGTCTGGGCGATGCAGCGGCAGCAGGTATTCCCGAACGTGAAGGCGATCGCCGCCGCCTGCGGAGTGACCGCCGAAGCCGTGAAGATCATCATCGAGACCGAGGAAGGGCTCGAGGATTATCTGAGGAAAGGATGCCCGACGGGTGCCGGCTGAGGCTCTTTTTCGCCGCCCGGCGGCTCCGGCGCCTTGCATGCCCGCTTCGGCATCCTTTCTCATGGCCATGCTCGTCTCCGCTCTCCTCGCCGCCTGCTCGCCGCTGCGCACGTTCAATTCGGTCGTGCCGAAGGACAAGGGCGGCCAGCTGCTGGTTAGGGGCGAAGCCTATGGCGCGCACCCGCGCCAGCAGCTCGACATGTACGGGCCTCGGCAGCGGGCGCGTGGAGGCGAGCCGCTTCCGATCATCGTCTTCTTCTACGGCGGCTCGTGGCGGACGGGCACGCGCGAGGGCTATGGCTTTGCGGGGCGGGCGCTGGCGGCGAACGGATTCCTCGTGGCCGTTCCCGATTACCGGCTGGTGCCGGAGGTGCGATTCCCCGCCTTCCTCGAGGACGGCGCGGCCGCGGTGCGGTGGGTGCGGGCCAATGCGGCGCGGCTCGGCGGAGATCCGTCGCGGATCGTGCTCGTCGGCCATTCGGCGGGCGCCTACAATGCGGCGATGATCGCGCTCGACCCGCGCTGGCTCGGGGACGAGCGCGCGGCGGTGAAGGGGCTGGTCGGGCTTGCCGGGCCTTACGACTTCCTGCCGCTCGACGGGCCGGTCACCCGCGCGGCGTTCGGAGGCGCGGCGGACCTTCCGGGAACGCAGCCGATCAACTTCGCTTCGAAGGGCGACCCACCGTCATTGCTCCTGCACGGCGCGCGCGACACGCTCGTCTACACGCGCAACAGCCGCGAGCTGGCGCGGCGGCTCGGCGCGGCCGGCGTCGATGCGCGGGTGAAGCTCTATCCGGAGCTCGGCCATGTCGGGATCGTCACCGCGCTTGCCCGGCCGCTGCGGGGGCGGGCGCCGGTGCTCCGGGACATCGTCGCCTTCGCGCGCGAAGTGACGGGCGCGGCGCCTAGGCCGCCGGAGCGGAGCGCTTCCTGAAGCCGAGCCAACCGGCGATGCCGCCGCGCCTGACGGCGCGCGGTTCGGAAAGGAGCTCGTCCACCTGCCGCTGAAGGAAGTGCGACTGGCTCAGCACGAGAATGTGCGAAATCTCTGTCATTGGAACCTCTGGAGCCGGACAGCCCAACAGCCCGTGCTCGAGGCGGCCATTTGGTGAGGCCTGCGCCCGATTCAAATGCAAAGACGCTGGCGGCGGGTGCAGTTTGTGCAACTGCACCCGTTGCGGAGTTTGATCAGCTCTTCTTCAACACGCCCAGTGCCGCGGCGACCATCGCTTCGGCGGCGGTGGAGATGGTGCGTTCGGCGTCGGGGGCCCAGAACGGGCTGTGCAGGGAGGGGAGCTTGGCGGGATCGCCGGCGGCCTTGTCCCATTGCGCCTGGGGAACGCCGCCGACCCAGAAGATCAGGCTTTCGATGCTCTTGTCGGCAAGGTGGAAGCGGCTGAAATCCTCGCCGCCCATCACTGCCGCGACCTTGCGCACCCGCGCCTCGCCGAAGCGCTGGGTGAACAGCGCCGCGGTGTCGGCGGTGAGCTTCTCGGTGTTGAAGGTGGCGGGCGTATATTCACCCTCGCGGACCGTCACGACCGGCATCCGGTTCTCCGGCATCCCGGCGGCGATCGCCTCGCCGCGGGCGATGCGCCTGATGCCGTCGAGCAGGAGCTTCCGGGTCTCGTCCGTATAGCTTCGGACGGTGAGCAGCAGCTTCGCCTCGTCCGAGATGATGTTGTGCTTGGCGCCGGCGTGGAAGCTGCCGACCGTCACCACCGCGGGGTCCTGCGGATTGGCCTCGCGGCTGACCAAAGTCTGCAGCGCGGTGACGATCCGGGCGGCAAGAACGATGGGATCCTTCGTCGTATGCGGATAGGCGCCGTGGCCGCCGACGCCGGGGACGCTGATGTCGACGCTGTCGACATTGGCAAGCGCGGGTCCGACCGCATAGCCGATCGTGCCGGCGGGAAGCCCGGCGCTGTCGTGGAAGGCGACGGCGTGGGTGGGCTTCGGGAAGCGGGTGTAGAGGCCGTCATCGAGCATCGCCTTGGCGCCGACTCCGATCTCTTCGCCCGGCTGGGCGATCATCACCAGGGTGCCGGACCATTGGTTCTTCATCGCGGCAAGGCGGCGGGCGGCGGCGACCCAGGCCGTCGTGTGCGTGTCGTGGCCGCAGGCGTGCATGACGCCGCTCTCGACGCCGGCGAGGCTGGTCGCGCGGACCTTGCTCGCGAAGGGGAGGCCGGTCTGCTCGACGACCGGGAGCCCGTCCATGTCGGCGCGGACCAGGAGCACCGGGCCGGGGCCGTTCTTCATCACCGCGACGACGCCGGTCTTGCCGACGCCGGTGGTGACGTCGAAGCCGAGCTTCTTCACCTCCGCGGCAAGGCGGGCGGCGGTTTTTACCTCCTGCATGCTGAGCTCGGGGGCGGCATGGAGCTCGCGGTAGAGCGTCATCAGCGAAGGCATGTCGTTTGCGACTGCATCCCGGACCGCGTCGGCATGAGCGGGAGCGGCTGCGGTGGCGGCGAGGAGGAGGGCGGCAAGCCTGGCTTTCATGGGTGAGTTCCTCAAGGTGCGGAGCCGGCGGGGACGAGCTCCAGAATGTCGGTCATCGATTCGAAATGCGGGCGGGGGAAGACGAGGCGCCAGCGCCGCTCGCCGATCCGCTCGACGATGCCGGCCATGTCGCGTTCCCGATCGCGGCCATATTCGAGCGCCCGGGTCTCGTCGCCGAGCTGCAGCGTGCCGAGGAAGATCATGCGCTCGCCGGCGGTCGGAAGAACGTAGCCGATCGGCCGCTGCGAGCCGGTGAGCTTTGCGAACGAGATGAGCCCGTCCTCGCGGCGGACGCGGCAGTCGAAGGCGGGATAGGCGACGTAATCGAGCATGCCCTGTCGCTGGCCGCCGATCTTGATCGTGCGGCAGCGATAGACGCCGTCGGGAAAATCCTGCCATTCCGCAGCCGCGTCGGGCTGGAGCAGCGCACCCTCGCGGGCGATGACCGTGCCGAAGCCCGCCGCCTGGGCCCTGCGGAGCGCCTCGACCCAGGCCGAGCGCCAGTCGCGGATCCGCGCGCGGTCGTCCTCGGTAGCGATCGAACGCCAGTCCGGCGGAGCGGCCGCGGCGGACTGTGGATGGGCTTCGTGGCTACGCGAACAGCCGGCCAGCGCCAGCGCGGAGCAGAGAGCGAGACAAGCCCTTATCATCAGTGGATTCTCTCCCGTTGCAGCGGACATGCAACAGGGAATGCTCCGCGACAAGCGCTTGTATGGCGGGCTTCGCGTCGCGGCAAAGCCGCGCCGTCGGACGGGCTCGGCTGGCGCCGCCCCGCCGTCCGTGCCCGCGCCGTCTCTTCGCGCAGCGCATGAGTTGCTGCGCATCCCCTGCGCTACGCTGGGCGGCTAGGCAGCCGTCCACCCGCCGTCCATGGAGAGGTTCGCGCCGGTGATCGCGGAAGCTTCATCCCGGCAGAGGAACAGCGCGAGCGCCGCGACCTGATCGACGGTCACGAACTTCTTGGTGGGCTGGGCGGCGAGGAGGACGTCGTTCATCACCTGCTCGCGGGTGAGGCCCCGCGCCTTCATCGTGTCGGGGATCTGATTCTCGACGAGCGGCGTCCAGACGTAGCCGGGGCTGATGCAATTGACCGTGACGCCGCTGGTCGCGGTTTCGAGCGCGACCGCCTTGGTGAGGCCGGCGATGCCGTGCTTGGCGGCGACATAGGGCGCCTTGTTGGGGCTCGCGACGAGGCTGTGGGCGGACGCGGTGTTGATGATCCGGCCCCAGCCCTTCCTCTTCATCGCCGGGAGCGCCAGCCGGGTGGTGTGGAAGGCGGCGCTGAGATTGAGCGCGATGATGAGGTCCCATTTGTCGACCGGGAACTGGTCGATCGGCGCGACGTGCTGCATGCCGGCATTGTTGACGAGGATGTCGATGGGGCCGGCCTCCGCCATCATCGCCTCGATCTGGTCGGGCTTGGTCAGGTCGGCGGCGGAGTGGGCGGCGCCGAGCTCGTCGGTCAGCCGCTCGATCTCCGTCGCATCGCCGAAGCCGTTCAGGACGATCCGGGCGCCCTCCGCTGCAAGGACCCGGGCGACGGCGAGGCCGATGCCGGAGGTGGAGCCGGTGACGAGCGCGGTCTTGCCGTTGAGGAACATGGTATCTCCCGGATGCGAGGTCTGCGCTTCTTTTGGCGGCGGAGCGGCCTTTTGCAACCGCCGCGCCTCCCTGCGCATTGTCCCGGCGGCGTAGATGGAGTGAAAAGATGCGGCTCGACGACTACCGGATGAGCGACAATGTTAGCGACCAGCGCGGCCAGAGTTTCGGCGGCGGCGGATTCGGCGGTGGCGGCGGCATTTTCGGGCTGCTTTTCGGGCTTGTGCTAAGCCGCTTCGGCATCGGCGGCGTCGTCGTGCTCGGGCTGCTCTATTTCCTGTTCGCAGGAGGCGGCATGCTTGGCACCGGCGGCGGCACCGGCGTTGCGCCGCATCAGGCGACCGGCGGAAAAACCGCGCAGCAAGCTTGTACCGTCGATGCGGAAAGCCGCTTCTCCTGTCAGGTGCTTGCAAGCACGGAAGACACCTGGAGCCAGATTTTCCAGGAGCGAGGGCAGCGTTACACGCCGGCCAGCTTCACATTCTACGGCGGGCGCGGGAAATCGGGCTGCGGCGCGGCCCAGTCGGCGATGGGACCGTTCTATTGCCCGACAGATAACAGCATCTATCTCGACACCAGCTTCTACAGCGAGCTCCGAAGCCGCTTTGGCGCAGCGGGCGATTTCGCCCAAGCCTATGTGATCGCCCACGAAGTGGGACATCACATTCAATACCTCACCGGCGCTTTGGAACGCGCAAGCTCGCTGCAGGCTCGTGCCTCCACGGCTGAAGCCAACCGGGTGCAGGTTGGTGTGGAGCTTCAAGCCGATTGCTACGCCGGTGTTTGGGCGGCCCGGAACCGCAACCGGTTAGAACCGGGCGACGTGGAAGAAGGCATGCGCGCCGCGGAGGCGATCGGCGACGACACGCTCCAGCGGCAGAGCCAGGGGCGGGTGGTGCCGGAGAGCTTCACCCATGGCACCTCAGCCCAGCGCATGGCGGCGCTTCGGAAGGGGCTGGAGACAGGCGATCCCGCCGCCTGCCAGAATCTCGGCTGACGCGAACGCCCCCGGCCCGCTCAGCGCGCGGCCTGGCGCCTCTTCAATATCTGGCAGTCGAACGACGGATTGCTAACGTCGCCGGCGCAGACCGGCAGCTGGCCAAGATGAGGAGCTGCGGACAGCAGCCCCGCGCCGTTCAGCAAGGCGCCTTCGGCCGTGCCGTCTTCGACGATGCGGCGCTGCGTGTTCCGCTGCTTGCGCCCCGCCCCTTGCATCTCGACTGCTCCCGACATGGCCGAGCCGAACAGCGCGCCGCGCACCTGGTCCTGCGACCGGCCCGGGCGGGACAGGTGCGAGGGCGTGCCGATCGCTCCGTGCATCGACTGCGCCGCAGCGATCGAAGGCTGGCTGGCGGCCACCAGAATTGCGCCCGCGAACAGCCATTTTCCAGTCATGCCCGAGCTCCCTGAATCCCACGCCGCGCAAATCCTAAGGCCTCGCCCGGGCCCGTGCAATCTTGCAGCCCCGGCCTAGAAGTTGAAGCGCAGGGTCGCTCGGGCGGTCGTCGGAGCGCCCGGAGCGATGTTGTTGTCGTTGTGGGCGGTCGGGAAATAGTCGCGGCCGAAGAGGTTCTCGACGTTGATCTGCGCCTCGATGCCGCGGGCGATCTCGTAATAAGCGGCGGCGTCGACGCGGACGTAGCCGGGCAGGGTCACCGCGTTGCTGATCGAGGCATAGGCCTTGGAGCGGGCGACGATACCGAGGCCGAGGCCGAGCTTCTTCGTGAAATCGTAGCGGTTCCAG
>NZ_DASVUE010000017.1:0-3656 GCF_036387215.1 Allosphingosinicella sp. | reverse complement strand
GGTTGATGATCGAGGGGCTTGTCGCAGTCGCGCCACGGGCCGTAGGCTGGCGGCAGCCGGCGGCGTGCGACGGCCTCCTCCGCCGCCTGCAGCCGAAGCGCTCCGAGCATCGTCCAGCCGCGCCAATTGCCCTGCCAGTTCCTGAGCGACTGCATCGTATCGATCCGGGCCCAGCCGATACGCTGCCTCAACCCCGGATCCCGGGTGCGGCCTTCCAGCTCGATCATCGGCAGCAGCGCCGAGGCGCCGAGCCCCCGAAGATAGCAGGTGTCCAGATCGGCGCCGGCACCGCCGGCCTCCCGCGCATGGCGCACGTTCCATGCTGCGGCCATCCTTCCGAGATCCGCCACCGAGCAGAAGCCGAGGGCGATGAGCGAAGCTGCAAGATTGGCGTTGATCAGCCAGGAGCCGCTCTTCGACTTCCAGATCCGGTAGCAGATGAGGAACAGGCCGATGGCGACCAGCCCCATCCAGATGAGGGCGGCGATCCGGAGCCGGGTGAGCGAATAGGCCTCGATATAGTCGAACGTCCTCAGCATCGTAGAGGCGACGAGAAGGACGTTCTGAGCGATCCAGGCGTAGACGAGCCGGCGGATCAGGGGATTGGACGCCGTTTCCGAACCGGGCCTCAGCGTCACCAGCACGAACAGCGCCGCCAGGAGCGCGGTCGCGATCAGCGGATAGGCGCCGCGATGCGCATAAGCGGCGAGCGTCATCCCCTGAGGCAGCGGCGCGCCGCTCCAGAGGAAGGCGATGTCGAGCACGTTGTTCAGCGCGAACACCGCGTTGAAGGCGAGGAAAGAGAGCGTCAGCGACCGCATGCCGACCCCCGGCAAGGCGACGTCGGCGGAACCTTCCCTTTCCGCCAGGAGAAGCATGGGCCCTGGCCGAAGCACGCTCCAGACGATCGCCAGAACAACAAGCCAGAACAGGATGCGGGTGACGTAGAGGCCGCCGAAGAGGGAATTGAGGTCGATGCCGGCGAGAGCGCCGCCGATGAGCGGGTTGGCGACGGCGAACAGCGAGAGGAAGATCAGGCTTCCGAGCAGCGGCAGTGCAAGCACGTGCGAATTCCGCCACAGCCCCAGGGATCGCCGCGCACCCGCGGCCCGCACCCGGGACCAGTCGCGGAGGGGTGCGAGAGGCGCCCGCAGCCAGTGCCAGCCGAGACGCTGCGCCCAGCGCCAGCCGTCGTCGAAGCCGCGGGTGCGCGGAAGCAGGATCGCCAGGGTGAGCATGACGAGGAAGAGCCCCGTGACCAGCAGGCTCGGATCGTAGGCCGCGACGAGCCCGAAAACGCCTGCACCCGCGGCGGCTGCCCGGGCATCGCGATCGCGCACTATGTCGGGCCGCACGATCAGTGCGAAGGCGAGCAGGGACAGGAAGAAGAACCCCAGAGTGGTTCCGATCCGCTCCCAGTAGAAGAGGATATCGGCGAGCGCCATGAAGCCCAGTGCCGCAAGCGGCTTTTGGACGAAAGTGAACCGGCCCGGTGCCTGCCGCGCTTTCCCGATCTGCTCGACTGCTTCCATCTTCGTCTCCCTTCGGCTGGAGCCGCTGATGGCAGGCGGAAGTGAGGCCTTGATGGGAGGCCGGTGACGATGGAGCGGCGATCCTGTGCAGAAGCCGTGCAGGCCTTTTTCGAAGGCCCGGCGTTGCTCCGCTGCAACGTTCGCTGGTTAGGCTTTTGCTTACCCTCTTTCCGCGCAACCTCCGCGATCAGGCGACGTTTGACCGGCATGCCTCGCTTCTATTTCCACTTCGACGACGGAAGCTCCCGCAAGCAGGATCCGGAGGGCATCGTTCTCCCCGACGCGGAGGCCGCCTGGTACCAGGGCGTGCGCAATGCGCTGGAGGTGATCCATACCCAGTTCGGCAGCGGTACGGTCGCACCCGGCCAACGTTTCGAGGTGGAGGACGAGCATGGCGAACCGATCTGGGCGGTGCCATTCGAAGAAGTGGTCGGCCTCGCCGTCTGACGCCGGAGCCGGCAATGGCGGGTCTGCACTTTCGTCGCACCACGCAGGTTCGTCGCTCCCGCCGCCTCCTTCGCAGCAACCCCGTTGAGCGCAAGCTCCCACTGAATATGCGCGCAGTCGATCTCAGGGGGATTGACGATGAAGCGCATTGCGAAATGGATCGGTATCGGCCTTGCCGGCCTCCTCGCGCTGGTGGTGGCGGCGCTGGTCGGTGTCCTCGCGATCTCCGGCTATGTCATCGGCCGCAGCCATGAGGCGAAGGCCGAGACGCTCGAGCGCCCGAGCCCGCAGCTCCTTGCCGATGCTCCGCGCCAAGCCCGCATCCTCGGTTGCGTCGCCTGCCACGGCGGGGGTCTCAAGGGGCAGGTGATGTTCGACGCGCCCAACATCGCGAAAGTGACGGCGCCGAACCTCACCGAGGTTGCGGCGAAGGCGTCGGACCAGCAGCTTGCCGCCGCCATCCGCCAGGGCATCGGGCATGACGGGCGCGCCTTGTTCGTCATGCCCTCGCAGGAATATGCGCGGCTAAGCGACGGTGAGGTGGCGGCGCTGATCGCGTTCATCCGCAGCCAGCCCCGGGCCGCGGGCAACACGGACCGCCCGCACATCCGCGCTCTCGGACGGGTGGGAGTGGCGACGGGGAAATTCCGACCCTCTCGCGACCGCATCGAAGAATTCCTGACGACCGCGCCGATCGATCTCGGCCGACGCCATGCGGCGGGACGCCGGATCGCTGCCAATGCGTGCTCCGAATGCCACGGCCCCGCGCTTGGCGGCCAGGAGATGTTCGGCATGGCCCCGCCGGACCTGATGATCGCGGGCGCTTATGATTACGATCAGTTCCGGACGCTCCTGCGCACGGGGAAAACGCCCGGGGACAAGAAGCTCGGCCTGATGAAGGAGGTGGCCGAAAAGAACTTCGTCCACCTCACCGACGCCGAGATCAGGGCGCTCCACGATTATCTGCGCGCGCGGGCGGAAAAGCTCGGGAGCTGATCGCCAGCTCGCGCGTCAATCGCCGCCGAGCTTGCGGAGCCGGCCGACCGGAGGCGGAGTAAGCGGGTTCGCGGCTGCGATATAGGCCTCCAGCGCTTCGACATCCTGAGGGCCGTCCACCTGGTCCGTGCCTTCGGTGAAAAGCGTGAAGCTGTCGCCGCCGCCGGCGACGAAGCTGTTGACGGCAACGCGGTAGACGCGGCTGTCCTCGATCGGCTTTCCGTCCAGCCTCACATCCAGGACGCGCTGACCGGCAGGCCGCCGCAGATCGTAGGCGAACCCGAAATTGCTCGAGGGAAGCAGGAGGATCGGCTTCTCGGCAGTGTTCGTTCCGCTGTTGAACTGCTGCTCCAGGATCGCCTTCAGCTGCCGGCCGGTGTAGCTCCTGACGACGACGCTGTTCCCGAACGGATGCACGGCGAAGAGCTGCGCGAAGGTGACGCTTCCGTCCGGCCCCGGAACCAGATCCGTTCGAACGCCCGTGGAATTCATGAAGGCGACCTCCGCCCCCAGGGGCTTCGTTGCCGCAAGCTGGGCGTCGGCGATAAGGTTGCCGAGCACCCGCTCCCCCGAAGCGGACCTTGCTTCGGTGGCGGGAGCGGTGAGCCGGCCGACGACCCGGTCGGCAAGCGGCGCAGCAGCGGCGACATACCGCGCGACCAGCGCCGCCACCGCCGGCTC
>NZ_DASVUE010000016.1:0-14317 GCF_036387215.1 Allosphingosinicella sp. | reverse complement strand
GTCTTCGGCGAGCGGCATCTTGGCGGTGTGGATCGAGAGGATCTTGCGTCGCCCCTCCTCGTTCGGAACCGACACGTAGATGAGCTCGTCGAAGCGGCCGGGACGGAGCAGCGCCGGGTCGATGAGGTTAGGCCGGTTGGTCGCTCCGATCACCACGACCGAGCCGAGGTCCTCCAGCCCGTCCATCTCGGCGAGGATGGTGTTGACGACGCGCTCGGTCACTTGCGGCTCGCCGAGGCCGCCGCCCCGCGCCGGGACGAGGCTGTCGAGCTCGTCGATGAAGATCACCGTCGGCGCGACCTGGCGGGCGCGGGCGAACAGGCGGGCGATTTGCTGCTCGCTCTCGCCATACCATTTGGAGAGGAGATCGGAAGATTTGGTGGCGATGAAATTGGCCTCCGCCTCGCGTGCGGTCGCCTTGGCGAGCAGGGTCTTGCCGGTGCCCGGCGGGCCATAAAGCAGGAAGCCCTTGGCCGGCCGGATGCCGAGCCGCCGGAACGCCGCCGGATCGCGCAGCGGAAGCTCGACGCCCTCGCGAAGCCGCTCGCGCGCCTCGTCGACGCCGCCGATATCCTCCCAGCGCACGTTCGGCGCCTGCACCATCACTTCGCGCATCGCGGAGGGCTGGACGCGTTTCAGCGCTTCCTCGAAATCGCTGCCCTTCACGGAGAGCGTGTCGAGGACCTCCGGAGGGATGGTGCCGTCTTCGAGATTGATGAGCGGCATTATGCGGCGCACGGCCTCGATCGCCGCTTCCCGCGTCAGCGCGGCAAGATCGGCGCCGACGAAGCCGTAGGTGCGGCGGGCAAGGAGGTTCAAATCGACGCCGCCGTCGAGCGGCATGCCGCGGGTGTGGATGCCGAGGATCTCGCGCCGGCCGGCCTCGTCGGGGACGCCGACGACGATCTCCCGATCAAAGCGGCCGGGGCGGCGGAGCGCCTCGTCGATCGCTTCGGGGCGGTTGGTGGCCGCGATCACGACGAGGTTCTGCCGCCGCTCGAGCCCGTCGAGCAGGGTCAGGAGCTGTGCCACAATCCTCTTTTCCGCCTCGCCGGAGACCTGGCCGCGCTTCGGAGCGATCGAATCGATCTCGTCGATGAAGATGATGGACGGCGAGGCCTCGGCAGCCTGCTCGAACAGCTCGCGCAGCCTCTTCTCGCTCTCGCCATAGGCCGAGCCCATGATCTCGGGGCCGGCGATGTGGAAGAAGCTTGCGTCGCTTTCGTTGGCGACGGCGCGCGCCAGCCTCGTCTTGCCGGTGCCGGGCGGGCCGTGCAGCAGCACGCCCTTGGGCGGATCGACGCCGAGCCGCTCGAATATCTCGGGATAACGAAGCGGAAGCTCGACCATCTCGCGAAGCTGATCGATCGTCCCGCCGATCCCGCCAATATCGTCATAGGTGACGTCGGCGCGGCGGGTTTCCTTGGTTTCGGTAAACTCTGGACGGAGCTCCACTTCCGTATTGGCATCGATGTGGACGATGCCCTTCGGCACCGTCGAGACGACGATCAGCCGTACCTCCTGAAGCGCATAAGCGGGGGCGCTGAACATCTGGCGGAGCTCGGGCGGGATCTCTCCGCTCTGTACGCGCTGCTGCCCCGTTGTGGCGACGGTGTCCCCCGCGGTGACCGGCTTCATCCCGAAGCTGCGCTTCAGGGCACTCGCCGAACCCTGGAGCCGCAGGTTCTTCTGCGCGGGCGCGAACACCACGCGCTGCGCCGGCTTCGAATCCGCCTTCCGCACCGTCACGAAGTCGCCGGAGCCGATCTCGGCATTAGCGCGCTGGAGCCCGTCCAGGCGGATGATGTCGAGCCCTTCGTCCTCGGCGTAGGAGGAGACCGCGCGGGCGGGCGTCGAGCGCTTGCCGATCAGCTCGATCACGTCGCCTTCGGCAATGCCGAGCTGGGCCATCATCGCGCGCGGCAGGCGGGCAATGCCGCGGCCGCTGTCGTCGGGCCGCATGTTGGCGACCTGAAGCCGCTTCGGTGCCTTTTCCTCATCGGCCATCGGCCGCTCTCCTCGTCGTCACGCCGCTTTTCGAAATGCGATTGAGTAACGGCCTTGGCGCCCCACTGGGTTCCCGCCAGTCGAAAAAGAGAGCCCCGGAAGCCCAGTATTGACGAATATCGATAAAGTAGTTATCGAATATCGATACATAAATGGGAGCAATGTCGATGCCTCATGCCTCCGCCCTGCCGATCGCATCCGTCACTTTGCGGATCCTCATCGTCCTGAACTGGCTGCTGGTCGGAGTCGCCGTGGTCGTGCTGCTTGCCTTCATGCCCACCGAGCGATGGATCATGAGCGCTCTGAAGCTTTCCCCGTCAGCCGAGGCGGACCGGCTGATCATGGGCTTGCGCACGATCGCGATCGTCGGCCTCGTCACCGTTCCGCTGAACCATGCGATCCTCACCCGCCTCGTTGCGATGGTGGAAACGGTTCGCGCGGGAGACCCGTTCATTGCCGCGAACGCCGACCGCCTGCAGACGATCGCCCGGGCGTTGCTCGCGTTGCAGCTCCTCAGCCTCGTGATCGGCGCCATAGCGAAGTCGGTCTCGACGCCCACCCACCCGCTTCATCTCAATGCCGGCTTCTCGGTCAGCGGCTGGCTCGCCGTGCTCCTCACCTTCATCCTGGCGCGCGTCTTCAGCGAAGGCGCGTCGATGCGGGACGATCTGGAAGGGACCGTCTGACATGGCGATCGCCGTCAAGCTCGATGACCTCCTCCACGCGCGCCGGATGACGCTTACGGACCTGGCCGACCGGGTGGGGATCACCATCGTCAACCTGTCGATCCTGAAGACGGGCAAGGCTCGCGCAATCCGCTTTTCGACGCTGGACGCGATCTGCGTCGCCTTATCGTGCCAGCCCGGCGACATTCTCGAATTCCTGCCGGAGCAGGCGGATGCCGAGCCGCCGGCGCAGCGCGGCACTCGGAGGGCGCGAGCATGAACGTGGTGCTGGCGGCGCATATTGCGGGAGGGAGTATAGCACTCGTCTCGGGCGCGGCTGCCATCGCGGCACGCAAGGGCGGCGCCGTGCACGGCCGCGCAGGGAATTGGTTCTTCGCGGCAATGCTCGTGCTGGGCGTGACGGCCCTGGTCCTGGCGCTGCTGGGCGAGGGGAGCGCAATGGGCTTCGGCGGACTGCTCACTGGCTATTTCGTCGTGACCTCCTGGGTTGCTGCCCGCCGCCGCGACGGAGTCACCGGCAGGTTCGAAATTGCCGCGTGCCTGGTCGCCCTGGGTGGAGCCGCGGCCATCATCTGGTTCGCTGCGAACGGGGCATCTACCCCGGTCGGTCCTGCACCCTTGTTCGTTTTCGCAGGCATCTGCCTGCTTGCGGGCCTGCTCGATCTAAATGCGATCCTAAGAACGAGATTGACGCCGGTGCAGCGGATATCCCGTCACCTCTGGCGAATGTGCTTCGCCTTCTTCATCGCCACCGGGTCTTTCTTCCTCGGACAGCAGGACGTCATGCCGAATATGCTTCGGCGATCCCCCATCCTGTTCGTGCCGGCTTTTGCTCCGCTGGCAGTGCTGGCTTTCTGGCTGGTGCGGCTGCGGTGGGCAAAGTGGTATCCTGGAGAACGAAAAAAAGGGCCGGTCCCGGAGGACCGACCCTGGAAGTTTTAGGAGAGGATGCCTGAAAGGCAGGCTCGTTATCCGCCTCCGGCTGCCATTGTGCAAATGCGAAGGAATATGGTACGAGTGCAATTACTGCATTCGCGATCATGCGCTAATCCGCGGCAGCAGGACCCTTGCGCTGTCGCTGCAGCGCACAATGTAGAGGGAAGGACGAGCTCAACATGCGAAGGCTTCCCCCTCTTACCGCCATCGAGGCATTCGTGCATGTGGCGCGGCTCGGCTCCGTCAAGGCGGCCGCCGAAACGCTTGCCCTGTCCTCGCCGGCGCTTACCCGGCGCATCCAGGCGCTGGAGCGTTATGTCGGCCATCCTTTGTTCGAGCGGCGCCACCAGGGCGTCACCCTGAACCCCGACGGCGAGCGGCTGCTGGCCGAGATCGCGCCGTCGATCGACGGATTGTCGCTGGCGATGGAGCGGGCCACCGGCGACGGCGAGATGATGCGGCTGCGGCTTGCAGTGCCCTCGCTGTTCGCCGCCCAGCGGCTTGTGCCGAACCTTCCCTCGCTCCGGGCGCTCCACCCGGATCTCCACATCGATCTGGACACCGGCGCCAACCGCCTCGCGCGGCTGGATGACGGCCTCGACGCTGCGATCGCCATCACCACCGAAGTGGATCCGAACCTCTACTCGCGCCGCATCGACAATAATTGCGTGATCGCGATCGGATCGCGCGATGTGCAGGAGGGGCCGCGGGCGATCACCGATCCGGCGCAGCTCGCCGGCGCTACGATCTTCCTCCACCGCGACATGCCTGAGACCTTCACCTACTGGCGCGAAGCGATCGGATTGCCGGACCTGCAGCCGGCGGCGATCGACCATTTCGATTCCGGGCAGCTGATCCTCGATGCCGCCGCGGAAGGGCTCGGAGTCGCCTTCATGCTCGAGAGCCATCTCTCGGGCTCGAACGATCGCCGGCTCGTCCGGCTGTTCGACCACAAGGTCGAGAGCCCCTACAGCTACTGGTTCGCCTGCCGCCGCGCGTCGCTGACCCGCCGGCCGGTCAGGATCTTCCACGACTGGCTGTTCGAGCATCTGGAGCAGCGCGAGGCGGCCTAGCTGGCTCGGCCCCCATTGTTGCAGCCCCGGCGCGGCCTTCCCACATTATCTCCAAGCAGAGAGCGGGAGACATCATGGAAAGCTGGCACGGGACGACGATCCTGGCTGTACGGAAGAATGGACAAGCGGTTGTGGCTGGGGACGGGCAGGTCTCGCTCGGCCATACGGTCATCAAGCCCAATGCGCGGAAGGTTCGCCGGCTTGGCGACGGAAGCGTGATCGGCGGCTTTGCGGGCGCGACTGCGGACGCCTTCACGCTGTTCGAGCGGCTGGAGCGCAAGCTCGAGCAGCATCATGGGCAGTTGATGCGCTCGGCGGTCGAGCTCGCCAAGGATTGGCGGACGGACAAGTATCTGAGGAACCTGGAAGCGATGATGATCGTCGCCGACAAGGACGTTACCCTGATCCTCACCGGCAATGGCGACGTGCTGGAGCCGCAGGACGGGGTGGCGGCGATCGGATCGGGCGGCAATTTTGCGCTCGCCGCCGCACGGGCGCTGGACGACTATGAGCAGGACGCCGAGACGATTGCGCGCAAGGCGATGAAGATCGCCGCCGAAGTCTGCGTCTACACCAACGAAAACCTGACCGTCGAAAAGATCGAGAACGCAAAATGAATTACCCCTTTCAGGGCGTGGCGCCGGCCGCCGGCAACATGAACGACAAGCTCACCCCTAAGGCGGTGGTAGCGGCGCTCGACGCGCACATCATCGGCCAGCGCGACGCCAAGCGCGCCGTCGCGGTTGCGCTCCGCAACCGGTGGCGCCGGCAGCAGCTGGGCGACGACCTTCGCGAAGAGGTGACCCCGAAGAACATCCTGATGATCGGCCCCACCGGCTGCGGCAAGACCGAGATCAGCCGGCGGCTGGCCAAGCTTGCCGACGCTCCGTTCGTGAAGGTCGAGGCGACCAAGTTCACCGAGGTGGGCTATGTCGGCCGCGACGTCGAGCAGATCGCGCGCGACCTCGTCGAGGAAGCGATCCGGCTGGAAAAGGAGCGGCGGCGGGTCGCCGTCAAGGAAGCGGCCGAGGAGGCCGCGATGGAGCGGCTGCTCGACGCGCTCACCGGCAAGGGCGCGAGCGAGGCGACCCGCGAAAGCTTCCGCCGCCGCTTCCACGACGGGCACCTTGCCGCCAGCGAGATCGAGATCGAGGTGAACGACGCGCCGCAGACGCCGTTCGAGATCCCGGGCATGGGCGGGCAAGTCGGGATGATCAACCTTTCCGACATGATGTCGAAGGCGATGGGGCAGCAGCCGAAGAAGCGGCGCCGGCTGAAGGTCGCCGATGCCTGGCCGAAGCTGGTCGAGGAGGAGGCGGACAAGCGCCTCGACAATGAGGACGTGAACCGCGCCGCTCTGGCCGACGCGGAAGCGAACGGCATCGTCTTCCTAGACGAAATCGACAAGATCGCGGTTTCGGACGTGCGTGGCGGCTCGGTGAGCCGCGAGGGCGTGCAGCGCGACCTGCTGCCGCTGATCGAGGGCACCACCGTCGCCACCAAATACGGGCCGATGAAGACGGACCACATCCTTTTCATCGCCTCCGGTGCCTTCCATGTCGCCAAGCCTTCGGACCTGCTGCCCGAGCTTCAGGGGCGCCTTCCGATCCGGGTGGAGCTGAAGGCGCTCACCGAGGAGGATTTCGTCCGCATCCTCAAGGACACGCAGGCGAGCCTCACCGAACAATATCGGGCGCTGATCGGCACCGAGGGCGTCGAGGTGGAGTTCACCGACGACGGCATCCGGGCGATCGCCCGGATCGCGGCCGAGGTGAATGGCCAGGTGGAGAATATCGGCGCCCGGCGCCTGCAGACGGTGATGGAAAAGCTGCTCGAGGATGTGAGCTTCGAAGCCGAAGACCGCCGCGGCCACCGGATCGTCGTCGACGCAGCCTATGTCGACCAGCAGCTCGCCGAGGTGGCGCGGAACACGGATCTTTCGAAGTACGTGCTCTAACGAAAGCACTTGATCCGGCTCCCGCTTCAGGCATGTTACTCAGGTAATACACCTGGGTGGGAGTCGAAGACGTGAAAGCCTTTTTGTTTGCGGTCGCCGCCGCCGTTGCGCCAAGCGCATCCACTGCGCAGCAGGTGCCGCAGCCGGCTCCGCAGCAGGAGGTGGACTGGCGCTCTGTCGCCCGCTCCGACGTCCTGGCTGCCTACGAAATTTACGTCGCTAATCATCCTGGCATGTACGACCCGCGGAACCCGGGCTTTCGGGCGCAGCTCGCCCGGGCGCGGGATCGCGGCCTCGCCTTTGCGGACAGGGCGAGGGATCGTGAAGGCTATACGGAAGCGCTGGGAGCCTTCTCGTCGGTCCTGAGCGATGGTCACGCGCAGGCGTACGCCATCCCGGCGCCCTCCGGCACGGCTGAGACGCGCGAATGGCCGGGCTTCGTCGCCGCCTGGCGGGCCGACAAACTGCTGGTTCATTACGCGGCCAGCGGCTTTCCCGCTTCTGAAGGGTCGCGCATCGTCAGCTGCGACAACCGGAAGGCCCGCGACTTCGTCATACACCGGCTCCAGAACCGGCGCCTTCGTCCCGAGGAGGCGGGCGGCTGGTGGTTCTGGGCTCCACGGGCCTTCTACTCGTCGTCGTCATTCCAGGCCACTCGTCCGGTCAGCTGCCGCTTCCGGATCGGCAAGTCCGAGCGCGAGGTCCCGTTGCAATGGTCTCCGGCTCCGACCGACTTCGACGATCGGCTGGCCGCAGCAACCGATGGCGAGCGCACCCCGATCGGTCTCACGGAGCCGCGTCCGGGCCTGTTCCTGATCGGCATGCCGTCCTTCAATCCAGACGCCGCCGGCGTCGAGGCCTACCGCGCGCTGTACGACACCCTTCGTGCGAAACGTGCCGATCTCGCCCGTGCCCGTGCTGTTGTTATCGACCTCCGGCATAATAACGGCGGCTCCTCCTACTGGAGCGCCGATGCCGGCAAGATCCTCTGGGGCGAGACGGCCGTCAACCGCCGGATCGGCGACTATTTTCGCAACGTCTCCATCTGGTGGCGCACGAGCGAAGGCAATGTCGCTTACATGGCCGAGATGGAGGCGCAGATGCGCGGCAACGGCCAGATCGAGGGAGCCGAGAGCACGCGCCGCACCGCCGAGGCCATGCGCGCGGCGCTCGGCCGGGGCGAAGCCTTCTTCGTAAAGCCAGATGAAGAAGCGGAAGCCGCTCGGGCAAGCCAAGGATCCGCCACGTCGGATTTCGGGACTCCGGTTTATGTGATCACGGCCGGCCGCTGCGCCAGCGCTTGTCTCGACGCACTGGATCTCTTCACGCGTTTTCCCAACGTGAGGCTGATCGGCGCCCCCACCTCGGGCGACACTACCTATATGGAGGTTCGGGCAATGAACCTGCCGTCGGGGAGGGGGAAGATATCGATCCCGAACAAGATCTGGGTCGGCCGCCCGCGCGCTTCCGGGCAGGTCTATACTCCGGCCATTCCGGTCAACGATCTTGATTGGTCGACGAACACGTTCCTCGACCGCATCGAAAAAGACCTCGCCGCGCGCCGCTAAAGCGGGCGGCTGACGTCCGGCTGCGGCCCGCGACCCAGCACATAATACGCTGCACGTGCCGGAAACAGGGGAGCGCTAGCCGATCTCCTGGTGAGCATCGGCCTTTTAAAACGTGGTCCAGCCCTGCCAGATCCGACAGATGGTCAGTGATCCCGCCCGAGGTTCGGGTTCACGCCGCCGGCGAGGCCCGCGTCGTTGTCGGTGTCGCCCTCGAACGTGTTGTCGCCCTCGATGAGGTCGGCGTCCTCGCTGCTGGTGCGGGCGAACAGGCCCTTCGAGCTGCCGATGCCGGGGTTCCGCTCGAGATCGTCCTGGAGCTTGACCGGCTGCTCGTCGGGGCGGGGGTGCTTGTTGCTCATCTTGGCTCTCCTGTTGAGCCGCCATAACGCGGCAGCGGCGCTCCGGTTCTGAGCTTGATCTCGCCCCAGCGGCGGCTAACCTCATCCGCGGGTCACTGGAGAGAGAGATGAAGCCGCTTCTGTTCGCATTGCTCACCGCTGCCGCCGCCTTCCCCGCGACCGCCGATGCACGATTGAGCGCGCCCGAGAAGAAGATGATCCAGGCGGTGGAGCGCGAGAGCGGGCGCTCGATCGCGCTCCTTGAGCGGCTGGTGAACCAGAATAGCGGCTCGCTGAACCTCGCAGGCGTCGAGGCGGTGGGAAAGATGATGCGTGCCGAGCTGGAGCCGCTCGGCTTCGATGTGCGCTGGTCGGACATGCGCGAGACTGGGCGGGCGGGGCATATCGTCGCCGTTCACAAGGGGAACGGCCGCGGTAAGCGGATGCTTCTGATCGGACACCTCGATACGGTGTTCGAGCCGGATTCCCCCTTCCAGCGCTTCGTGCGCAAGGGCGACAAGGCGGAGGGGCCGGGCGTCGGCGACGACAAGGGCGGAATGGTGGTGATGGTCGCCGCCCTCCGCGCGATGCAGGCGGCGGGGACTCTGAAGGACGCCGACATCGAGATCGTCCTGACCGGCGACGAGGAGGATAACGGCCTCCCCATCGAGGTTGCGCGGCGGGACCTCGTCGAGGCGGGCAAGCGCGCCGACGTTGCGCTCGACTTCGAGGGGCTGGCGCAGGAGAACGGCCGCGACATGGGCTCGATCGCCCGCCGCAGCTCCGACACCTGGGAGGTGAGGGCGAAGGCGAAGGGCGGCCATTCGAGCGGCATCTTCGGCTCCGGCGGCAACGGCGCGATCTACGAATTGTCCCGGATCATCACCGCCTTCCGCACCGAGCTTCCCGAGCAGAACCTCACCTTCAGCGTCGGGCTTCTGGCGGGCGGCACCACCGCTGAGCTCGACGAAGCGAAGATCCGCGCCACCGTCACCGGCAAGACCAACATCATCCCCGAGATCGCGATCGCCCGCGGCGACCTGCGGACGCTTTCGCCGGACCAGCAGCGCCGGGTGATGGCGAAGATGAAGGAGATCGTCGCCCGGCACCTGCCGACCACCAGCGCCGAGATCGTGTTCGACGAGGGCGGCTATCCCTCGATGGCGCCCACCGCCGGGAACCGCGCGCTGCTCGACCGGCTGAACATCGTCAACCGCGACCTTGGCCTTGCCGAGATGCCGCTGCTCGATCCGCTGAAGCGCGGCGCCGGCGACATCGGCTTTGTAGCGGAGGGCACGGACGGCCTGGTGGGCCTCGGCGCCGCGGGGGACGGAGCGCACGCGCCCGGCGAGACGGTCGATCTGCCGAGCATCGACCGTCAGGCCAAGCGCGCCGCGATCCTGATGACGCGGCTCAGCCGCGAGAAGCGCTAGCCGCTCAGAAGGGCAGCAAGCGGCTCTTCTGGCTGAAGTTCATGTAGCCCGCGTTGACGCCAAGGCGTGCGCCGACGCCGAGCCGCACCGGGATCAGCACCACGTCGCCGCGCCGCATGTAGCTCGCGGTGAAGCCGCCGACGACATAGGCATTTCCCTCCGCGGCGGCATAGCGGCGGAAGATGCGCTGGCTGTCGTGGAGGTTGTAGACCAAAACGAACACCTTGTTGGCATCGGCGCCGAAGTCGAAGCCGAGCGACGGGCCGGTCCAGTAGATCGGCCGGTCGCCCTCGATCCCGTGGTGGATGGTGCCCGAGCCGTAGCGCACGCCGAGCACGAACGCACCGCCCGCCTCCCGGCCGGTGATGTAGGCGCTTGGCTCACCCTGATCGCGGAGCAGGTCCTCGATCATGTCGGCGAGGCCCTCCGCGCCCTTGCCGAAGGTGGATTCGGCGGCGGCCAGGACCTTCTGCTTGGAGAGCGTGCGCTCGGTCGCGTCGCTGGCGCGCTTGGACGCGTTGGCGGGGGCTGCGGCCTCGGTTTGCGGCGCCGTTTGCAACTCGGGCGCGGGGGCGGCCTCTTGCGGCGTGCCGGCCGGAGGGGCTTGCTCCACAGCCTGGTTGGGATCGACCGTCTGCACCTGCGCTGCGGCGGGTTGGGCGGCGGCGAGGCCGGCGGCGGCCAGAATCTTCAGCAGCGTGGGTATACGCATTACAAATCCCCCGAAATCGAACGGGAGGAGGTAAATCCTTTCCTCCTTTCGCGGCAATGAACGGGCGACGACCCGAGTCCGGCTCGCGCCGAAATGAGTCCTTCACGTCGGTTGAACCCGGGCAAAGCCGCCGCTATAGGCGCGGTTCGGCGCTCGGAGACGTGGGTGAGTGGCTGAAACCAACGCTTTGCTAAAGCGTCATACGGGTAACCGTATCGAGGGTTCGAATCCCTCCGTCTCCGCCAGATAAGCCGCTTGGCGTCTCAGCCCGGCTGGTGCGCCTTCAGATAATCGAGGTAATTGCCGCGATAGTCGTTGCGCCCGATGTGGCTGACGTCGCTGGCGACATCCGCCCATATCTCGCCGCCCATCCCGCGCCACCGGCGGGAGAAGGAGAGGTCTTCCGAGAGGAACATGCCGTCGCCGCGGTCGATCGGGTTGAAGAAGCCCCAGTTGGTCGAGAGCGAGGGGTGGAAGGAGAGGTCGAAGCCCTTGCCTTCGAGCTCCGGATAATGCTCCATCATCCGCCCGAAGACGGAGCGGTGGAGGACCAGCAACCCGGCTCCTACGAACGTGGCCTTCCCGAAGCCGTTGACGATCTCGGCCCGCCCGTGCTCGTCTTCCTCCAGATAGCCGACGAACCGAAGCGCCTGGTAGCGCAGCGCTTCGACGCTCGAGGCCTTGGCGAGGTCCGCCTGCGACCAGTAGAATTGCCGCCTTGCGCAGATGCAGCCGACGAACGGCTTGCCGAAATCGAGCATCCCCTCGATCGTGGCGGCGCTTGCGGCCTGATCCGCATCGATCATCAGCAGCACGTCGGCGCCGCTCTCGAGGAAGGTCGCGGCAATGACGTTCCGGACCTCGCCGATCACGGCGGCTGCGAAATGGTGGAAGTAGAAGCGCCAGCCCCGCCTGCAGGCGATGCTCTGTGCGGCAATGATCGTGTGGACCGTCTCCGCGGCCATGGTTTCGCTGTGGGTGGGGACGGAAACGAACAGCTTCATCGCCGCCACCATTAGGACGGGATCGCTGCATTCCGAAGCTCTTTCAGATCGTCAGAGAAAATCGCGGACGGCGAGGTCCGGTTCGGGAGTGGGCGCCAAGCAACCGCGACTGGACGAATTCACAAACAGAAGATAAACGTCATTTTAAGCGATTCCGGCCGAACCATGCCGGCGTTCGTATGCCTGTGCGCCGGGCCGACTGAGAGCGTGAGAAAAAAAGAGCTAAAGGGAGCAACAAGCATGGTTTCTCGTCATCTTCTGATCGGCATCTCGACGCTGGCATTGGCCGCCGGCACCGCGCATGCGCAGAACAACAATAACCAGATCACCACCTCCGGAAGCGGCAGCGTCGGCTTCTGCAGCAACAGCAACACGAACGGCAACTTCTGCCGCATCATCCAGGTTGGAGACAACGACTTCGCCCAGGTGACGCAGGGCGCCAACGATCCGACTTCGACCCGGAACAGCGGCACGATCACCCAGATCGGCGATCGGAACGACGCCAGGATCCAGCAGGACTACGGCAATGACAATGCCGGCTTCCTGTTCCAGGGCACCTCGACCCAGCGCGCGAGCGACAACTCGTCCGAACTGATCCAGTTCGGCTATCTGAACAGCGCCACGGTCCGTCAGAACGGCAACTACAACTTGTCGCAGATCTACTCGGACGGCGGCCGGATGGACCCGAATTCGACGACGGGCGCGAGCCTCGCGGGCAGCGGCAACATCGTTACCGTGACCCAGAACAGCAGCCAGGACTCCGCGACCCAGGCGCAGACGTTCAGCAGCGTTGAGACGATCGGCAACGGCAACAGCGTCACGGTCCTGCAGAACGGCGTCTCGCAGACCAACTTCGTCGTCATGGGCACCAATGAGTTCGCCCAGTATCAGAACCAGCCGAACGAATTCAACGAGGAGACCACCTTCTCCGACAATGGCAGCGTCACCGTGGTCCAGAACGGGGCTGCCGGCTATTCCGTCGTTCGCCAGGTCACCCAAACACCGGGCGTCCGGATCTCGAACAACGTCGCCAATGTCCGCCAGGACAGCGAGAACAGCACCGGTACGGGCTTCGGCCTCCCCACTCCCAACTCCCAGCCGTTCGACCGGAGCAATGCCAGCTCCAACGTTTCGCGGATCGAGCAGCGGAGCAGCGGCAACAGCGCGGTTGTCGTGATGACGGGCGGCAACAACGCCTCCGGCTTCGGCACCACCGCCGCCAACACGCAGAACACCAGCACGATCACCCAACAGAATACGAATCAGTCCCCGGCGGTGTTGTCGAACAACGTGGCGCGTGCCTTCCTCGGCCGCGGGGACCAGCTCAACAGCACGATCTTCCAGAATGGCCGTAACAACTTCTCCGAAGTGACCCTGGCGTCCGGCGTGGCGGGCACTAATGCCACCCTCAATCGCTCCACCGGCAACTCGTCGACGGTCCAGCAGCTCGGCAACGGCAGTGTCGGCATTGTGGTGACCCAGGCTGGCCGCGGCCAGACCGGGCAAGGCATCGGCAACTTTGCGTCGGTTGGCCAGTTCGCAAGCGCCAACTATTCGGCTCCGACGGGTGGCGTGACGACGTTCAGCAGCACCAGCGAGACGGGGTACTTTCCAGGTTCGCGCGGCCTGTACGCGGTAGTCTATCAGCAAGGCCAGTTTGGGACCGTATTCCTCGGCCAGAGCGACAATGGCGACTCGGGTCGCACCTATTCTAACGGCGGCATTGCCCGCGCCCGGGCGCAGGTGTTCCAGGCCGGTCGCCTGATGTTCGCGAGCGTCAGTCAGGTTGGCGATAACCTCGCTGACATCACGCAGGGCCGCCTGGGCCAGGACGTGAGCAGCTCGATCGGTCTCTCACAGCAGGATGCGGGCGACACGTCGGTTGCCGGCGGCGGGTTCGATCCTCAGGGCAACCCGATCAACAACTTCGCTCGTCAGTCCAACACTGTGACGATCGTCCAGTACGGCTCCAACAATGCGATCAGCCTGTCGCAGAACACGCGTGCGGGTTCGGCGACGGTGTTCCAGAGCGGCGGATCGGGCAACAATGTCGATGCCCAGCAGGGCACCGGGGGGTCGGCGACCTTCTCCGGCACCGGCGCCAATCAGGCGACCACGCTCAGCAACATGCCGGCTTCCGGCTCGGGCACGGAGCGTCTGACGCTGAACGTCCGCAACCAGGGCGGGTCGAACAACGCGCTCCGGGTGCGTCAGGACGGTACGGACCTCAATGCGACGGTCACCCAGGTCGGCACTGGTGCGGCTTCCGGCAATGCCGGCGGCAACACCTTCAACGGTCCGACCAACGGCACCACCGGCGGCCAGTCGGGTGTGGCGAACGTGATCCAGATCGGCCAGCAGGGCACGAACAACCAGGCGACCGCGATCCAGACCGCGAACGTCGGCCAGTCGGCGGCGGGCTCGGTTGCAAGCGGCACCGGCAATGCGGCGGCCTCGCCGGGTGCGTTCACGGGCGGCGCCCGCTCTCCGGAGATCGACATCTTCCAGAGCGGCACCGGCCAGCGTGCCTATGCCGAGCAGCGCGGCAAGGGCCAGGTTGCACGGATCGAGCAGAGCGGCACGAACAACACGGCCGGCATCCT
>NZ_DASVUE010000015.1:0-3852 GCF_036387215.1 Allosphingosinicella sp. | reverse complement strand
AGCTGGAGCGAGGCCGATGAGGCTTGCCGGAGCGCCGCCGCATATGGATAAGCTCAGCGTCCGCCCCCGCTCCGGAAGGCCTTGATATGTCTCCTGCGCTCAAATTCCTGGTCGGCCTCGCCGCCGTTTTGCTGATGGGGTCGGTCTATCACGGCCCGCTCGGCAACGGCGAGGCGCTGATCGGACGGCTCGAGGCGCAGGCGCGTGCGGCGGTTGCCGAAGGCGAGGTGCCGGGCGTCCAGGTGCGGCTCGCCCGCGATCCGCTGGCGCGCGTTGCCGTCCTGTCGGGCCCTGCCAACGATTTCCAACGGGAGGGCATGGGGCAATATCCCGGCCTCAACGACCGCGTCCGCGCCGTCGAGGGTATTTCCCGGATTGAATGGGCGAGCCCGCCCGTCGCCTCCGGCGGAGGGAACCGCTAATGCCGCTGTTGCTTGAGACTTTGATCGCCCTCGTCGCCGCCTATCTGCTCGGCGTGGGCATCGCCTGGTTCCTGTTCGGCCGGGCGCAGAAGGACACCTATCTTTGACATCCTGTTTCCGGGAATTTCCGTCACCATGATGACCGTAATCGACGCCAACATCCTCCCGCTGATCATCGCGCTGGTGATCGGCCTCATCATCGGCTGGTGGATGTTCCGCCGGACTAGAGCCCGCTCCGGCGACAAGATCGGCTCGAACCTCCGCACCGGCGCGGTCGACCGCTCCGCCGCCGAGCCGCCGCCGCCTCCGGTCCGGCCCTATATGCGCAATCGGCCGATCCGGGACGGGATCGACACCGAGGAGCGGAAGGTCACCGGCATGACGGGCGGAGCCGCGGCGATGACCGACGTCGCCGGCGAGGTGCTCGGGGTGGACGCGCATCCGCTGGACCCCGGCGAGAGCGGCCCTCCCGACGACCTCCAGACGCTGAAGGGCGTCGGCCCGAAGCTCGCGCAGAAGCTGAACGAGAACGGCATCACCCGCTTCGAGCAGCTTGCGGGCCTGAGCTCAACCGAGGTCGCCATGCTCGACCAGAAGCTTGGGCCGTTCAAGGGAAGGCTGGAGCGGGACAGGGTGGTCGAGCAGGCGAGCTATCTCGCGCGCGGCGACCGCGACGGCTTCGAAGCCCGGTTCGGGAGCCTCGGCGGCGCCTAATCCCGCGGCCGGCGGGGCGTCTGCACCGCGATCAATTTGTCGATCTTGCGCCCGTCCATGTCGACCACTTCGAACCGCCAGTCGGCAAAGGCGAAATGCTCGCCCGTCTCCGGCAGGTGCTTCAGCACCGACAGGGCGAAGCCGGCCACGGTCGAATAATCCCGCTCCTCGGGCAGGCTGATCCCCAGCTGGTCCGTCAGCGCGTCCGCCGATAGGGAGCCCGAGACCAGCCAGCTGCCGTCCTCCCGCTCGACGAGCGGCGGATCGGCGTCGGGGTTGGAAGCGAAGGTGCCGGCAAGCGCCGCCAGCAGGTCGGCCGGCGTCACCAGACCGTCGAAATGGCCGTATTCGTCGTGCACGAACGCCATCGGCACCTCGGCGCCCCGGAGCACCAGCAAGGCGTCCATCGCGTCCATCTGGTCCGGGACGACCGGCGCTTCGCGCATCAGGGTTCGAAGGTTGAGCGGCCGGCCCTCGACGAAGGCTTTGACGATGTCGCGCGACTGGACGACCCCGACGAGCTTGTCGACCGACCCTTCCGCCACCGGCAAACGGCTGTGGGGGGTCTCGATCAGCTTCTCGCGAATCGCCTCGCCATCGGCGTCGATGTCGATCCAGTCGACGTCGGTCCGCGGGGTCATGATTTCGCGCGTCGGCCGGTCGGCGAGCCGCACCACTCCCGAGATGATCGCCCGTTCGCTCTCCTCGATGACGCCCGCATGGTGCGCTTCTGCGACGACGATGTGGAGCTCCTCGGCCGTCACCCGGTTCTGCGTCTCCCGTTGCAGCCGAAGCAGCCTGAAGACGAGGGCGCTCGTCCGGTCGAGCAGCCATACGAAAGGGGCGGTCGCGCGCGCCAGCCACAGCATCGGCAGCGCCAGCACCGAAGCGAGCCGCTCCGGCGCCCGAAGCGCGATCTGCTTGGGCACGAGCTCACCGATCACCAGGGACGCATAGGTGGTGACGACGATCACGAGCGCGAAGCCGAGCGTCTGCGCATATTGCGCCGGCACCCCCACCAGCATCAGCCGCTGCCCGACGGGGCCGCCGAGGCTCGCGCCCGAATAGGCGCCGGCCAGGATGCCGATCAGGGTGATCCCGATCTGCACCGCCGACAGGAACCGGCCCGGATCGGCGGCAAGGTCGAGCGCCGTCTGCGCGCCTTTGCTGCCCCCCTTCGCCATCGCCTTCAGCCGCGCCTCGCGGGCGGAGACGATCGCAAGCTCCGACATGGCGAAGACGCCGTTCAGCGCGATCAGCAGCGCGATCACGGCGACGTCGAACCACGGAAAGGGAGATAGCGGGGCTGAGGGAGGCATGATTTTCGGCTGCCACTTAGCCGCTATTCTTTCAGCGCGACAACAGGTTCATCAGTTCCGGTTCAAGCGCTTGGTGGAACAAGTGGAGAAGAGCGTGGGTTGGGCAGACGTTCAATGACCCGATTACGGGAAAGGAATGAGTATGTTTAAGACGAAACGCCTTGCTGGCGCCGCCGTTGCGGCTGCGCTTCTCACCACCACCGCCTGCGTTACGAACCCGGAAACGGGCGAGCGCGAATTCCAGACGCGCACCGCCGTCGGCGCGGCCATCGGCGCCGTCGCCGGATATCTGGGCGGCGACCTGATCGGCGGCCGCCGCGACCGCACGGAGAAGATCGTCGGCGCGGGCATCGGCACCATCGCCGGCGCCGCCGTCGGCCAATATATGGACCGGCAGGAGCGCGAGCTTCGCCGCCAGACCGAGGGCACGGGAGTCGTCGTCGAGCGCCAGGGCGACGAGCTTCTGCTCAGCATGCCGGCCGGGATCACCTTCCCGATCAACAGCTACGAAATCCAGCCGCAATTCTATTCAACGCTGAACCAGGTGGCGCAGACGCTCGCCGCTTATCCTCAGACGCTGATCGACGTTTACGGCCACACCGATCCGTCGGGCGGCGATGCGATCAACATCCCGCTGTCGCGCAACCGCGCCGAATCGGTCGCGGGCTACCTCTCGCAGCAGGGCGTCGCCCGCGCCCGCATCGCCACCCAGGGCTTCGGCTCGTCCCGGCCGATCGCCGACAACGGCACCGAAGCCGGCCGAGCCCAGAACAGGCGGGTCGAGATCCGCATCGTCCCGGCCACCAACGGCGGCTGATCGGACGGACATCGGAAAGGGGCGCCGGGGGAACCTGGCGCCCTTTTTCGTGCGCGGCAGGATGAGCATCGTGCCTCCTACAATCAGGGACGGCAGCCGGGATCGCCTCAAGGCGGGCGCCGGAGCGGCGTTGTTCCATGCGCTGCTGGGCTATGCGCTGATCGCCGGCCTCGGCGTCAGCCTGGCGCCGGCCGCGGACGAGAGGCTCAGGATCTTCGACGTTCCCGCCGCACCGCCTCCGCCGCCGCCTCCACAATCGGTGCCGGCGCCGGAAAAGGTGAGCGAGCCTGAAGGCGCCGCCGCCCCGCCCAGCCTCTCGGCCAAGGCAAGCGCGGTCGTCGCGCCGCCGCCAAGGGTGAAGCTCAAAATGCCACCACTCATCGCCACGGCGCCCAAGCCCCTGCCCGCCGGCGGCAGCGAACGGTCGACGGGAGCGTCCGATGAAGACGGTCCAGGCACGGGGGCCGGAGGCGAGGGCGCCGGGATCGGAAGCGGCGGGCAGGGGAGCGGCACCGGCGGCGGCGCCGCGTCGCGCGCCCGGCGCGTGAGCGGCTCGATCTCAGGCGCGACTGATTATCCT
>NZ_DASVUE010000014.1:0-3821 GCF_036387215.1 Allosphingosinicella sp. | reverse complement strand
AGTCCGAATGAGTTAACGATTGCGGGATCGGGCGGGTACGGATAGCGGGCGGCGTAAGTGCGCAATTACAAGGTCGACGTCCTTTCCATGAAAGCTGTCATAGTTGCAGGGAAGCCGGGCCGGGGCCCGGCCGAGGACGCGCCGCAGCGCCCTGGCCTCCGGCTTTCGGGCGTCATCGCGGCGGCCATGCTTCAGTCCTGCTCCGGGTAATCAGGGCATGATCGTCCGCCTCCTACGCTCCGTGGAACGGGTGGCCGTGGCCATCCTCCTGGCCCTCGAGCACCTCGATTATGCCTGGCTGAACCCGCTGCTGCGCATCGTGCGCCGCCACGGCTTCTGGCAGTTCGTCCGCTTCATCGCGGTCGGAAGCCTGAATTTCGCTTTTTATTACAGCATTTTCGCAGGGCTTCACCTGCTCGGCGTGGCGCCGACGCCGTCGGTGTTGATTGCCACCGTGGTGGCCGTGCTGTTCAATTTCTGCACGACCGGGCAGATCGTATTCAGGAGCCGCCGCGCCTGGCTGCTTCCCAAGTTCATCGCCGTTTATATCGTGCAGACGCTTCTCAACGTCGGCTCACTACGGGCGCTGATCGCCATCGGAGTGCCGGTTCTCGCCGCCGAGGCGCTGGTGATCGGAGTGCTTGCCGTGCTGACCTTCTTCGCGCTGAAGCGGTTCGTCTTCAGCGAGGCCGTTCACGCAGAAGCGGCGAGGGCCCGCTCCGGCTGAGCTTCGGGCGCACAGTGGCTGTCGCGCACCCAATCGATCATCTGCCGGATGCCGGACGTGCTGTCCGTGCGCGGCCGCCATCCGAACAGCGCCTCCGCCTTGGCGACATCGGCGACGAACACCTTCTGGTCGCTCTCGCGCGGCGCCAGCTGCCGGTAGCGCAGCTCGATCCCCAGCTCCCGACCCAGCAGGTCGAACAGCTCGAGCAGCGAGAGGCTGTTGCGATAGCCTCCGCCGATGTTGAAGACTTCGCCGCTGGTCTGGTCGATCCGCTCGATCGCGCTGAAATAACAGTCGATGAGGTCCGGCGCGAACAGCACGTCGCGGACCTGCTTGCCGTTGCCGTGGATGGTGAACGGCTCGCGCCCCGGATCCGCCGCCGTTTCGAGCGCCTGCTGAACGAACCAGCCGATCCAGCCTTGATCGGAGGTCGCGAACTGACGTCCTCCGAAGATGGAGGAGTGCCTGAACACGACTGTCCTGAGGCCGTAGGTCAGCGAGAAGTCGCGGATATACTGATCCGCCGAGCCTTTGGAGCAGCCGTATGGAGTCCTGAAATCTAGCGGCACGCTCTCCGGAAAGCCCTCCGGGAAGTCGTCGCAGACGTAGCGCGTATCGGTCTCGGAATAGCGATAGCTTTCGAGGTCGCCATAGACCTTGTTCGTCGAGGAGAAGGTGATGATGGTCTCGGGGCTGTACTGGCGCACCGCATCGAGCATGTTGAACGTGCCGAGCGCATTCGTCTCGAAATCGAGGCGCGGATCGGCGATCGAAGTCGTCATCGCCACCTGGCCGGCGGTGTGGAACAGCACGTCCGGGCGAAACTCGCGGACGGCATTCTGGACGGCCTGCTGCGAGCGGACGTCTTCGCCGTAGAATTTGAAGCGGCCCTGCTCACGCAGCCATTCGAGGTTCCGATCGGCCCCGAGGCGCGACAGATTGTCGAAGACGGCCACTTCATGCCCCTTGCGCATGCCCTCGCTCGCAAGGTTCGAGCCGAGGAAGCCGCAGCCGCCCAAAACTAAGATCTTCATCGCGGTCCCACTGTACAGATGTGCTTGCGGGCGGGCATAGCGCCCGCACCCCGTTTCTGCCAGCCTGTTTAGAGGTGCCCGTGGCCTGTGACTTGTCGGTTATTCTCCCTGCTTACAACGAGGAGGAGAACCTGCGCCTGCTGATCCCGCGCATTCGGCACGCGTGCGAGGAACTGACCGACAGCTTCGAAATCCTCGTCATCGACACCCTCACTCCGATGGACGGAACCCGCGAGCTCTGCGAGGAGCAGCAGGTCCGCTACATCAACAGGTCCGGCGGCAATGCCTATGGCGATGCGGTCCGCACCGGCATCGCCCAATCCACCGGCCGCTCGGTCATCTTCATGGATGCGGACGGCTCCCATCCGCCGCACTTCCTCCACAACCTCTTCGGCGTGCGCAACGAGGCGGATATCATCGTGGCCTCGCGCTACGTCAGCGGCGGCTTCACCGAGAACAGCGCAATCCTCGTCTGGATGAGCTGGTTCGTGAACATGGGCTACCGGCTGGTGCTCGGCCTCAAATGCAAGGACGTTTCGAACAGCTTCAAGCTCTATCCCGGAGCCGCGCTGCGCGCCTTGCAGCTCAGGTGCGACAATTTCGACATCGTCGAGGAGATACTGGTCAAGATCATGCGGGCCAATCCGGGTTTCAGGATCCTGGAAGTGCCGTTCACCTTCAAGAAGAGGATGTTCGGCCAGACCAAGCGGAACCTGCTGGCGTTCATATTCAGCTATATGGTCACGCTGATGCGTCTCCGGTTCGGCCGCTGAGATGAAGAAGATCCTCTTCCTTGGAGGCAGCGGATTCCTCGGGCGTCAGCTCATCCGATCACTGACGAGCGACGTCCAGCCCTATGCGATCGCAAGGTCGATCGAAGGCGAGGACCGGATCAAGGATGTGTCCCCATCGATCCGGATCGTCTCCCCCGGGGAAGCCGCGAAGATCCGCTTCGACCGCATTTTCAATCTGGTCGTGGATTACGGCAGGGGCGGCGCTCCGATCGCCCAGCTGATCCAGCCGAACCTCATCTACCCGCTCCAGTTGCTCGAAACGATCGAGGCGGACGCCGTCCTCAATGTCTCGACTGCTCTGCCGCAAAATTATTCGAATTACGCGCTGACGAAGAAGCTGCTCGAACAGTCGCTGGACTATCTCGGCGCCCGCAGGGGCAGGCCGTTCGTCAACATCCACCTTCATAACATGTACGGGCCGGGTGCGGAGGTTTCGGAGTTCGTCGGCTTCGTCATCCTGAGGATGCTGGCGGGCGAGCCGGTCGAGGTCTCGCATTGCCGGAACAGCCGGGACTTCATCTTCGTCGCCGATGCGGTGAGCGCATTGAGCCTGTTATGCGCCAGCGCCGAGAATTTTGCGCCGGGCTCGCCGGTCGAGGTCGGGACCGGGCGCTCGACGTGCCTGCGCGACCTGCTCTTCACAATCCGCGAGCTCACCGGCTCCAGCAGCGAAATCCGCTTCGGCGCCAAGCCCGGCAATGGGTTCGAGCCGGACCGGCTGGTTGCCGACACCACGGCCTTGCAGCGCCTCGGCTGGACCCCCCGCCACTCGCTTCGCCAGGGGCTGCAGACGACGATCGAGGCGCTTGCCGCCTCGCGTCCACGGGTCGCGCAACCGATCTGAGGAATTAGACGCCGAGCCGGCCGGCGCCGGCTGCGCCGGTCACGGGTTGACGGACGCGGGTGGCTCCGCCAATCCGTGCCGAAATTGGGCTTGAAGAAGGTAGTGCCGTGAATCCGACCGAACGTAAGATGTTGGACCTCCTCAAGAAAGGTCGCGACCAATATGGTGTGGTCGCGGTCAAGGCGGAGTTCGAGGCGGAAGGGACCCGTCCGGACGAATTCCACCGGCTGCTGGAGATCGCGCACCGGGCCGACCTCAAGGTAGCACTCAAGATCGGCGGTGCCGAGGCGGTATCCGATCTGTTCGCAAGCAAGGTCTACGGCGTCGGCTACATCATCGCCCCGATGGTGGAGACGCCCTATGCGCTCTCGAAATTCATCGACGCCAAGAAAAAGACCCACGGCGCGAACGAGGAGCAGACC
>NZ_DASVUE010000013.1:0-2581 GCF_036387215.1 Allosphingosinicella sp. | reverse complement strand
CGTCGAGGGCGTGGTGGAGGATCTCGGCCGCGGCAAGGTCCCGAACATCCCGGCCGAAATGGGCGCCCGGGCGGAATGGCGGCACAACAAGAAGGGCTTCGCGACGAAGACGCTTGTGGTTGCCGCCGTCACTGTCGGCCTCTTTGCCCTGATCCAGTCGAGAAGGGATCGGTCGGGCGCCGACCGAATATCTTCTTAAGATCAAGCAATCACGGCTATCAGGAGCGGCCATCGACGAAATTCTTGAACAATAGGATTTCTTCTGGTCCAACCTGACCGATGAAGCATCCCTCACCCGAATCGTCCACTCCGCCCGTGGCTGCGCCGCGGCCGCCGGCCGTGCACGCTCTTTCGGAGGAAGACCCCCCGCGATTCCATGTGACATTTGTGCCAGTCGTGACTTTCGGAGCCCTCTTGACGCGCCTCCGAGCAGCCCATCACCGTGTACGCGTACGCGTGAAGGGGCATTTTCCTAAATGAAACTGGTAGTTGTCGAATCGCCCGCAAAGGCGAAGACGATCGAGAAATATCTGGGCAGCGGCTATCGGGTGCTCGCCTCCTACGGCCACGTCCGCGATCTGCCGCCGAAGGACGGCTCGGTGGACCCGGACAACGGCTTTGCGATGCAGTGGGAGACCTATGCGGACAAGGCGCGGCAGCTCAAAGCCATTACCGACGAGGCGAAGAAGGCTGATGCGCTGATCCTCGCCACCGACCCCGACCGGGAGGGCGAGGCGATCAGCTGGCACGTGCAGGAGCTCCTGCAGAAGAAGAAGGCGCTTCCGAAGCACGTCGAGCGCGTCACCTTCAACGCGATCACCAAGGCCACCGTCACCGAGGCGATGAAGCATCCCCGCGCGCTGGACGAGGATCTGATCGACGCCTACCGCGCCCGCCGCGCGCTCGATTATCTCGTCGGCTTCACGCTCTCGCCTGTGCTGTGGCGGAAGCTGCCGGGCGCCAAGTCGGCGGGCCGCGTGCAATCGGTGGCGCTTCGCCTGATCGCCGACCGCGAGCGCGAGATCGAACTGTTCCGCGCGCAGGAATATTGGAGCGTGTCGGCCACCATGGAGGCGGACGGGCAGGAATTCCTCGCCCGGCTCGTGCGCTTCAAGGGCGAGAAGATCGACCGCCTCAGCATCGGCGATCAGGGAACCGCAATGGCAGCCAAGGCAGCGGTCGAGGCGGGGCGGTTCAGCGTCTCCTCGGTCGAAACCAAGCCGCTCACCCGCAACCCGCCGCCGCCATTCACCACTTCGACGCTTCAGCAGGAGGCGGCGCGCAAGCTCGGCTTCTCCGCCAGCCACACGATGCGGGTGGCGCAGGGCCTCTATGAGGACGGCGCCATCACCTACATGCGGACCGACGGCGTCGATATGGCGCCCGAGGCGATCTCCGGCGCTCGGCGCGCGATCGTCGACCGCTACGATAGCGGCTACGTGCCGGACAAGCCGCGCCACTATCAGACCAAGCAGAAGAACGCGCAAGAAGCCCACGAGGCGATCCGCCCCACCGATTTCAGCCGCGACCGCGCAGGCTCGGGAGACCATGCGCGCCTCTACGATCTCGTCTTCAAGCGCGCGCTTGCAAGCCAGATGGCCTCCGCGCGGCTGGAGCGGACGACGGTGGAGCTCACCGACGGTACGGGCCAGACGGCGCTTCGGGCGACCGGCCAGGTTGTGCTCTTCCCTGGCTTCATGGCGCTCTATGAGGAAGGTCGCGACGACGAGCAGGACGAGGATAGCCGCCGCCTGCCGCGCCTTCGGGAAGGCGATGCGCCGGCCAAGAAAGCGGTGCATGCCGAGCAGCATTTCACCCAGCCGACGCCGCGTTATTCCGAGGCCAGCCTCGTCAAGAAGATGGAGGAGCTCGGCATCGGCCGCCCGTCCACCTATGCTTCGGTGCTTCAGACGCTGAAGGACCGGGAGTATGTGCGGCTGGAGAAGAACCGCTTTTATCCCGAAGAGAGCGGGCGGCTTCTGACCGCCTTCCTTGAGCGCTTCTTCGAACGCTACGTCTCCTACGACTTCACCGCCGGGCTCGAGGATGAGCTGGATGAGATTTCCGGCGGGCGTGCGGATTGGCAGGCGGTGCTCGACGCCTTCTGGCGTGATTTCAAGCCGAAGACGGCCGAGATCATGGAGCAGAAGCCGTCGGAGGTGACCGCCGCGCTCGATGATTTCCTTGCGCCTTACCTGTTCCCGGACAAGGCGGACGGCACGGACGCGCGCCTCTGCCCCGCCTGCGGCGAGGGGAGGCTCGCGCTTCGCGGCGGCCGGTTCGGGGCCTTCGTCGCCTGCTCCAACTATCCCGATTGCAAGTTCACGCGCCGCTTCGGCCAGGGCGGCGAGGAGGCCGCGAGCGACGACGGCCCTGAAATCCTCGGCCAGCATCCGGAAACCGGCCAGGATATCAGTCGCAAGACCGGCCGTTTCGGCCCCTATATCGAGATGGGCGAGGGGAAGGAGGCGAAGCGCGCCTCGATCCCCAAGGATGCGGGCGAGCTGACCCTCGACCTCGCGGTGAAGCTGCTTTCGCTGCCGCGGACGATCGGCAATCACCCGGAGACCGGCAATCCGAT
>NZ_DASVUE010000012.1:0-1976 GCF_036387215.1 Allosphingosinicella sp. | reverse complement strand
CTCGTTGGCGATAAGGTGCGCCACCACCTCGGAGTCCGTCTCGCTCTGGAAGGTGCGGCCGAGCGCCTGCATCTCCTCGCGCAGCGGCCGAAAGTTCTCGATAATCCCGTTGTGAACGAGCGCGACCCCGTCGACGATGTGTGGGTGCGCGTTTCCGACCGTCGGGGCCCCGTGCGTCGCCCAGCGCGTGTGCGCGATGCCGACGGTGCCGGCGAGCGGATCGTCCTTCAGCTCGCGGGCAAGGTTCTCGAGCTTGCCCTCGGCCCGGCGCCGCTCGAGCTTGCCATCCACGATCGTGCAGATGCCGGCGCTGTCATAGCCGCGATATTCGAGCCGCTTCAGGCCGTCGAGCAACCGCCCCGAAACCTCATCCTTGCCGATGATCCCGATAATTCCGCACATTAACTTTGCTTTCCTGAATATTCACGGCCGCTTAGCCGGCCTTTTTCTTCGCTGCCATCATCGAGCGGAAGCGCGCGGCCCAGCCCGGCCGCTCCTCCTGCTTGCCGCGGGCTACCGCTAACGCTTCGTCTGAAACGTCGCGAGTCACCACGGAGCCGGCGCCGACGATCGCATTCTTCCCCACCGTGACCGGGGCCACCAGGGCAGTGTTGGAGCCGATGAAAGCCCCCTCACCTATCTTCGTAGGATATTTGAAGAAGCCGTCATAATTGCATGTGATCGTTCCAGCACCGATATTCGCCGCCGCGCCCACGTCCGCATCGCCGATGTAGGAGAGATGGTTCGCCTTGGCGCCCTTGCCCAACCGCGCCTTCTTCACCTCCACGAAATTGCCCACCTTGGCCTTTTCGCCGATCTCCGCGCCCGGCCGCAGGCGCGCATAGGGGCCGATCTCGGCACCCGTCGCGATATCCGCCCCCTCGATGTGGCTGAAGGCGCGGATCGTCACTCCATCCGCAATGCGAACCCCCGGGCCAAACACAACGTTCGGCTCCACAACGCAGTCGCGGCCGATCTCCGTGTCGTGCGCGAACCAGACCGTATCCGGCGCCACCAGCGTCACGCCGTCCGCCATCGCCTTGAGGCGCCGCCGCCGCTGCCAGACGGCCTCGACGAGCGCGAGCTCGGCGCGGCTGTTGACGCCCGCCATCTCCCAGGGCTGCGCCTCGATCACCACCGACCGCCGCCCAGCCCGCGCGGCGAGCATGACGATGTCGGGAAGGTAATATTCGCCAGCCGCATTGTCGTTACCGACTTGACCCAGCAGCCGGAACAGATCCTCGGCCCGCGCCGCCATCAGTCCGGAGTTGCAAAGATCGACCGCACGCTCCTCCTCGGTCGCGTCCTTGAACTCGACCATCTTCTCGATCGTGCCGTCATCCCGTGCGAGGATACGCCCGTAAGCCATTGGATCTGAAGGCCTGAACCCGACGACCACGACCGCCGGAGAATCCGGGGCATTCAAGCGGGCGAGCATGTTCGCCATCGTCTCCGCCTCGACCAGCGGGGTATCCCCGTAGAGGATCAGCACGTCGCCGTCGAAGCCGCCGAGCGCCGCTTCCGCCTGCTGGACGGCATGCGCGGTGCCGAGCTGCTGCTCCTGCACCACAACTTCGCCTGCCCGCGCATCCACCAGCCGCTCGACCTGCTCGCGGCCGCTCCCCACCACCACGATCTTCTTCGACGGCCCGAGCCCGTCGACGACGCCGAGCAGGTGATCGAGCATCGCCCGCCCCGCAATCGGGTGAAGCACCTTGTGCACGTCGGACTTCATGCGCGTTCCCTTGCCCGCGGCAAGGATGACTGCGGCAAATGGACGGTGGGTTGTCATGATGCTCCTGAGGCCGGAGCGCTCCTTTCGCACGGAAACCTTGCCATTTCCATAGCATGCGCCGGTAGCAGGAAGAGCCCGGCGCAGGCGGTTCCAATCACCAACGGCCGTTCGGAGACCGCCTTCCAAGATGCTCCTGAAGGCGGCGCCAGGTGGCGGGGGAGAGCGTAGCCGGAAGCGCGTC
>NZ_DASVUE010000011.1:0-9883 GCF_036387215.1 Allosphingosinicella sp. | reverse complement strand
GGTGGTTGCGCTCGCGCTGCTCGGGGGCGCGTTGCTGGCGCTCGGCTATGCCAATCATCCGCTCTGGTGGGCGGCGTGGCTTGCGCCGGCGCCGGCGGTGGCGGCGGTGCTGCTTGCGCCGGCGCGGCTGCGGCTGCCGGTCGGTGTCGTCGTCGGGCTGCTGTCGGGCGCCTTGAGCTTCGGTTACCACGTCATGACGGGGTCGGTGACGGCCGCAGTCGTCATCGCTATCGCCTATGCTGTTGGCTGGGGCGGCATTTTGCGGCTCGCGGCCTCAGCTGCCGAGCGCTGGCCTGCATTGATCGCATCGCTCGTGCTGCCGGTATCCTGGGCGGCGATCGACACGCTGCTCATCCACCTCTCGCCGCATGGGAGCGTCGGCAGCCTCGCTTACTCGCAGGCGGGCGTGTTGCCGGTCTTGCAGGTCGCGAGCCTTGGGGGAGTGCCGGCCGTGACCTTCGTCCTGCTGCTGCCCGGCAGCCTTGCGGGACTGGCGCTGGCGGGGTGGCTCGGGGGTGCGGGGCCGCGCGGGCTCTCCCGAGCGGCGGTGCTCACGGGCGTGGTCGTCGCGGGCGCGCTGCTGTTCGGGTGGTGGCGGCTCGATGCCGTGCCCCGGGGATCCGGCGCGCAGGTGGCGATGATCGCCTCCGACCGGCGGGCACCGGGCGGCGGGACGTGGGAGCGGTTGGCCGCCGATTATGGGGGCGCAATCGACCGCGCGGCGCGGCCGGGCGTCACGGTGCTGCTGCCCGAGGCCGTGCTTCGCACCGATCTGGCTGGGGCGGAGCGGGCCTCACGGCGCTTGGCGGCGATCGCTCGGGAGCGGCGCGCCACGCTGGTCGCGGGGGTCGTTGTGGAGGAAGGGGAGAAGGTCACCAACCGAGCGCTCGTCGCCACCCCGGATGGGCACAGTGCATGGTACGTCAAGCGGCACCTCGGGCCGGGACTGGAAGGCGGTCGCACGCCGGGCAACCGCAACCTGCTCGTCGCCTCCCCGGCCCCGGGCACCGGCGTCGCGATCTGCAAGGACATGCATTTCCCGACGCTCGGCCGATCCTACGCCCGGGACGGAGCGCGCCTGATGCTGGTGCTGGCGTACGATTTCGAGGTGGACGACAAAATGATGGCGGCCGTGACCGCGGTGCGCGGCATCGAGGGCGGCTATGCGATCGCGCGGGCCGCGCGGCGCGGCCTGAGCTTCGTCAGCGACCCCTATGGCCGCGTCGTCGCCGAGCGCCGCAGCGGTGCGGCGACCGGCACGCTCCTAGCGCGCGTGCCGCCGGCGCTTTCCGCGCCGACGCTCTATGCCCGGATCGGCGACCTGTTCGGCTGGACGTGCGTCGCGGCCTGGCTCGGGCTGATGCTCGCGACGCGTCGCCGCCGCCACGGCCGGCCGGCGATGGTGGCCGCAACCTCCTGATCGCTTCAGCCCCGACTGGCGTGCCTCCGGCGGAAGCATCAAATCGGCCCGTCCCCCGGACGCGCAGCCTCTACGGCCATTGGCGTGCCTCCGGCGGAAGCATCAAATCGGCCCGTCCCCCGGACGCGCCGATTTGATGCTTTCCTATTCCTAACCAACTAGGTTATCATCCGCGACTCGGGAGGACGGGACGGGGTGAGGGATGCGGTACAGGCGTGACGGGTTTACGGCGTCTAAGCGGAGGAAGTTCTTAAAGACGCTGGCGAAGACCGGGTGCATTTCGGATGCGGCGAAGGTGGCGCGGATCTCGACCACCACCGTCGACCGGTGGCGGAACAAGGATGCGCGGTTCGCGGCGCTTTGCGACGCCGCGATCGACAAGGCCGGCGGCCATATCGAGACGCTCGCCTGGGAGCGGGCGGTGACCGGGATCGAGGAGACGGTGATCCATTACGGCAAGGTGGTGGGCACCCGCATCAAGCGCTCGGATTCGATCTTCCGGATGCTGCTGATGGCCTCGAACCGCAAGAAATACGGGCGGATGGGGGCGGTGCGGCGGAAGGAGATCGAGCGGGAGGTGAGGCGCAGGATCGAAGAGGAGGTGCGCGCCGAGCTGCGGCCGCGGGTCGCCTCAAACGAGGAGGTGGAGCAGGCGCTGGCGAAGCGGCTGGCGGCGTTCAGCACGCGCGTGCGGGCGAAGGCGGCCGAGGAGGGGCGGGACGGGCCGCCTCCGCCGGACGAAGGGCAGGCGGGGCCCGGAGCGAGCCCGGAGTGAAGCGGAGCGCAGGCGCTGCCGCCTTTCGAAGCCAAAAAAAAGCGGCTCCCGAAGGAGCCGCCGAGGTAGGTTCGGTTTTTTCGATGCTCAGAACTTGAAGGTCGCACCCGCGCGGAAGCTCCGGCCCACCAGGCCCGGGATGTGCCAGGATGCCAGGTAGTTCGGCTGCGTCGTGTAGAGCACGTTCGCGTAGAGCGGCGCGTGCGCGTTGGTGATGTTGTTGACCATCAGGTAGAAGCTGAAGTCCTCGTTCACGTCGTAGGTCGCGTTCACGTCCGCGTAGACGAAGCGGCGGATCTTGCAGAAGCTGTTCCCGCCGGAAGCGTCCTTGTAGAGCGTGGCGGCGCAGGACGTGTCCAGATTGCCCTGGTCGGTCGCGACCCCCTTCATCTTGCCCACATAGTAGGTGGTCGCAGTCAGCATGAACTTGCCGAAATCGAGCGTGTTCTGCCAGTTGCCGCGCCACTTCGGAGTGCCGCCTCCCGAGGAGAGGTCGGCCGGGCCGACGGTGCCGGTGAAGCGCTGCACCTGGCCGCTGTCGAGGTGGCGGTTGAACTTCAGGGTCTCCTGAAGGTCGAGCCGGCTCCGCAGGCGAAGGCCCTGGGTGATCGGGACGTTCGCAGCGGCGGTGAACTGCAGACCCGAGACGATGTCGTAGTTCGCATTCACGTAAGGCGCATTGAGCACCAGCAGGCGCGGCAGCGCGTTGAGCGCTGAGGGATCGGCACCGTCGATGACGTTGCACGAATAACCGGGAGCGACCGTGGCAAGTGCCGCGCAACCCGCCGCCGATGCCGCCGCAGCCGAGGCGAAGGTCTGGCCCGACACGGAGTAGTAGGCATCGATAGCGGCGCCCGACAGCGGACCGGTCACGATCAGGTTCGACTTCTTCACGTGGAAATAGTCGGCGGTGAAGGTGAACCAGCGGGTCGGCTCGAAAATGGCGCCGAGCGCGTAGCTCTTCGCGGTTTCGGGCTCGATGTCCGGATTGCCGACGTAGCCGCGACCGATCGAATAATTGGCATAATAGCCGGCATTCGCGGCGTGAGCGGCCCTGAACGCGGGGATGTTACCCGGGTTGAAACCCACGAAGCCCGAGAAGGAGCTGAGCGGGTTCGATTCCGCGAAGGTCGGTGCGCGGAAGCCCTCCGAATAGGAGCCGCGGATCGAAAGCTGCCTGATCGGCTGGAACTTGAACGTGGCCTTGGGCGAGAAGTGGCTGAACCCTTCCGAATAGTGGTCGTAGCGGCCCGAAGCCGTGACTTCCAGCATGTCCAGGATCGGTGCGTTCACTTCGAAGAACGCCGCCCACACGTCGCGATTGCCGTAGGCCTGCGCAGTCGAAAGCCCAGGTACGTCGAGGTTGGGGTTGGCGCTGCGGTTGGTCAGCTTTTCCTTGCGATACTGGCCGCTGACGGCGAGCTGAAGGGGGCCGCCGGGCAGTTCGAACAGCGGACGGCTGACCGAGCCGTCGACCGTGAACTCGCTCGAGTGCGAGAGCGACGTGATCGGCGGAAGCACCGAATCGCGGACCGCCTGCGAGTTCTGGCTCGGATCCCTGAAGTTGTACGATCCCGTGTTGATCGCTTTGACCAGGCCGTTCAGGTTGGCAAAGCCCGTCTGGGTCAGATCGAGGTTGTCACGCGAGTAGCCGACGTCGAGGCGCCAATCCCACGTGTCTGCGATCGAGCCGCGCAGCCCGCCGGTGATGCGGTAGAGCTCGTTGATGCGGACCGAGCCCGCCTTCACGTCGCCGAAGGAATAATAGATGCGCGCAGCGCCATTGGCCGGATCGTTGGCGAAGGCAGCCGCGAACGGGTTGTTCGGGTTGAGCTGGCGGTCCGCCGCGGTGGCGCAGTTGACACCTGACGAGCAGATATAGACCGGCAGCACGATGCCCGGGTTGGAGGTCGAGGTGCTCGGCGACCCGCCGAACGCCTGATTCTGCCGAATACCGCGCGGAAGCAGGGTGATGTCGACCTTGTTGTGCGAATAGCTGCCTTCCAGATAGCCCTCGATGGCGTCGGAAACGCGGTAGCTGAGCCGGGCAACGCCCGCGTAGCGCTCCTGCGGGGGCAGGATCTGGACATATTCCCTGGTCAGGTCGTGGGCGCATGCCGTGCCGACGCGGGCCGAAGTATTCTCCGAGAAGGTGCCGAAGGGGCAATTCGCAAGCGGCGTGAGCGAGACGAAAAGCGCCGGCGTGGTGGCGTTGGCAACGGAGCCCGCGAGCGGATTGTTGAGATCGGTCTGGCGCACCCGGGTGACCACCGCGTTCGGGGTCGGCGTGGTCAAGGTGTCGTCGGCGCGGTTGTTGTCGACGCCGCCGATCGGACGGAGGTCGAGCGTGTTGAACGGGAAGCCGCGCGAATTCGCGGTGATCTTGCCGTTCTTCTCGTATTCGCCGCCGATGTAGAAGTTCCAGCCCTGGCTGGCATAGTCGCCGATGCCGGCGAGCAGGCGCAGGCGGTACTTCTCGCCGTCGCCCTTCTGGGTCACGCCGGCTTCGGCGCCGGCTTCGATGCCGTTATACTGGCGGCGCGTGATGATGTTGACCACGCCGCCGATCGCGTCCGCACCGTAGAGCGACGAGGCGCCGTCCTTCAGGACCTCGATCCGCTCGACGTTCACCTGCGGGATGCTGGTGAGATCGGCGTAGGAATTGTGACCGTCGTCGCTGAGCGGGTAGTTGGCCGAGCGCAGGCCGTTCACCAGCAGAAGGGTCGAGGACACGCCGAGGTTGCGCAGCGACACGGCCGAGCCACCCGCCGAGAACCCGCTGGTGAAGCCGACGCCGATCGACCCGGCGCCGTCGGCAGCGGCCTGACGCACGGCGTCGGCCGTGTTGGTGATGCCCGCGAGCGCCAGCGATTCGTTGGTGATCACCGTGATCGGCAGTGCGGTTTCGGAATGGTCGCGCCGAAGCAGCGAACCGGTGACCACGATCTCTTCGCCCTGACCCTGGTCGGTTGCGTCCTGAGCGGTGGCCGGATCCGTCGTCTGGACGCTCTGATCCTGGGTGGCGCCGCCGGACTGCGGGCCCTGAGCGTCCTGCGCGGCGGCGGGGCTCGCGATCAGGCCGAGCGCGAGGGCGAGAGGCGCGGCGCCGCGGCGCAGGCGCGCGAGATTCGAAAGACGTGCCGAATTCATGTCAGATTCCCCATAAAAACACCGCCTCGCTGCGGTGAAAACAACGGCACGCGAGCCCCCCGGTGCCTTCTCCAAAATCGTGTCGCTGACGCTTGCATTTGTAAAGTGTGGCAGCACGATCCGAGGCTGACTGTTACCGTATTGCTACAGTAGATCAGTGCCCAATGCCGGGTCCACGGATGGCGCACAGCGCCGGTGCGGCGGAACGATCCGCTTCAACCTCAGAGATTTTGTCAAGCAATTACGACACTTAGCACCTCCCGTTCTCACCACCCGGCCATTGCGCAAGGGCGGCAGAGATCGTTTTCGTCGAGATCGCCGCGATGTTCGCCGCAGAGGTGGCAGATGCCGGTTCGATCCGATTCCGAGCGGGTGCCGCCGGCAAGCAGGTCGCGGAGCCTTGCGATCAGGGATCCGAGTCGGCCGTGAGGTAGAGAGGTGCCTGGCCTGCGGCGGCTCATGGTGCTTCTCGCGCTGCTTGAAGCTGCTGCTTAGCCCGGCTCCGCCGCACTTCCGGAGGCGAAGAAGGTCCGGAATGGACCGATCGCCGGACGGGGGAACCCGCCGCCGGTCCGGCGATTGAGCAGGCGGCACGGCAAGAGGAGTATGGCGTGACGACAAGAATGAAGCTCATCCTGGCCGCGGCGGGCGCGCTGGCGCTCGGTGCGTGCGGCGGGAAGGGCGACGACAAGGCCGCGAGCGACGTCGAGCAGGCGTTCGAGAACAAGGCCGACGCGCTCGACCGGGCAGCGGACAATGCTTCCGGCGCCACCGAGGAGCGGCTCGAGGACCAGGCCGAGGTCTATCGGCGCACCGGCGAAGCCGCCGCCGAAGCGATCGACGACGTCGATCTCAACAGCCAGGCGAGCACCAACGGCCAGTAGGCCGCTTGCCCATCGAGGGCTGCTGCTCCAGAAAAGGCGCGAAAAGGGGATCCGAAATGCGCCTTGCCACTGTTTCCGCGCTCGCCTGTGCCCTCGCCCTGGCGAGCGCGTGCACCACTTCGACGGCGCCGAGGGCCGCAGGAGCGGGGGAGGCCGCGCCTTCCGCCCGCTACACCTTTTGGCGCCCCGCGGCCGTGCTCGAGGCGAAGGAACCGGCGGAGGTGATCAAGTCCTCCACGCCCGCTGACTGGCGGCCGATCGAGCCCGAGAACCTCATGATCATGGAGCTCGCCAATGGCGGGCAAGTCGCGATCGAGCTGGTCGGCGACTTCGCGCCGATCCACGTCGCCAACATCAAGGCCCTTGCCCGCGGCGGCTGGTGGAACCCGGCCAGCGTCTACCGCGTGCAGGAGAATTACGTCGTCCAGTGGGGCCTGAACGAGAGCGACAAGCCGTTTCCGGCGAGTGTCGTGAAGCTTCCGCCGGCGGAATATGACCGGGGCCTGGCCGGGCTCGACGTTCGGCCGCTCGGCTATCCCGACAGCTATGCGCCGATGGTGGGCCATGCCGGCGGCTGGCCGATCGGTTACGATCCGGAGAATGGCCGCGCCTGGCTGGCGCATTGCTACGGAATGGTGGGCGTGGGGCGGGACCTTCATCCGGATACGGGAAGCGGCGGCGAGCTCTACGCCGTCACCGGACACGCGCCGCGCCAGCTCGACAAGAATATCGCCCTCGTCGGCCGCGTCGTCGAAGGTCTGGAGCGGCTGACTGCGCATCCGCGCGGCACCGAGGCGCTCGGCTTCATCAAGGATCCGAAGGACCAGATCCCGATCCGGCGCATCGTGCTTGCCGCCGACATGCCCGCCGCGTCGCGCCCCGCCTTCGAAGTGATGCGCACAGATACCGAGACGTTCAGCGCCTATGTGACCGGTCGTGCCAATCGCGCCGGCACCTTCTTCCGGGTGCCGGCCGGGGGCGTCGACGTCTGCAACGTCAACGTGCCGGTGCGGCGGCGGGCGAGCTGATCTTTCGGGGCGCCCCGGAAGTACCGCTTCATGGGCACATGAAAAACGCCGGCTCCTCGCGTAAACGGAGCCGGCGCTCATCGAGGCGGCCGGTTTGAGCGTGGGCGCGCCTCGGACCTTGTGCCGCTATTCAGGCGGTGGAGCCGTCAGGCCGCCGCGTCAGGCGGCGAAGGCATGCTCCGGAGCGCCGAAGACCGGGCGGCGGATGGTGCGGACGATCTGGCCGCCGGCGACCAGCGAGGCGCTCTCGAGCGGAAGCGCGGTCGTGCAGAAGGCGCATTCGGCCATGGTGCGGCCGACATACCAGTGGGTGTGACCGCAGCCGGGGCAGTGGTTCACCTGCTCCTCGCGGTACATGATGTGGTAGCCGCGATCCGCGGCCTTGGGAACGATGCACCCGCCCCGCGCTTCCAGAATACTCGTCGCCATACCCGGCTCCTTTCGAACAACTTGGAGACACAACGAGCGTGGCCGTCGAACGGTTTCATGGCGCCGAGATGAACGAGGGGGAGTGCCCCAGCGCCGCCGCCTAGCTTCCCCTCGGCGAGGCTCGCAAAGCCGCAGCGGCGAAACGTTTACTCCGCGCGGCGGGCGGGGCGCGTAAATTCCGGGCGACAGCCAAAAAAAGAGCGTGCCTCCCCTGGGCGAGGGGGCACGCTCAACGCAGCCGTGGAGGAGTGGGCTTTGAGGCTGCGCGGGATCTTCAGACGCGGGCGGCGTTCATCGAAGCTGCGCCCTGGCCGGCGCGCAGCCTTTCCGAGTGCAGCCTGGAGAGGCCGAGATGCGCGTTGGCGGCGGCGGCCGAAGTCGCCTGCCGGGCAAGGTCCAGCTCCGCCTGCGCGCGGCGGGCATGGAATTCGAGATCAAGATGCGGACTGACCATCCCTATATTCCCCATTGTCAGTGTGTGAGGAGGATGATGAGGGATCTGCCGGAGACACGCATTTAAATGCGTTAACTTGCCGGTAAACTTCTGATTCACCTATGTTTTGCCGGCGCTTCAACTCAGCTGCGAGTGAGGATCGCGGGGATTGCGGCGCAGACTTCGTCCGGGTTGAAGGGCTTTTCGACTCGCGGCACGCCGGTGAAGCGATCGGGCAGCGAGGCGCTGTTGTAGCCGGTGGCGATCAGGAACGGGACGCCGGCCTCCTCCAGCCGGTCGGCGACCGGAAACGCCATGTCCCCGCGCAGGTTGATGTCCAGGATCGCGCAGTCGAACCGTTCCCGCTCCACCGCGTCCTGAGCCTCCCGGAGGCTGCCCACCGGGCCCACCACCTCCGCCCCCTCCCGACGAAGCGCGGAGGCGAGATCTTCCGCCAGGAAATATTCGTCCTCGACGATGAGGATCCGCAAGTTCGAGAAATCCCCCGACACGAGGCTCATTGCTCCCAATTTGTCCGGCGCGCGGCGGCGCCAATCTTTAGTGCCTTGGCGAAGCTTGAAATAACCTATTTAAGCGTTGCCGCAAACTCGGCGCGCTACATACAGCCAATACAGGACCACAACGATTGGGCAGCCCCCTGGCACTCCGGCTCCAAGCTTTCACCAAGCTATCCCGAGAAGATCTTGCAAGCATCGAGCGCGCCTCCCGCAAGGGGACGCGGGAGGTGGGCGCGCGCCGCGACCTTATTCGGGAAGGAGACGAGCCCAAGAGCGTGTTCCTGGTGCTGGACGGCTGGGCCTGCCGCTACAAGCAGCTGCCGGACGGGCGGCGCCAGATCGTCGGGCTCTTCATCCCCGGCGATATCTGCGATCTCAACGTCTACATCCTGAAAGAGATGGACCATTCGATCGGCGCGATCACCAATCTGAAGGTGGCGGAGATCGGGCGCGACGATTTCGAGCAGCTGATGCAGGCCAACCCGCGCGTGATGCAGGCCTTGTTCTGGGACGAGCTCGTCACCGTCTCGGTGCAGCGCGAGTGGACCCTGAACGTCGGCCAGCGCACCGCTTACGAGCGCATCTCGCATCTGTTCGTGGAGCTGTTCCTGCGGCTGAAGGCGGTCGGGCTTGCCGACGGCAACAGCTGCGACCTGCCGCTGACGCAGGTGGACATCGCCGATGCGAGCGGCCTCACGGCAGTGCACGTGAACCGCACCCTCCAGGAGCTTCGCAAGGAGGGGCTGATCGAGCTTCAGGGCCGCAAGCTCGTCATCCCGGATCTGACGGCGCTGAAGAACGCCGCCTTGTTCAACGACAATTACCTGCATCTCAATCGGGAGGGCGCGCATTTAGACGCCAATGACTGAGGCAGACCCCGTCACGGCTCCGAAAGATCCCGGCAAGGCGCCGGGCACCTTCGTCGATGCTCCGATCGGAGACATTCTCGAGAGCGTCTCGGATGCCTTCTACGCGGTCGACCGGGACTGGCGCTTCACCTACCTCAACCGCAAGGCGGAGGAATGGTGGGGGCGCCGGCGCGAGGAGCTGCTCGGCAAGGTCTATTGGGAGGAGTTCCCGGTCGCGGTCGGATCGGAGCCTTACCAGGCGCATTTGAGGGCCGCGGAGACGCGCGAAGTCGTGAGGCTGGAGGCGATGTCGCCGATCCTCGGCAAGTGGGTCGACATCAGCATCTATCCAACGGGCGATGGCGGGCTCTCCGTCTACTTCCGCGACATCAGCGAGA
>NZ_DASVUE010000010.1:0-4134 GCF_036387215.1 Allosphingosinicella sp. | reverse complement strand
CGGACATAGTCCCAGCTCGCCTCCATCCCCTCGTCCCTGATGTTGCGCAGCCAGCCGCCGAACACCGGCATCCAGTAACCGAACCTCATTCCGATCCCTTCTGTGCGATTGCCGCTTCGATATAGTCGACGAGGCGCTCGTGCGGGTCCCAGCCAAGCACGTTCAGCGGATCCGCGACGAAATTCGAAAGTCCGTTGATGTCGTAAAAGAGCGGCGTTCCGTCGCGATCGTCGATCAGCACCTCGACCCCGCCGACATCCAGCCCCGCCGCCTGCGCGATCCGCTCCGCCGCTTCGATAAGCTCGGGCGCGGGAGTGACCGCCGCCATCCGGATCGTGGCACGGCCGGGCTGGGCGACGCAGGCGTCGGCGGGGCAGAGATCGAAGCTGTCGCCGCCGCTCTCCACTTCGATCGCATAGAGGAAGCGCCCGCCCAGCGTCTCCATCCGGATGATCGATCCGCCGCGCGCGGGCACATAATCCTGGACCAGCAGCACCTTGTCGACGCTGTCGGGCACGGTTCGGTCCTTTACCGACTGCGCCAGCTCCTCGGCGCTGGAATAGCGGACGATCCCGGCGCCGGAGCCGCCGATATTCGCCTTCACCAGCAAAGGATAATCGAAGCCCTCGGCGGCCGCGGCGAGGTCCGCGGCGCGGTGCACCACGCGCGTCTTCGGGGTGCCGAAGCCGAGGCTGGAGATCAGCGAAAGCTGCCGAGCCTTCGAGGAATCCACCGCGATCACGTCCGCGCCGTTCATCACCCGGGCGCCGTTCGCAGCCCAATGCGCAAGCAAAGCCTCGGCGTAGAAGATGCCGTGGTCGCTTTCCCGAAGGAAGCTCGACATCGCCACCCGGCTCAGGACCACCGGCGCGGGGATGTCCGCCGACGCGGGATCGAAGATGTGGTCGGAAAGGCGGATTGCCTCGAACCGCACCCCCCTCTTCTCGAGTGCCGCGAACAGCGGCTCAAACCATTTCGGATGCTCGTAGAGCACCGCCACATCGGGCTTCATTCAACAACCTTTGCACATCGCCCGGAGGCGGAGCGCATGTGTGCCGCTTCGGCACGGATTGAAAGGCGGAGCCGCAAATAAAATCGCCGGGTGCCGCCGACATTTGCCACCATGACGCCGCCGGAAGCGGCAGCGAATCGGAATTGGCGGAGGGGCACGATGAAGTGGAAGGGACTTGCAGCCGCTGCAGCCGCCGTGCCCGCCGCGACTTTGCTCGCCGCCGCTGCTCCCGAGGTTCAGGCCCGGCTCGACGTGGATCCGGAACTCTTCTCCGGCGACCAATGCCTTGCGCCGGATTTCGAGGGGGAGGGCTGCCCCAGGCGCTCCGATCTCTCGAAAGACCCTCGCCTCACGGCATCAGCAGCGTTGCTGGCGCCGGATCTTCCGGACCCGGCGCCATTGCTCGCACTTGATATGTCGGTGCTTCGGGAGGGGGCCGAGGTCACCCCCTCGGGTTAGCCGTCGCTCTTCTTCGAGCTCTTGCCGCCGCCGGACTTCTTGCCGCCGCCTTCGCCGCCCGAGCGCTTACGCGTTCCAACGACCGCGGCCGCGACCACGCCCGCAACCACCGCAGCGCCGGCCGCAACGGCCGTCTTCGGATTGGCGCGCGCGGTGTCGGCGATCTTGCCAGCGCTCTTCTTGATGCCGCCGCCGCTCTTCTTCTCGCCGCCGCCGCTCTTGCCTTCGCCGCCGCCGCTCTTGCCTTCGCCGCCGCCTTCGCTCGATTTGGCGTGGGGCATCGCGGAACTGGGGATGTTCGACATTTCATTCTCTCCGGAGATTGGGATTGGTTCGGGCGTGCAACGGCGCGGGTAGGGCTGAGGTTCCGCTCTCGGCGCACCCGGCCTTGCGGACTGGCCGGTGCAGCGCATAGGAGGCTTCATGCAGCGTGCCTCGCCACGGCTCCCACTCGCCGTCCGTGAGGACGGGCCGCTCGCTTACGGGCTCGCGGTCCTGCTTACGGTCACGGCTGTGCTGCTCCGGCTGTCGCTCGATGCCGAGCTCCGGAACGTCCAGTTCATCACCTTCTTCCCTGCGGTCGTCATCTCCGCCTTCTTCCTTGGCCGGCGCGCGGGAATATTGACGGCCGTCCTGTGCGGAGCCGCGGGCTGGTACCTATTCCTCCCGCCGCGCTTCTCCTTTGCGGTCGAGAACCCGAGCACCGCCATCGCGCTCGCTTTCTACTTCTGCGTCTCGCTGGTGCTGGCGCTGGTGATCGGGACCATGCGCACGGCGGTCCGGCGCGAGCGGGAGGCGACGGCCGCAGTGCGGGAGAGCGAGGAGCGCTTGCGGAACGTGTTGGAGCAGATGCCGGTCGGAGTCATCCTTGCCCGGAAGCCGTCGGGCAAGCTCATCGTCGCGAACCGAAAGTCGGAGGAACTGCTCGGCCATCCCGCTGCAGCGGGCTCGGCCTCAGAATATGGGCGGTTCGGCGGCCTTCACCCCGACGGGCGTACATATGGCGCAGAGGAATATCCGACCGCCCGTGCGGTGCTCCACGGCGAGCGGACCGAGGACGAGGAGATGCGCTATCTTCGGCCCGACGGCCGCATCACCCACCTTTCGGTCAGCGCGAAGCCGGTGGTCGGCTCCGATGGAGAGCCCGACATCGTCGTCTGCACCTTCTTCAGCATCGATGAGCGGAAGCGCTTCGAGGATCATCAGCAGCTGCTGATCAACGAGCTTAACCACCGGGTGAAGAACACGCTCGCAATCGTCCAGTCGATCGCCCAGCAGACCTTCGCCGGCTCCACGGTCCCCGACGATCGTCGGCATGCCTTCGAGGGCCGGCTCGCCGCGCTCTCCGCTGCGCACAACGTCCTCAACCTTCAGAAATGGGAAGCCGCGCCGATCCGCGAGATCATCGGAAACTCGATCTCGGCGTACAGCGAGCCGGAAGGCGTCATCCACCTCGACGGGCCCGATCTTCTCCTCCCGCCCAAGGCGGCAGTGGCGGTGGCGATCGCAATCCACGAGCTTGCCACGAACGCGGCCAAATATGGCGCGCTCTCGACGCCCGGCGGCAGCGTTGACGTTCGCTGGCGCCGCGAAGACGGACGGCTTCGGCTCACCTGGCAGGAAAGCGGCGGTCCGCCGGTGACGCCGCCGGCTCGGAGGGGCTTCGGCAGCCGTATGATCGAGCGTGCCCTCTCGGCCGAGCTCGAAGGCGACGTGAAGCTCGCCTTCGAGCCCGGCGGCGTCGTCTGCACGATCGACGCGCCGCTTCCCGATCCCGGCTAGAAGCTCGGCGTCAGCGCAACGTCGCGCATGCCGCGCCAGACGCGGAGCGCCTGCACCGTCTCGGGAACGTCATGGACTCGGAGCAGCTGCACGCCCTGATCGGCGGCCTTCAAGGCAAGCGCGAGCGACCCCGCCAGCCGCTGGTCGGCAGGCGCTTCTCCGGACAGCGCACCGATCATCCGCTTGCGGCTGGCGCCGATCATGACCGGGCAGCCGAGGCCGTGCAGAAGCGCAAGCCCGTTCATCAGCTGCAGATTGTGCTGCACCGTCTTCCCGAACCCGATGCCGGGATCGACGATGATTCCGGCACGGTCGATCCCCGCCGCCGTCGCCGCTTCGATCCGTGCCTCCAGCCAGTCATAGACTTCCAGGAGCACAGCGCGATCGTAATGCGGCGCCTGCTGCATCGTCTCGGGGCTGCCCTGATGGTGCATCAGCACCACCGGGCAAGCCGCCCCCGCGACCACACCCGCCGAGCGTTCGTCGAACGTCAGCGCCGACACGTCGTTGACGAGCCCCGCGCCGGCGGCAAGCGCGCGCTCCATCACCGAAGCCTTGCGCGTATCGATCGAGACGGCAGTTCCGGCGCGGGCAAGCTGCTCGACCACCGGGAGCACCCGCTTCGCCTCATCCTCTTCCCACAGCGGCTTCGCTCCGGGCCGCGTCGATTCCCCGCCGACATCGATCATCGCTGCTCCGACGGCCGACATTTCATGTCCGGCTTCCGCGGCGACGGCGGCATCCTCATGCCTGCCGCCGTCGGAGAAGCTGTCCGGAGTGACGTTGACGATGCCCACCACCTGCGGCTGGTCCATCCGCAGCGTCCGCTGCCCCACTTCCAGGGCAGGCCGGGGCGCCGTCAGCCTTTTCCAGATCGCTTC
>NZ_DASVUE010000009.1:0-9138 GCF_036387215.1 Allosphingosinicella sp. | reverse complement strand
TCTCCCCGTCGGCCAGCGTCTCGAGCTTGCCGTTCGGCGTATAGCTGTTGGTTACCTCGTCCGCCTGGTCGGGCGTTCCGTAAGCTTCGGTGACCTTGATGAGCTGACCCGCGGCGTCGTAGCTGTTCTTGGTGATCCGGTCAGGGCCGAAGCTGGTACTGGGGCTTAGATCGGGCGTACAGGCAGGCAGCGTAAGCGCGTTTGCGTCCGCCAGATCCATTCGAACAGCCGTACACTGGAGACGTCCGACATTGTCGTAGCTATAGTGCGTGATCGCTTGCGTGATGCCGCCGGCACTCACCGTCTCGCGTACCTTGCGCCCCGCCGCATCGTAGGCGGTTCCAATCTGCCGGTACACCGTCATCGCCGCGAGCGCGGCGTCCGACTGGTCGATGGCAGTTCCCGTCTCGACGGACGTTGGCTGGCCATCGCTGTTGTAGGTGGTGCGCATGACCCGCACGGGCAGCGGTCCGCCCCCATCGGGGTCAGGGCTCATCGTCGCCACCAGCCGCCGCAGAGCGTCGTAGACGTAACGGGTCGTGTCGCCGGTGCCGGCCAAAGGCCCATCCACCGCGACGATGTTGCCGACGGCGTCGTAGGTCTTTCTCACCACGCTGCTTACCGACCAATCGCCGCCGCGGACGGTCTCGGTTTCCGGCAGCAGAAGGTCGTTGTAGGTATAGCTCGTCACCACCTCGTCCGCGGTTCCCTGGCAGCTCGCCTGCGTCCGGCATTGCGAGGTCGAGACCAGCTTCCAGATCGGCGCCTCTTCCACCAGCTGGCCAGATGCGTTCAGAACCTTCGCGGAGAGCTGCTGATAGGTATAGCGGATTTGCGGCCGAACGCCGTTGGAACCGGCAGGCAGCGTCTTTGTCAGCACCCCGCCATGGACTGGGTCATACGTATAATCGGTGCGATTGCCCTTCGCATCGAGTTCGTAGCTTGGCTTGTTGCAATACACCATCTGAGGCCCTGTGCAGCTCGCCGGGTAGCTCCAGGCCCAAGTCAGAGTGGGAGCGCCTAAGGTCGGCTTCGGTGTCAGGGTCGCGCTCTGGAGGTTTAGGCGCCCATATTCGTCATCATAGACGAAGGATGCTTTGTCGCCTTCCGGCTGCGTAATGCTGGAAACCGTTCGTATGTCCTTCGCCCTCCCGTTTTCCCCGGGCGTGCCGCGGAAGACATAGGTCCTCGCGCGGCCGAGCTCGTCATAGAAGGTCGAGCCAATCCGGCTCGCCTGGGCTCCGTCCGGATTGGTGCGTACGATATCCGCGCAGGTGTTGGCGTTATCCGCCAGCGTGTAATTATAGTTCCACGTACCGGCCGGGCTCTGCACCCTCCACACCCTGCTTGCAACGTTACAGTATCCCAACCGGAAGAAGGTGGGGCCGTAGTAAATCGGCGTCGATTCCTCCGCGCTGTCACTGCGAGTTGTATAGGTGCGGGTCACCCCCGATCCACTGGTGATCGTCGAATGCCATTCCCAGGTCGTGAATTGATTTGTTGTCTCGACCGCGGCACCTTGCTGTTTGACGCCGTATGTAATCGTCCGGGCACCCGAAGTTGTCGCTGAGACACTGCCGGAGGTGTCCTGGCTCCACGCGATAGTAGGCCAGTTGTGGCCGCCGCCGGAGCAGCTAGTGGCCAGTGGGGCGCAGTGGACCAGTTTCCGGTTCAGGAGGGTGACTTTCGCCGGCCCGGCCGCTCCCCATTCGAACCGCATTTCAAAGCCCGAGCTGCTTACGATCGAGCGCAGTTTGTTCCGGATATCGCCCAACAGCGGGATTGAGGCGTAGTTGTAGGAGAGCACTTCCCCATCTGCTCGAGTGATCGACACAAGATAATAGTCGGGATAGTCCGATTGGGAATTCCCGGTCGGCGCGAACTTCCACTTGGAGCCGTCCTTGTCGTAAACGACCGGATTGGTCCCTTCCACGCCGGTGATGGCGCCGTTGCTTAGTGGTGCGCCCAGTGCTCGGTTATACTCTTGCCGGTTGCCGAGATAATATTCCTCGCTCAGGTACGGATAGTTGCCGCGAAGATAGCGGAAGCCCGCAATCGGCGTTCCATCGAAGCCGCCGCCTCCTTCGCTGAACTCCAGGGCTGGCGCATCGGGCGACCCGATGGATATCGCGCTGTCCACGCCGACGCGTCTTCCGTTAAGGAGGTCGATGCCGGCGGCATCCGGCGCCACCGTAGCTGGAAGCGGAGGGCCGCTCCCCGGCGTCTGCGCTTGTGCCGGCTGGGCAATGAGGCCGCAGGTGGCGGTGGTGGCGAGAAGGGCGCACGCGAAGGCACGCACCCGATAAGGGGAGGTCTTCATAGATATTCTCCAAAATTTCAGATGCGGCGCCGCTCGCGCCTGCTCCCCTGGCGGGGCTTTCCCTCAACCGCTCGTCCTGAGCCTGTCGAAGGACTGTTCTTACCCAGGCGAAACTACCACTTTCGCCTGATGCCGTTACGGCGGCCCGGGATTGGCAGAGCCGGTGGTGGTCTTCACCGTCCGATTGTCGGCCTTGTCATATTGGTGGCTGGTGGTGACCCCGTTATTCACCGTGCCGGTTCGAGCGATCTGGACCAGCCGGCCGCGCGCGTCGTAGCTGTAGGTGATCGTTTCCGCTGCCTGGGCCGCCCCCGTGGACGCCGCAAGCGCAGCCGCCGCGATCAGGGTGCCGATAATCTTCCGCATGTTCCGCCTCTCCCGAGTCGCACCTCATCGGTGCAGAACAGGAGTAGAACATCCGATTTCCTATTGTACAAGCAGTAATTTGCGTAATAGGTTATTTTTCTGGCTTTGCATGAGCAAATCAGGTCCTATCCGACCCTCCGCCCGACCCAGATCACGCGCCCGATCACGTCGATGTCTGCGGGGTTGCAGTCGTTCCAGCTTGGATAGGCGGGGTTGTCGCTGCGAACCGCGATCCGCCTTGCCGCCGGGTTCAGCGCAAGCCTCTTGACGATCAGCGCGCCCTCCATCCGGAGCACGTAGATGCCGTCCCTGAGCCGCCCGGCGCCGTCGCCGCGGTCGACCAGGATCTCGTCGCCGTCCGATAAGGTCGGGAGCATCGAATCCCCCTCCACCCGGATCATCGACAGCTGCTTCGGATCGCCCGCGAGCCGCCGCAGCCACTTGGCATCGAAGGCGAGGTGCGACCGCGCCTGCTCGTCGCCCGGAAGCGCGCCAGGCCCGGCCGAAGCGCCGAGATCATATTGCGGAACCGTCACCGGCGCCTCGCGCCGCGCCGCTGGCCCTTCCGCCGGCCCGCCGAGCATCGCCTCGTCCACCCCGAAATAGCGGGCGAGCAGCCGCCGGTCCTCCTCGGCCAGCCGCTTCGGCGTGCCGCGCTTCACATATTGCTGGATATAGGCCGCGTTGCGCCCGATCAGCCGCGACAGGCCGGCATAATCCTCCCGCCGCTCCTCGATCAGCCGCTGCAACGCGGCCCGCGCATCCGCTTCCGCCATGCCTGCTCCATAGTAATAGGAATTTTCCTAGACAAGTAGGAAATTCCCTTGAACTAGGAACATAGCAGGAACGCTGCTGATTCGAAAGGAGAGGGAGATGATGGAGTTAAGCCGCCGGATCGAAACCTATTTGAGGCGCAGCGGGATGACGGCGACCCGCTTCGGCCGCGAGGCCGTGGGCGATCCGCGCTTCGTGTTCGATCTTCGCGAGGGGCGCCAGATCGGCCCGGTCATCGCCGGGCGCGTCGCCGCCTATCTCGAGCCCCGCGAGCGGAGGACCCGCCGATGAAGCGCTTCACCGATGCGACCAGCGAAGTGCTGCGTGCTCTCCGCGCCAGCTTCGTCGCCTTGGAGCTCGTCTTTGAGGAGATCCGAAGCCGCAGCTGGGCGAGCGTCACCTTCTCGGGCGCCCGCCACGAGCTCTGCTTCCGCGTCTCGGGCGACGGTGCGGCGGAGGCGGCCGATCGCTTCATCCATCATCTGGAAGCCCGGGAGTTCGACCTTCGCGGCCATATCATGGCCGATATGGCGCTCGTCTCCGAAGAGCGGCCGGATGGTGCGGATTGGGTGCGGATCAGCGTCGAGGCGCTGACCGTGGAAGATTGCTGATCAGCCGCTGCGGGCGGCGAGCCGCTGCAGGTCGTCGATCGCGCTCCTGAGACGCTGGTCGAGCTGCGGTGCCGGCTCGTTGTTCTGCTGCGTCGCCTCCGCTCCGTCCATCCAGTCCTGCCGCTCGCGCCGAAGCAGCCCGAGCTCCAGCCGCTGCATCAGATGGGAAATGCTCGCCTCTTCAGGCTCCGTCATGCCATGCGGCGAAGGCGCCTCTTCAGCCGTTTCCACCGCCTCGACGTCGTCGAACGCTTCCGGCTCTTCGACAACGTCCTCGGGATCCGCTTCAGGGTCGGCCTGGTCGGGCGACGGCTGCTCCACCGCCTCGTCGAGTGGAATGCCGAGCTCGATCCCGGCCAGGATCGGCCGGCGCGCCGGAGCGTCGGGATGGGCATCGGCGCGGCGGATGCGCGGCAGCGGCACTTCGATCTCGACAGGGCGCTTGCGGCGCACCGGCTCCGGCGGCTTCTTGCCGAGCGCCCGAAGCACGAGCCAAACCAGGGTCCAGGTGGCTATTGTCACCGCCGCAACCGCAGCCAGACGCGCGGTCAGCCCAAGCGGCGGCTGCGCGGCGGAAAGGATGAGCGGCAGTCCGCTGAGCTCCACCACGCGGTCGAACTGCGAATTCGGCATCGCGTAGATGACGAAGCCAGCCGCCGTGCCGGCAAATGCCGCCATTGCGAGATCGAGGCCCGATCCGCCGCCTTTATATGCCTTCTTCGCCATCTAGAGAGCCTTGCCCGTCAATCTTTGATAAACGGGAATGTAACGGGAAATATTTGACGACCAGTTACGATCCGTCTCGACGAACCGCCGCGCCGTATCGCGCCGCTGCTCCCACTTCCCCCGGTTCGCGAACAAGGCATCGAGCGCCTGGGCGAGCGCCTGCGGATCGCCGGCGGGGAACAGGCTTCCGGTCACCCCGTCCTCAATGAGCTCGCGATGGCCGCCGACGTTGGACGCGACCACCAGCTTCCGCTGCGCCATCGCCTCGAGCGGCTTCAGCGGCGTCACCAGCTCGGTAAGCCGCATCGCCTTCCGCGGATAAGCGAGCACGTCGATCAGGCTGTAATAACGGTCCACCTCCTCATGCGGCACACGGCCGATGAAGTGGATCCGCTCCGCCGCTGGAGAAGCCTCAGCCTGCCGCTTCAGCGCCGCTTCCATGGGGCCGCCGCCGACCAGGAGCAGATGCGCCTTCGGCCGCTTGTCGAGCAGCAGCGGCATGGCCGCAATGAGATCGTCCAGCCCCTCATAATCGTAGAAGGAGCCGATGAAGCCGACCACGTCTGCTCCCGCCAGACCGAGCTTCCGCGCGGCCGCAAGATCGGGAGCCAGCGGATTGCCGAACAGGCTCATGTCGACGCCGTTGGGAGCGACGATGATCTTGTCCGCCTCGATGCCCCTGGCGATGAGGTCCTTCCGAAGCCCCTCGCAGATCACCGCCACCGCGTCCGCCTGCCGCGCCGCGTGGGTTTCCAGCATCCTGATCAGCCGGTAGCGGGCGGAGCCTTCGCTCCCCGTCCCGTTGCCGACGGCCGCATCTTCCCAGAAGGCCCGGATCTCGTAGACCAGAGGCACGTGCCGCCGCTTCGCTACGCCGAGCGCCGCAAGCGCGTTCAGCACCGGCGAATGGACGTGAAGCTGGTCCGGCTTCCATTCCTCCACGAGCATATCGAGCCGCGCGGCAAGCGCCCTGATCTCGCGCCACTCCCGCAGCGGGGATGGCCCCGCGGCGGGCTGCGGCGTTCTGTGAAATCTGATCCCGTCGATCGTCTCCGCTTCCGCCTCGGAAGCGCCTTGGCGGACGCCGGTGAGGCAGGCGACGTCCCAGCCCCTCGCCTGCTGCGCCTTGACGATCGCGCGGGTCCGGAAGGTATAGCCGCTGTGGAGCGGAAGGCTGTGGTCGAGCACGTGCAGGATGCGCATGCCGTTCCTCTGCCACGACAAACTTAACGGCCCGTCAACCGGACCCGGGTATCAGACGCGCATGAGGCGCGCTCCCGGACCTTTGGCATGATCGACAATCTCGGGCTGGCGCTCAGCCACGGGCTCATCATCCTCGCCGCCTGGCGCCTGCTGTGGCGGCCGGACCTTAACGACGACAGCGCGTCTCCGCCCGCAGCGGACGAAGCTGCGCCGAAGCTCTGGAAGGGCCGCAAAGGTGCGTGATCTCGCCCTCATCGGGTTTCTCGCGGCGCTGGTTGCGCTCGGCTTCCGCCGGCCGTTCTTCTTCGTCCTGGCTTACGCCTATGTCGACATCGTCTCGCCGCAGCGTCTGTCCTATTACCTTCTGAACAGCATCCCGGTGTCAATGATCGTGGCGGGCCTCGCGGTGGTCGGTTGGGCGGTCGCGGAGGACAAGAAGGGCACCCGCGTGCCGTTCCGCCAGTGGCTGATCCTGATCCTCCTCGTCTACGTCTACTTCACGACCCAGAGCGCGGATTTCCCGCTGGAGGCGAAAGCGAAGTGGGACTGGACGTCGCGCTCCCTCATATGGGCCTTCTTCCTTCCATTGGTGCTGAGGACCCGGCTCAAGATCGAGGCGAACCTCCTCGTCATGATCCTTTCCGCCTCCGCGATCATCATCGTCGGCGGGCTCAAGACCGCGGTCTCGGGCGGCGGCTACGGCGAGCTCGTAATGTTCATCGACAACAATAGCGGCCTGTTCGAAAGCAGCACCATCTCGACGGTCGCCATCGCGATCATCCCGATCATCCTCTGGCTTTCGAAATACGGCACCATCTACCCGCCGGATTGGCGCGTTCGCCTCTTCTCCTACGCGCTCATCTTCGCCTGCCTGCTGATCCCGATCGGCACCGCCGCGCGCACCGGCGTCATCTGCATCGGCGTGCTCGTCGTCCTGATGCTCATGCACACCAAGCGGCGGATCCTCTATCTGGCGATGGTCGGCGTCATCGGCCTCGCCGCGATCCCGCTCCTTCCGCAAAGCTTCACCAGCCGTACCGCCACCATCTCCGATTACCAAGCCGACGAGTCGGCGAGCACCCGCCTCGCCATCTGGGCGTGGACAATCGACTATGCACGCGAGCATCCGTTCGGCGGCGGCTTCGAGGCCTATCGCCAGAACAAGGTGAAGTACCAGACCGTCGCCATCCAGAAGGACGGCAGCGTCGAGATCGCCCGCACCGCCGAGATCGAAGACAAGGGCCGGGCCTACCATTCGAGCTATTTCGAAATGCTCGGCGAGCAGGGCTACCCGGGCCTCATCCTGTTCTTCCTGATCCACGGCATCTCGATCTTCCGCATGGAAGTGCTGCGCCGCCGCTACCGGAGCGACGCCGACGAGCCCTGGCTGTCACCCCTCGCCCTCGCGCTCCAGAGCGCGCACATCATCTACATGGTCGGCTCGCTCTTCGTCGGCATCGCCTACCAGCCGTTCGTCTACATGCTGGTTGGGACGCAGATCGGCCTCGACACGCTCATAACCCGCCGCGAGCGCGAGCGCGGCGCACGGCCGTTCCAGAAGCCGAAGCCCGAAGCCCCCGCGGGAGCCGAGCTGCAACCCTCCTGAAGTCCTCTCGGTAAGCGGACCGAGCCGAAGCTCAACCCTTGTGCGGCTTGCTCATCACCATGTTGACGGTCCACGCCCAGCGGCCCGCCACCGGCAGCAGCTTGAACAGCCCTGCATCCAATGCGTCCAGCGCCTTCAGCGCCGGAGTCCAGAGCGGGGGCACCTTCGCGAAGGCGAGCGTACCCATCGACAGCAGGGTGAAATACTCGAGGTCCACCGTGCCGAAGTGCCGCTTCGCAAGCTCGATATCGGGCATCAGCAGCGGATGCTCGTCCTCGGTCCTGAGGTGCGGAGTGAACCTGCGATAGAGGTTGATCAGCGGGTTATGTCCGAGCGGCTCGAGGAATACCGCGGTCCCACCCGGCCGGAGCACGCGCGCGATCGAGGCATAGGCCTTTTCGAGATCGAGATGGTGGAGGATGGCCCGGCCGACGATGAGGTCGAAGCTCTCGTCCGGAAAGGTGAGATCCTCCGCATTCATGCGCGCAAAGCTAGCGCGGTTGGAAATTCCCCGCTCCGCCGCCAGCTCGCGCGCCGCGTCGATGGCAGCGTCCGAAATGTCGATGGCGGTGACCCGCCCGCCCCACTCGATCAGCTGCGCGACATAGGAACAGTCGCCGCAGCCATATTCCAGGATGTCGGCACCGGCCGCACGGCCTTGCAGCTCGCGCTGGAATGCCCGGTAGGCCGCCTTCGGCAGCGCATAGATGGACTGCGAGTTGCCGTGCTCCTCCGGATCGCCGAACTTGCGATTATGGAATTCGCGCTCGGCGGCCAGCCTGCGCTCCAGCTCCGGATCAGTCTCGGAAGGTCGGATCGGCTCGGCGCCCACGTGCACTGCTCCTCAGGGATTTGCGAAGAGCCCTACGCCGCGGCAGTTAACATCGCGTGCACTGCGGCCCCGGAACGAAGCGACGGCGGCGGGGATTTAGCCGCTGTCTCTTTGAGGTTCCGCCATTGCCCAAGCTCAAGTTCGTCGACGACAGCAAGCCCGGCATCACCCGCAAGAAGATGCGGCTCGGCTGGGGCTATTTCACTGCCGACGGCGAGCGCATCACCGATCGCGAGGAGATCGAGCGGCTGAACAAGATCGGCATGCCGCCGGCCTATGAGCGCTGCTGGTTCTGCCCCTATCCCAACGGCCATCTCCAGGCGGTCGGCTACGATGCTAAGGGCCGGAAGCAATATCGCTACCATCCCGATTTCCGGGCCGAGCAGGAGAACCGCAAATATGAGCGGCTCGCCGCCTTCGGACGCGCGCTTCCGAAGCTTCGCAAAAAGGTTGAGGAGGATATCGCCGGAAAGCCCACCAGCTATGAAGCCGTGCTTGCCGCGATCGTGCGCCTCATCGAGACGACTCACATGCGCGTCGGCAGCGAGGAATATGCCAAGGAGAACAAAAGCTTCGGCGCCACGACGCTCCGCAACCGGCATGCGAAGGTGGAGCGCGGCAAGGTGAAGCTCACTTATACCGGCAAGCACGGCATCAAGCGCAGCGTCACGATCAGCGACAGGAACCTGGTCCGCATCGC
>NZ_DASVUE010000008.1:0-3046 GCF_036387215.1 Allosphingosinicella sp. | reverse complement strand
GAGGCTGAGGAGGCGCTCGGCCGTCACAGCTCCGGCCGGAGCGTGACCTTCTCGCATTACGGCATCGGCGATGCGGCGGTGCGCGGCCTCACCTCCTACAGCCGCGCCTTCTTCCTCGATCCTCCGGCGGCTTTCAGCGATGAGCCGATCGCCCGAACCGCATCCGCCTTGTTCGTGGCGACCGAGGAGATGCTTCCGACCCTCCACGCGCTCCAGGCGCAGATGGAGCGCTTCACCAATAGCATTTCCTACGTAGGCGAAGCGGAGATCCGGGCGCTCTGCCCGGTGCTGAAGACGGGGGAGGGGGCGATGGTCTCGGGCGTCGTCGAGACGGCGGGCCTGCGGCTCGATGCCGACGCGCTGCTGCAGGGTTTCGCCCGCGCCGTCCGGACGTCGGGCGGCGAGATCCACATGGGCAAGCGCATTGCGCGCCTCGCGCACGCGCGCGGGGAATGGGAAGCCGAGACCGAAGCGGGCGAGCGTTTCTCCGCCCCGATCCTGATCAACGCCGCCGGCGCCTGGGCCGACGGCGTCGCCGCCCTCGCCGGCGTGAGGCCGCTGGGCCTAACCCCAAGGCGCCGCACCATCATCGTGGTCGATCCTCCCCGCGGGGAGAACGTGCGGGACTGGCCGTTCGTGAAGACCGCCGCCGACCTCTTCTACATGCTTCCCGAGGCCGGCCGCCTGCTCGCCTCCCCGGTCGACGAAGTTGTGAGCGAGCCGTGCGATGCCCAGCCCGAGGATTACGACCTCGCGCTCGCCGCCCATCGGCTCGAGGAATATACAAGCCTCAGCGTCCGCCGCATCGCCCATCGCTGGGCCGGCCTTCGCACCTTCACTTCGGATCGCGTCCCGACCGCCGGCTTCGCCCCCGACGCCCCCGGCTTCTTCTGGCTCGCCGGCCAGGGCGGCTACGGCCTCCAGACCGCCCCGGCGATGGCCGAGATCACCGAGGCCCTGATCACCGGCGCCGCCTGGCCGGCGGGGCTGGCGGCACTCGGCGTCGCACCGGAGCAGATCCGCCCCGAGCGCCTCCTCAGGAATAGCTGATCGTCACCTTCGCGGCGGCTTCCGCGGCGAGCTTCCGCGCCGCGTCCGTGTCCGCTCCCGTGGCAAGCGTCACTGCCATGCGCCGGTAAGGGCGCGTCACCGGCTTGCCGAACACCCGCACGTCCACCTCCGCGCCTTCGGTTCCAAGCGCCAGCGCGTCCGCAATGCCGGCGATGCTGAAGCTGTCGCTGTCCCGGTCCGCGAGCACCACCGCGGATGCGGACGGTCCAAGCAGAGCGATGCGCGGGATCGGGAGGCCGAGCACGGCGCGCGCATGCAGGTCGAATTCCGACAAATTCTGCGAGATCAGAGTCACCATGCCGGTGTCGTGCGGCCGCGGCGACAGCTCGGAGAAGATCACCTCGTCTCCCCGCACGAAATATTCGACGCCGTAGATGCCGTAGCCGCCGAGGTCGTCGACCACCGCCTTCGCCATCCTCTGCGCCTCGGCGAGCGCCGCCTCCGACATCGCCGCCGGCTGCCAGCTCTCCCGATAGTCGCCGCGCTCCTGGCGATGGCCGATCGGCGGGCAGAAGAGCACGCCGTCCCGGGTGCGCACCGTCAGCAGGGTGATCTCATAGTCGAAGTCGATGAACTCCTCGACGATCACCCGCGCCCGGTCGCCGCGCATGTTGGCGACCGCATAATCCCAGGCCGGCTCCAGCTCGTCCTCGGCGCGGACCGTGCTCTGCCCCTTGCCCGATGACGACATGACAGGCTTTACGACGCACGGCAGCCCGGTATGCCGCGCCGCCTCCAGCACCTCGTCGAGGCTTTCGGCGAAGCGGAAGCGCGAGGTCCGGAGCCCGAGCGTTTCCGCCGCCAGCTCCCGGATGCTGTCGCGGTTCATCGTCATCATCGTCGCGCGGGCCGAGGGCACCACCGTGAACCCCTCGCGCTCCACCTCGAGCAGCACTTCGGTCCGGATCGCCTCGACCTCCGGCACGATCAGGTCCGGCCGGTGAGCCTCGATCGACGCGCGGAGCTTGTCGGCGTCCAGCATCGAGAAGACCTCGCTCTCATCCGCCACCTGCATCGCAGGCGCGCCCGCATAGCTGTCGCAGGCGATCACGAAGCACCCCAGCCGCTTCGCCGAGATCGCGAATTCCTTGCCAAGCTCGCCCGCGCCCAGCAGCAGGATCCTGGACGTGAAGCTCATGCCCGGGCGGCCGTCAGCTTCGCCACCGCCGCCTCGAGCGCCCTCAGCCGCTCCTCCTGCTCCCTCATCCGCTCGTTCCTCAGCCCCACGATCTGCACCGCCCTTGCGATCGGGTCCGCCACTTCGGCAAGCACTTCCCGCTCGTCGCTGCCGTAGAAGCTCCCGTCCGGGCGTGGGCCGAGCAGGATCCAGCCCACCGGCTCACCGCCCCCGTAGCGCACCCGGAGCGGCAGCCGCACCGGGAACAGCGGATCGTCCCGGTCGAGCCCGAGCGCCTCCAGCCCCGCATCTGGCCTGAAGTTGTCGCTCCAGGATGCAGCTGCTTCCGCCCCGATGTCCCGCGCGGCCACGATCTCCCGCCCGACCAGGACCGCCGCCCATTTGGCCCGCACGCCGTCCGTAAGCCGACCCAGCACCTCGTCCAGCAGGCCCGGCAGATCGCTCGTTTCCCTGAGGTCCCCGACTGCTTCCGGCAGGTCGCGGCGAAGGCGCACCAGCCCCTTCTGGAAGCGCCGCTCCGCCCAGGCCTGCACGCGGTTGTTGAGCGGCGTGATCAGCACAACGGCGAGAGCCGCTGCGATCGCGCCCGGAAGTGCTCCGGCTTCCCCTCCCAAATTGGTCTCGAAGAACCATTCGATCGCTTCGGAGCTCGCGGCGAAGGTCGCGCCGAGCATCAAGGTCAGCAAGGCGTAGCCGGCCGAGCGGCTGATCGCCGCCTCCGCGTCGTACAGGCGGTAGCGAAGCAGCGAGACGAGCAGCCCCGCCGCCATCAGCACGAGCGCGAGCGGGATCACGATCTGGTTGAGGACGAACTGGAGCTGCCGCTGCCCCTCGGCG
>NZ_DASVUE010000007.1:0-4118 GCF_036387215.1 Allosphingosinicella sp. | reverse complement strand
AGCGACTCCTCGAGCCAGATGATGGCCCGGTTGTTGACGAGGTCGACAAGGCCCTTGAACTGGCTCTCGATCCCGATCGGGAGATAGAGGACGGCCGGGCGGGCGCCGAGCCGATCCTTGATCATGCCGACGCACATGTCGAAATTGGCGCCCGTGCGGTCCAGCTTGTTGACGAAGCACATCCGCGGGACCTTGTACTTCTCGGCCTGCCGCCAGACGGTCTCCGACTGCGGCTCGACGCCGGCAACGCCGTCGAAGCAGGCGACCGCGCCGTCGAGCACGCGCAGCGAGCGCTCGACTTCGATGGTGAAGTCGACGTGGCCGGGCGTGTCGATGATGTTGATCCGGTGCTCGGGGCCGGTGCCCTCTTCAGCCTTCCAGAAACAGGTGGTGGCGGCGCTGGTGATCGTGATCCCGCGCTCCTGCTCCTGCTCCATCCAGTCCATCGTGGCGGTGCCTTCGTGCACTTCGCCGATCTTGTAGGACTTGCCGGTGTAATAAAGGATGCGCTCGGTCGTCGTCGTCTTGCCGGCGTCGATGTGCGCCATGATGCCGATATTGCGGTAACGGTCGAGCGGATGGCTGCGGGCCATGATCTTAAACTCCAATGTCGGGAGCGGGGCCGCGGCCCCGCCCTGACGATATAGGGACGAATTTTACCAGCGGTAGTGGCTGAAGGCCCGGTTGGCCTCGGCCATGCGATGCGTGTCCTCACGCTTCTTCACCGCGTTGCCGCGGTTGTTGGCGGCATCCATCAGCTCGCCCGAAAGACGGGCGGCCATGGTGTTCTCCGAGCGCGCACGGGCGGCGGAGATCAGCCAGCGGATCGCAAGCGCCTGGGCGCGCTCGGGGCGCACCTCGACCGGGACCTGATAGGTCGCGCCGCCGACGCGGCGGCTGCGGACCTCGATACCCGGCTTGATGTTGTTCAATGCATCGTGGAACACGCCGAGCGGCTCGCGCTTGGCGCGGGTCTCGACGGTCTCGAGAGCGCCGTAGACGATGCCCTCCGCGACGGACTTCTTGCCGTCGAGCATGACGCTGTTCATGAACTTGGAAAGGACGACGTCCCCGAACTTCGGATCGGGGAGGATTTCGCGCTTCTCTGGGCGGCGACGACGGGACATATCAGATTACCTTCTCTTGACTTCAGACGGCCTTAAGGCCGGTCTTACTTCGGACGCTTTGCGCCGTACTTCGAGCGGGACTGGCGGCGATCCTTGACACCCTGGGTGTCGAGAACGCCGCGCAGGACGTGGTAGCGAACGCCGGGCAAGTCGCGCACACGGCCGCCGCGGATCAGCACGACGCTGTGCTCCTGGAGGTTATGGCCCTCGCCGGGGATGTAGCTGATCACTTCGCGCTGGTTCGTCAGGCGGACCTTGGCCACCTTGCGGAGTGCGGAGTTCGGCTTCTTCGGGGTCGTCGTATAGACGCGGGTGCAGACGCCGCGCTTCTGCGGGTTCTGCTCCATTGCAGGGACCTTGGACTTGGCCTTCTGCGGCTCGCGACCCTTGCGGATCAGCTGGTTGATCGTTGGCATGAAGCCTTCACTTCCTTATAAGTTACTTTGCCTGCACGCAAAATGCGCAAAAGCCCCGGCGGCCTTACGGCCCCCCAGGCCCTCACTCTCGCGAAGCAATGTTCAAGCTCTTGCCTGCTCCAGGAACGCGGAGGCTCCGCAGGCGAGGCGGCCTATAACTGCGGGAGGGACATGGGTCAACGGGCGAGTTCCCGGAGAGCGGCAGATAACTAGGCCGCGCGTCGATCCCCCTTCCGCCGCCGGCCCATGGCGAAAAGGAACTCGAACGCCTTTGTCGAAAAGGGCGCCTCGCCCTTCTGCTTCCATCGGTCGATATTCTCGAGCGCCTCCTTGAGAGGCAGCCCGTTCAGCCCAGTCGGCGGAGCTTCAGATGTGAGCTTAATGAACGGGTCGATGAGCTGAAGCCATTCGTCGTGGAGCGCGGCCGCCTCGGGACCGTCGAGATCGAGCGGCATCGCCGCCTCAATGCGGGCCATCAGCTCCGTTGTCTTCTGCCGGTACTCCGTCGGGTCGATGGAGCCGAGTATCGAGACCATGCGCGCCGCGCCATCCCTTATCTTCTCCTCGCCGACCATCCTGATCGCCAGCTCGCGCTTCCATTTGTCCGATTCCACCACCGTCTCCCCCTGGCGGATCATTTCGCACAGGGCATCGAGGCCAAGCGGCTCCCGCCGGTCGAGCCGAGCGGCGACCGACACGAGGAGCTTCATCGCTTCGGCGATCTCCGCCTGCCGCACCGCCAGCGCCGCCAGCTGCGCCCCGACTATCCGCGCCAGGTCGAGCGGCCTGTTCGTGAGCGCTTCTCCGATTTGCGAGAGCGTCAACCCCGCCCGCTTCAGCGCGACGATGTGATTGATCCGCTCCAGCGCTTCGGGGCCATAGACGCGCCGTCCGCTGTCGGTGCGGATCGGCGTCACGAGGCCGCGGCTTTCGTAGAAGCGCAGAGTCCTAGAGGTGAGGCCCGTGCGCCGAGCCACTTCCCTGATGTCGAGCATCCCCTTCATCTGGAGAGCTGTACCACTTGACGTTGCGTCAACATCAAGCCGCTTTTTGGAACGCCCTGCCGCTCGCACGGAAGGCGCGTTATTCGATCGGCGCTTCGGCGCCTCCCATGAGCGGCTTCGGCTTCGGAGCAGGAACGGCCGGGATCATCTCGCGGTCTTCGCCGTCCGGCCGCCGGCCGCGGCGAGTTTGAGGCGGGAACGGCCATCCATCCCATCGCCACTCCACGTGCTCGTACCGCGCTCCATGCAGGCGAAGCGCCTCGGCCAGCCGCCTCTGCATCTCGGCGACGTGCGCCCGATGAGCAAGCTTCACCTCCTGGATCCGCCGCCGGGCCTCGGACACACGAAGCTCGTGCACGCGGCGCGCTCGTGCAACTGTCGCCTCGTGCCGCGCCCATGCCGCCTCGAATCGGCGACGGTGGTTCGACAAGGGATCATGATCGGGACGGATAGGCATATCATGCCCCTAACACACCATTGGTCGCGGAACCAGCGAGACTGCCTGCCTGCGCAGCCGAAGGAACCCCCTATTCTTTTGCTTGGCCAGGCTTATGGTCCGGCCTCCATGACGGACCCTCAATCTCTCGTCGAGCAGGCACGCCGCGCAGCGCTGGCGGCATATGCTCCTTATTCCGGTTTCAGCGTCGGCTGCGCGGTGGAATCGGATGATGGCGAGATCGTGCTCGGCTCGAACATGGAAAATGCCTGTTATCGCCTCGGCGTGTGCGCCGAGCTTTCCGCACTTACCGCCGCAAGCCAGAAGTTCGGCCTTCGCAAGATCACCCGCATCGCCGTCACGGGGGGGCATGTCGGGTCCGACGGCTCGCTCGCCGGCGCCTCGGTCGTCACCTCCTGCGGCGGCTGCCGCCAATCGATTCTGGAGGCCGCGCACGTGTCCGGCAACGACATCGAGGTGATCTCGTCCAACGGCGACGGAACCGAGGTGCAGGTGCTTCGCATCTCCGAACTGCTTCCGCTCGGCTTCGGCCCGGCCAACCTGGAAGACGCGGGGTCCTGACCATGGCCGCCATCACCACCGAAGCAGACATAGCGGGCCTCATCGAGCAGCTTTGCGACATTTACGACCGCTCGTCGGCGGCGCTCAGGAGCGGCCTCGCCCGGTATCTCAGAAGCGGCGACAAGCCGGATCCGGCGGAGCGGGCGCAGGGATTGTTCGCCTATCCGGAGCTTCGGATCCACTACCGCCCGGACCAACCGGCCCGCTTTCCCAACCGCGCCTTCGGGCGGCTGAACCGGCCGGGCGTCTATGCCGCCAGCGTCGCCCGCCCGCGCCTGTTCCGGAAATATCTGACCGAGCAGCTCTCGCTCCTGGTGCGCGACTATGAGGTCGAAGTGTCGGTCGGCCGCTCCGCAAGCGAGATACCCTATCCATACGTGCTCGACGGGACAGACGACCTGCGGCTCGACGAGGTGCGCGCCGCCGATCTGGCGCGCTGGTTCCCGACCACCGAGCTTTCGCACATCGGCGACGAGATCGCCGACGGCGCGTGGGACAACAGCCTGCACGAAATGCGTCCGCTGTCGCTGTTCGACGGCCCACGCGTCGATTT
>NZ_DASVUE010000006.1:0-4363 GCF_036387215.1 Allosphingosinicella sp. | reverse complement strand
CTCCCCCGCAGGCTCCAGGTCCAGCTCGAGCGTCGTGTAGATGGCGCCGAGGAACAGCCAGTTGCCGTCCCTCCGGCTGACGAGGTTGGTGTGCTTGCCCTGCCAGCCGAGCCCGGCCGCTTCGGCGAGCGGCTTTTCCATAACCGGCGCGGTATCGACGAACACCTTCAATTCGCAGCCCGCTTCCTCGACCAGCCAGCGGGCCAGCGCCTTCAGCGCCTTCTTGACGACGTCGTGATAATCGGCGCCCTGGGCGTAGACCGAGATGCGGCCGACATCCCCCTCCCCCGCCAGCGCCATCGGATCGGTTGACGGCGCATAGCTCATACCCAGCGAGATAACGCTCCTCACGTCCGGCCACAGCCCCGCGGGCGAGGCGCGGCGGGCCGCAGTCTCCTCCATCCAGATCATATCGCCATGCGCCCCCGAGGCCAGCCATTCCGCCAGCCGCTCCGCCGTCTTGGGCGCCGCATCCGCACGCGCCACGCCGACCGCGGAGAAGCCCAGCTCCTTCGCCTTTTCTTCCAGCCTGTCGCGCAGCTTTGGCTTGCCTTGCATGTCGCACTCGTTACCACGTTGACCGCAAAGGGGATATTGCGCGCGTGGGGAACGGCTTAGCTATTGAGGCGAAGCGCCTGTTCAAGGCCTTCGACGGGAAGACGGCCGTGGACGGCGTCGACATCGCGGTTCCGGAAGGGACGATCTACGGCATTCTCGGTCCGAACGGCGCCGGCAAGACGACGACCCTGCGCATGCTGCTCGGGATCATCGATCCCGACGAGGGCGAGCGGACCCTGCTCGGACGCTCCCGCCCTCTCGAAGCGGCCACCCTGGTCGGCTATTTGCCCGAAGAGCGGGGTCTCTACCCTGCGATGACGGCAAAGGAGGCGATCGCCTTCATGGGCGCGCTCCGCGGCCTCCCGCTCGACACCGGCCGAGTGCGCGCCGAGCGGCTGCTCGCAGATAACGGCCTCGGGGACTATGTGAACAAGCCCATCAAGAGCTTGTCCAAGGGCATGGCTCAGACGGTGCAGCTGTTCGGCACGATCGTCCACCGCCCGAAGCTGATCGTGCTCGACGAGCCCTTTTCCGGCCTCGACGCCATCAACCAGGGCCGGCTCGAGCATCTCATCCGCGAGGAAGCGGCGGGCGGAGCGACGATCATCTTCTCCACCCATGTCATCGCCCATGCCGAGCGGCTGTGCGAGCGGATCGCGATCATCGCCGGCGGAAAGATCCGCTTCGAAGGAAGCGTCGCCTCCGCCCGTGACCGGCTGAATCCGCATGCGCGGCTCCGCACCCGCGCCGCCGACGGCGCCTGGCGGAGCGCGCTTCCCGCCGGAGCCACCCAGGAGGACGGCGTCTGGCATTTCGAGCTCCCTTCCGCCGGAATCGAGCCGCTGCTGAAGGCATTGATCGAAGGCGGGGCGGGGATCGAGGAATTGTCGATCGAACGGCCCGGGCTGCACGACGCCTTCGTCGCAATCGCCGGACCGGCGGCCGCGCGCGAGCTCGAGCAAAGCGCCGTGGCGGAGGCTGCGTGATGGGCTTCCTTCAATCCGCCTACGTGATCGGCCGCCGCGACTTCGTTGCAACCGTATGGTCGCGCACCTTCCTCTTCTTCCTGATCGGCCCGCTTTTCATCCTCGGCATCTCACTGTTGTTCGGTGCCAGCAGCAGCAAGATGGCGCGGCAGGACCTGCGCTCCAGCGTTGCGATCGTCGCGCCGCTCGGCGAGTTTACGGAGATTAACCGGGCTCGAAGCGCGCTCAATCCTGCCTTCGGTGAGAACGGACTTCCCGAGCTCCTCCATGCCGAGCCCGACTATTCGATCGATCCCCAGGTGAAGGACCTCCTCGCCGCCACCGATAAGCGCATCCTCGCGGTGCTGACCGGCGGCGTCGAGCGTCCGAAGCTCACCGGCGACATCCGCCAGGACGGCAGCGTCCGAAGGCAGATGCAGCTGATCCTCGACGAGGTCCGCTCTCGACGAGCCCTGGAGAGGGAGGGCGTCAGCCTCCCGCCGACGAAAATCCAGGTCGTGAAGGTCGCGGAATCCGCAGGCTCGCTCGCAGCGATGCGTGCCCTGACCGCCCGCATGGGCCAATTGCTCCTGTTCATGACGACCGTGCTGCTCTCCACCATGCTGCTTTCGAACCTGGTTGAGGAGAAATCGAACAAGGTGATCGAGGTGCTGGCGGCCGCGGTTCCGGTTGATGCGATCTTCATCGGCAAGCTGTTCTCGATGCTTGCCGTATCGCTGGTCGGGATCGGCGTGTGGACCGCGGCTGCCGTGGCCGGCTTCACCTTCTGGCCCATGGGCGGGGACGGGCTCCCCACGCCCGCCGTCGGCTGGCCGCTGTTCGTGATCCTGGTGCTCATTTATTACAGCATGAATTACCTGCTGCTCGGCGCCGCCTTCCTCGGCATCGGCTCGCAGGCCGCCTCAATCCGGGAAGTGCAGACGCTCTCCATGCCGGTGACGATAGGCCAGGTTCTGATCTTCTTCTTCGCTTCGATGGCCGTGGGGCCGTTCGACAGCCTGATCGGGATCGCTGCCGCCATGTTCCCATTCAGCTCGCCGCTGACCATGATCGCGCGCGCGGCGCAGACGCCCACCCTGTGGCACCACTTGGTGGCGATCGCCTGGCAGGCGCTTTGGGTGTGGCTGACGGTGAAGCTCACCGCCGGCCTCTTCCGCCACAACGTCATGAAGTCCGGCGGCGGCGGCACCACCAGTCCCACGCGCCGCGGCTTGGGCGGCATGCTCCGCGGGAGCTGAGGTCTAACGGCCCACCGGCCGCGGCTTGCCACCTTGCGCCGTGGCGCGCATACAAATTTCATGTTCGACTGGATCGTCCAGGTGATCGAGAGCGGGGGCTATTCGGGGATCGCCCTGCTGATGCTGCTCGCGATCCTGTTCCCGCCGCTCCCGTCAGAGTTGATCATGCCGATGGCCGGGTTCGATGCCGCCAGGGGTGAATTCGATCCGTTCGGCGTCATCGCTGCAGGAACTATTGGAACGGTCGTCGGGACAATCTTCTGGTATTCGATCGGTCGCCTTTTGGGCCTCGATCGGCTCAAGGCATGGAGCGACCGGCACGGGCGCTGGCTCACACTTCATTCGAGCGACTTCGACGCTGCCGCGCGCTGGTTCGACGACAACGGCGCGAAGGCAGTGCTGCTCGGCCGGATCCTGCCGGCCATCCGCACCCTCGTCTCGATCGCCGCCGGCATCTTCGCGATGGGCTTCGGACGATTCCTGCTCTTCTCGACCCTCGGCTCGATCCTGTGGAACGCAGCACTCACCGGAGCGGGCTACATGCTCGAAAGCCGCTATGCGGTGGTCGGCGCTTATCTGAACCCCGCAACCAACGCGATTTTTGCTGTCATTGCGGGCTATTACTTCTACCGCCTCGCCACCTGGCGCCCGGCCTGAAGCAAGGAGGGAGACGCTTTCCTCGAGCCGCCCCGTCAGTGGACGAAGCGCGCCACCACGTCTCGATACGAGCGGCTGACCTTCACGGTGCCGCCTGATTCCAGCACCAGGAAGCATTCGCCGTTGGTGTGCGGCTTCACCTGGCGGACGAGATCGAGGTTGACGATGCAGGAGCGGTGCACGCGCTGGAAGCGGCGCGGGTCGAGGCGTTTTTCAAGGTCCTTCATCGTTTCGCGGAGGATGAGCGTATTATCGCCCGTATAGATGCACATATAGTCGCCGGCCGCGTCGATCTTCTCGATCGAATCCACGTCGACGCGAAAGATCTGGCCACGATCCTTGATGTTGATGAGCTTCTCGTAGCGGTTGGAGGAATGGGCATCCTCGACACCCTCGACATCAACCGCTTCGGGCGCGACTTCGGCCAGCACTTCCTTTAGCCGGCCGACTTCCTCGGCCCCGCGCTTCTCGGCCAGCCGCTCGCGCACGCGGTCCAAGGTGTCTGCGAGGCGATCCTCCTCGACGGGCTTCATCAGATAATCGACGGCTTTGGCCTCGAACGCGCGGAGGGCGTGGTCGCCAAAGGCGGTGACGAACACGAAGAGCGGCGGCTCCACTTCCATCAGGCCCTGGATCACCGAGAACCCGTCGAAACCTGGCATCTGGATGTCGAGGAAGGCGAGATCCGGCTTGTGAGTCTTGATCGACCGTATCGCCTCGCGCCCGTTCGAGCAGGTGTCGATGATCTCGACATCCTCATGTTTCTCCAGGCGCAGACGCAGACCCTGGATCGCCAGCGGCTCGTCGTCGACCAGGATGGTGCGAATGGTCATTTCGGCTCCTCGGATACTTGAACCTGGTGGGGGATCTCGATCGTAACGCTAAAGCCCCCGCGGATGTTCGTTTGAGTCTCAAAACGATGGT
>NZ_DASVUE010000005.1:0-3219 GCF_036387215.1 Allosphingosinicella sp. | reverse complement strand
CGGAACGCGGGTGAAGGTCACCTTGGCGGTGCCGTCGGGAGCGACGTAGTCGGGGATCTCGCGCTCGGCGAGGCCCTGCGCTTCCATCACCAGCGCCATTTCCTGCGCCTTGCTGCCGAGCGTGATCTCGTCGTTCGGATTCACCCGGCGCGAGGCGATGTTGCACTTCACGCCGTTGACGCGGATGTGGCCGTGGCTGACGAGTTGGCGTGCCGACCAGATCGTCGGCGTGAACTTGGCGCGATAGACCACCATGTCGAGCCGCCGCTCGAGCAGGCCGATCAGGTTCTGCGAGGTATCGCCCTTCATGCGCACCGCATCGGTGTAGCTGCGCTTGAACTGGCGCTCCGTGATCTCGCCATAATAGCCCTTGAGCTTCTGCTTGGCCTTGAGCTGCACCCCGTAATCCGAGACCTTGCTCTTGCGGCGCTGGCCGTGCTGGCCGGGGCCATATTCGCGCTTGTTGACCGGGCTCTTGGGGCGTCCGAAGACGTTCTCGCCCATCCGGCGGTCGAGCTTATACTTGGCGCTTGAGCGCTTCGACATGACATACTCCAATTTGCTGTTGCCCCGGAGGGCGATGATCCCGGACCCGCACCGTTCGACCTGTTGTCGAGCGCGGCCGCCGCTTCACCGGGAATGCGAGGCCAATTGCGAAGCGGGGCACATGGCCCGCGGAGGCGCATAAGTCAACCTCGACAGCCGCTTGGCGGCCGCTAAAGAAGCCGCATGAGCGAGGGAAGGGTGAGGCCGGGCGACTGCAGGACGATGGCCGAGGTGCGGGGCGGCGTCGACCGGCTGGACGAGCAGATCGTGGCGCTGCTCGCCGAACGCTTCCGCTACATGGATGCCGCGGCTCGCATCAAGCTCGACCGGGAAGCGGTGAGAGACGAGGCGCGAAAGGCCGAAGTGATCGGCAATGCGAAGCGGATCGCCCTGTCCGAGGGCGCTCCGGCCGCTGCCGTCGCCGAACTCTACGAGCGCCTGGTGGAGGCATCGATCGCCTACGAATTCGAGCGGTTCGACGAACGGCCGCGCTGACGCGGATGAGTGATCGCTCGGATCATCCCGCGCAGCGCCTGGATCTCGCGAGTCGACCAGCCGGGCTTGGTCAGGATCGTCCGGATCGTGTTGAGAGTGGCCGGGGTGCGGTCGGGCGGGAAGAAATAGCCGACTTCGTCCAGCGCTTCGTTCAGCTGCCCGATCAGGCCTTCCAGATGCTCATGCGGCGCACGCGGCTCGGCCGGCTCCCCCTCGGTCGGGACCATCAGCTCCTGATGCTTCGACCATTCATAGGCGACGAGGATCACGGCCTGGGCGAGGTTCAATGATCGAAATTCGGGGTTGATGGGGACGGTGAGGATCTTCTGAGCGATAGCCACCTCCTCGGTTTCGAGGCCCGAGCGCTCGGCTCCGAAGAGGATCGCGGAGGCTTCGCCGCGCTGCGCCATCTCGGCGGCCGCCTCCTGCGGCGTCACGACCGGCACGACCAGGCCGCGCTTCCGCACCGTCGTGGCGTAGACGAAGGGACAATCCGCCACCGCTTCCGCCACGGTCTCGAACACTTGCGCGCGCTCCAGAACGACGTCGGCTCCCGAGGCCGCAGGGCCGGCGGAGGGGTTCGGCCAACCATCCCGCGGGCTTACCAGACGCAGGTCGGTGAGGCCGAAGTTCAGCATCGCCCGCGCCGCCTTCCCGATATTCTCTCCTAGCTGCGGGCGGACCAGCACGATTGCAGGGCCCTTCGATACGTGGTCTTCGGCTTCGCTGAGCCCGCTATTCAGGATGAGCGGATCCAGGAGAACCTTATTTTCTCGCTCATCCTGAGTAGCCGCTGAGCGAAGTCGAAGCGGCGTATCGAAGGATTTCTTCGCCAGACGGTGCAATGCCTCCCAATCCCCGCAGATCAGTGCTTCCTTCTTCGCGCGCGTCCAGCCCTTGATCCGGCGTTCTGCCGCGAATGCCTGGTGCCGATCCGGAAAACGCTCCGACCAAACGAGCTCGACGGGCCGGCGCTTCTCTGTGTAGCCCGGCACTGCTCCCGTTTGGTGCTGAGCGATGCGGGCGTCCAGATCGTCGGTATGACCGGCATAATAGCTGCCGTCGGAGCAGCGGAGCAGGTAGGCGTAGAAATCCAATGCTGGCCGGTCCTTCGATACGGGGCTTCGACGGGCTCAGCCCCTACTCAGGATGAGCGGGGAGTGGAACGCTGGTCTTCCTCTCCCACCCTGCCTGCGAAGGCTTCGAAGTCGCTGGCTTCGCTGAAATCTTTGTAGACTGAGGCGAAGCGGATGTAGGCGACGGTGTCGACGGCCTTAAGCCCCTCCATCACCATCTCGCCGATGCGCGTGGAAGAGACCTCGCTTTCGCCGCTTACCTCGAGCTGGCGCTGGATCGAGGAGACGAGCTTGTCGATCCGCTCCTGCGGCACGGGGCGCTTGCGAAGCGCGGTCGATACGGAACGCTCAAGCTTGGAGCGGTCGAAGGGCTCCCGCCGCTCGCCGGATTTGACGACGGTGAGCTCGCGCAGCTGCACACGTTCGAAGGTCGTGAAGCGGGCGCCGCAATCCTCGCACTGGCGGCGGCGGCGGATCGAGGCGCCGTCCTCGGTGGGGCGGCTGTCCTTCACCTGGCTGGCTTCGTGCGAGCAGAAAGGGCAGCGCAATTACTGCTCCGGGTAGATTGGGAAGCGCGCGCACAGCTCGCGCACGCGCCGCTTCACGTCCGCTTCGACCGCGCCGTTGCCTTCGTGCCCGTTGGCACGCAGGCCGTCGAGCACGTCGGCGATCATGTCGGCGATGTCGCGAAATTCCCGGACGCCGAAGCCGCGGGTGGTGCCCGCGGGTGATCCAACGCGGATGCCGCTGGTCTTCAGCGGCGGAAGCGGATCGAACGGCACGCCATTCTTGTTGCAGGTGATGGCGGAACGCTCGAGCGCCTCGTCGGCATCCTTGCCGGTGATTCCGAGCGGGCCGAGATCGACGAGCGCCAGGTGCGTATCGGTGCCGCCGGCGACGAGTGCTGCGCCGCGCTCCTGGAGGCGGCCGGCCAGCGCCTTCGCATTGGCGATGACGGCGCGGGCGTAGCTCTTGAACTCCGGCCGAAGCGCTTCACCGAACGCCACCGCCTTGGCGGCAATGACGTGCATCAGCGGGCCGCCCTGAAGGCCGGGGAACACCGCCGAATTAATCTTCTTGGCGATCGCCTCATCGTCGGTCA
>NZ_DASVUE010000004.1:0-2012 GCF_036387215.1 Allosphingosinicella sp. | reverse complement strand
GGAGTCATGGCGTTTTTGATGCGGATGTTGGCGAAGGTGCCGCGCATCATGACTTCGTGGTTGCCGCGGCGGGCGCCGTAGCTGTTGAAGTCGGCGCGGGCGACCTGGTGCTCGGTGAGGTAGGTGCCGGCCGGGCTGTCGAGCTTGATCGCGCCGGCGGGCGAAATGTGGTCGGTTGTTATGGAATCGCCGAATACAGCAAGCGTACGTGCGTGGACGATGTCAGTAAGGCCCGCGGCCGTCATCGACATGCCCTCGAAGTAAGGCGGGTTCTGGATGTAGGTGGAGCCCGCCGACCAGGCATAGGTATCGCCGCCGGTGACGTCGATCGCCCGCCACTTCTCGTCGCCCTTGTAGACGTCGGCATAGCGCGCCGCGAACATCTCCGCGTTCACATGCTGGTCGATGAGGCTGCGAATCTCCTCGTTCGTCGGCCAGATGTCGCGGAGGTAGACGGGATCGCCGGCCCGGTCGTGGCCGATCGGCGACTTCACCATATCCTCGGTGACGGTGCCCTTCAGCGCATAGGCGACGACGAGCGGCGGCGAGGCGAGATAATTGGCGCGCACGTCAGGCGACACGCGGCCCTCGAAATTGCGGTTGCCCGAGAGGACGGACGCGGCGACGAGATCGTTGGCGTGGATCGCCTTCGAGATCGGCTCGGGAAGCGGCCCGGAATTGCCGATGCAGGTGGTGCAGCCATAGCCGACGAGATCGAAGCCGATCGCGTTCAGATCCTCGGAGAGGCCGGCGCGGTCGAGATAGTCGGTGACGACCTGGCTGCCGGGGGCGAGCGAGGTCTTGACCCAGGGCTTTCGGTCGAGCCCCTTCTCCCGCGCCTTCCGCGCGACGAGGCCGGCCGCGACCAGCACGGAGGGGTTGGAGGTGTTGGTGCAGCTGGTGATCGCGGCGATGACCACGTCGCCATGGCCGAGATCCGTCCCGTTCGCCGGATAGCGCGTCTTCACGCTGTCGCGCGTGCAGCCATATTCGCTCTCGAGATTCTTGAGGAACTCCTCGTCCACGTCCGACAGGAACACCTTGTCCTGCGGCCGCTTGGGGCCGGCGAGTGAGGGCTCGACGGTGGACATGTCGAGCGAGAGCGTATCCGTGAACACGGGATCGGCGGCATTCGCCTCGAGCCACATGCCCTGCTCCCTGGCATAGGCTTCGACCAGCGCGACCTGCTCCTCGGAGCGGCCGGTGAGCCGGAGATAATCGAGCGTCTTGCCGTCCACGGGGAAGAAGCCGCAGGTCGCGCCATATTCGGGCGCCATGTTGGCGATCGTCGCGCGGTCCGCGACCGACAAAGCGGAGACGCCGGGGCCGTAAAATTCGACGAAGCGGCCGACCACGCCCTTCTTCCGAAGCATCTGAGTGACGGTGAGCACCAGATCGGTGGCGGTGATGCCTTCGCGGAGCGCTCCGGTGAGGTTGAAGCCGACCACTTCGGGGATCAGCATCGAGACCGGCTGGCCGAGCATCGCCGCCTCGGCCTCGATCCCGCCGACGCCCCAGCCCAGGACGCCGAGGCCGTTCACCATCGTCGTATGGCTGTCGGTGCCGACGAGCGTGTCGAAATAGGCGACTTCCTGGCCCTGTGCGTCCGCCGAGGACCACACGCTGCGCGCGATGTGCTCGAGGTTCACCTGGTGGCAGATGCCGGTGCCGGGCGGCACGACCTTGAAATTGTCGAACGCGGCGGCGCCCCATTTCAGGAACTGGTAGCGCTCCATGTTGCGCTGGTATTCGAGTTCGACATTCTGCTCGAACGCCTTGGGCGTGCCGAACTCGTCGACCATCACCGAGTGATCGATGACGAGGTGGACGGGCACCTGCGGGTTGATCCGCTCCGGATCGCCGCCGAGCGACTTCATCGCATCGCGCATCGCGGCGAGATCGACCACGGCCGGAACGCCGGTGAAATCCTGCATGAGCACGCGCGCGGGGCGATACTGGATCTCGCGGCTGACGGAGCCCTTATTGTCCTGCCAATCAACGATCGCCTGGAT
>NZ_DASVUE010000003.1:0-3038 GCF_036387215.1 Allosphingosinicella sp. | reverse complement strand
GGTGTCGCGGTACACCTCCGCCCAAGCCGATTCGACTTCCGGGAGCGGGGCGTAGGGCTGGCCCCAGTCGCGATCGACCGCCTCCGCCGGCAGCGCGAAACCTGCCCGGGAGAGCGCGGCATTGGCTTCGTCCCAGAGGCTCGGCTGGTGCAGCGCCTCCATCAGCGCCCCGTAGGCCTCGCTTCCTTCCTCCTGGAAGCGCAAATGGCCGCCGTCCTTGAGCCCGAGCCGATATTCGAACTCACGGAACTGGGCAGACTGGAAGCCGGAGCTGGAGCCGAGAACGTCGCGAAAGCTCGTGTAATCGGCCGGAGTCATCGTCGCCAGGACGTCCCAGCTCAAGGTCATCACCGCCTGGATCCGAGAGACGCGGGACAGGCTCTTGTGGACCTGGATCAGCGAATCGGAACGGATCAGCCCCTTGGCCAGCCGCAGCTCGTGGATGATCTGCTTGAGCCACAGCTCCTTGGTCTGGTGGATGATGACGAACAGCAATTCGTCATGATGCGAGGAGATAGGGTGCTGCGCGCCGAGGATCCGGTCGAGCGCCAGATAGCCGCCATAGGTCATCGAAGCAGGCGTGTCGGTCATCCGGCTCAGGCGTGCGAGGCGTAGACCGCGCGGCGGCCGTTGGCCGCGAAGGCGATCACCTTGAACGGCTGCTTCAGGTGGTCGTGCGTTTCCATGCCGGGCGAACCATGCGGCATTCCGGCGACCGCGAGGCCCCTGACCGTGCGGCTGCCGCTCTTCATCAGCCGCTTGATGTCGGCGGGCGGAACATGGCCCTCGATCACATAGCCTGCGACGATCGCCGTGTGGCAGGATTGGAGATCCTCGGGCACGCCGCGGGCGCGCTTGATCGCTGCAAGGTTCGGCGCCTCGATGACGGGGAGCTTGCGCCCAAGCGCCACGCCCATCTGCCGCGCCCATTCAAGGCAGCAGCCGCAGCCGGGCGCGTGCCACATCAGGAATTGCGTCGGGGTGAAGACGGCCCCGGCGGTACCGACGAGGCCGGCCGCTGCAGCGGCTCCCGCGGATGCGAGGAAGAGGCGGCGATCTATGGTCTGGTCCATCGTCATGCCCGGATATTTAAAGACGCTCGGCCGTCGATACCACGTCCGTCGCTCGAAGCGCGGCTAAAATCCGCATCAGATGCTGCACGTCGTGCACCTCGACGTCGAAGTGGAAGGTGTGGAACTGCCCGTCGCGGCTGGTCTGATCCATGCTGACGATGTTTGCGCCGTGATTGCCGAGGATTCCGGCGATGGTGGCGAGCGAGCCGGGCTGGTTGCGGATCACGATGCAGAGGCGCGCCGTGCCGCCGTCCGATTCGTCGCCCCAGGCAAGGTCCACCCAGTCCGCATCGACGCCGTCGGCGAGGCGGTCGCAGTCGATCGTGTGGACTTCGATCCCCGTCCCTTCGCGGCGGAGCCCGACGATGCGGTCGCCCGGGATCGGATGGCAGCATTCGGCAAGATCGAACGCGACGCCCGGCGTCAGGCCTTTGATCGAGATAGCCTGGCGCTGCGGCGGCGGCTTCATTCCCTTGCCGCCGGTGGAGCCGGGCATCAGGGCTTCCATCACCTGAACGTCGTCCACGCGCTTCAGCGCGATCGCCTCCATCAGCGTGTCGTCGTCATGGAGGTGAAGCCGCCTCAGCGCCTCCGCCATCGCCTCCCACCCAAGCGGGGCGGGCAGCCGCTGCACGATCTCGTCGAAGATCTTGCGCCCGAGCGCGATCGTCTCCTCCCGCTCCTTCGATTTGACGAAGCGGCGGATCTTCGCCTTCGCCTTGCCGGTGACGACGAAGCTGAGCCAGGGCGGCTGCGGATGCTGGGCCTTGGAAACCAGGATCTCCACCTGATCGCCGTTATCGAGCGGGGTCCGGAGCGGCATCACCCGGCCGTTGATCTTGGCCCCCACCGTCTGATCGCCAAGATCCGTGTGGACCGCGTAGGCGAAGTCCACTGGAGTCGCGCCCTTGGGCAGCTGGATGAGCTCGCCCTTGGGTGTGAAGGCGAAGATCCGGTCCTGATACATCGCCATTCGGGTATGCTCGAGCAGCTCCTCAGCGCTGCCGGCATGTTCGAGGATCTCGATAAGGTCGCTGATCCAGGGGTGCTGGGTCGTCGCGGCCGCCTTGCCTTCCTTATAGGCCCAGTGCGCGGCGAGGCCGAACTCGGCCTGCGCGTGCATATCCTCGGTTCGGATCTGGATCTCGATCCGCATCTGCTCGTCGTGGATCACCGTGGTGTGCAGCGAGCGATAACCGTTGCGCTTGGGCGTCGAGATGAAGTCCTTGAAGCGCCCGGGCACCACCGGCCAGCGCTGGTGGACGAGGCCGAGCGTGCGGTAGCAATCCTCGACGTTGGTGACGATCGCACGAAAAGCCATCACGTCCGACAGCTGCTCGAAGCTGACGTGGCGCTCGGCCATCTTCCGCCAGATCGAATAGGGATGCTTCTCGCGCCCCTGCACCTGCGCTTCGATCCCGTTCGCCTCCAGATGCGCTTTGATGCCGCGGCCGATCCGGTCGATCAGGTCGCCGCCGCCCTTGTGGAGCTGCTCCAGCCGCTTCGAGATGGAGGCATAGGCGTCCGGCTCGAGCTCGCGGAAGGCGAGCGTCTGCATCTCGGTCATGAACTCGTACATGCCGATCCGCTCGGCGAGCGGAGCATAGATATCCATCGTCTCGCGAGCGATGCGGCGGCGCTTCTCCTCATTCTTGATGAAGTGGAGCGTGCGCATGTTGTGGAGCCGGTCGGCGAGCTTCACCAGCAGCACGCGGATATCGCCTGACATCGCGAGCAGGAACTTGCGCAGGTTCTCGGCCGCCCGCTGGCTTTCGCTCTGCGCCTCGATCTTGGAGAGCTTGGTGACTCCGTCGACGAGACGGGCGACGTTCTTGCCGAAGAGCTTCTCCACCTCCTCCGGGGTGGCGACCGTATCCTCGATCGTGTCGTGAAGGATTGCGGTGACGATCGTCTCGTCGTCGAGGTGGAGATCGGTGAGGATGCCGGCCACCTCGATCGGGTGGC
>NZ_DASVUE010000002.1:0-44921 GCF_036387215.1 Allosphingosinicella sp. | reverse complement strand
CGCGTCCTCGGCCGGGCCCCGGCCCGGCTTCCCTGCAACTATGACAGCTTTCATGGAAAGGACGTCGACCTTGTAATTGCGCACTTACGCCGCCCGCTATCCGTACCCGCCCGATCCCGCAATCGTTAACTCATTCGGACTGCCCTCCCTTTTGGCCGGCAGCGGCCGCGACGAGGCTTGCGCACCAGGGAGGGTTCCTCCACCGGAGCCAGTGATTTTGAAGCCCCACTACTCCACTGGACCATCGAACATGCCTGAGATCGAACCAGCGGCCGCCAATGTCCCTGCGCCGGGCCGGTCCGGCTGGCTTGCGGACGCCTCGAATTCTCGCCTCGGCACATTGTGCCTCCTCTTCGCGGCGCTCCAGTGCGCGCTGTTGATCGGAACGACATGGTGGACCGGTGCGGTGCCGCAGATGGTGTTCGGCCATGACGTGATGGTGCTCCTCGACGGAGCCTGGAAGCTCAAATGGGGCATCACTCCCCACAGTGATTTCTACTCGCCGTTCGGGGTGCTGACGTTCCTGGTCATCGCCGTCGGGATCGATCTTACCGGGTCGCTGGTGCACGCGATCCCGGCTGCCACGTGCATCGTCGCCCTCTTCGCCCTGCCGCTCGCGCTCTACGCATCCTTCTCGCGCCTCCATCCGCTCATCGCGCTCGCCGCCACGATCGTCCTCATTGCAACCGCGGTCGCTCCGCACGAGCTGCGCTTCGGAAGCGACGTCTGGAGCTACGCCGCCATCTACAACCGCTGGGCCTATCCATTGTTCGGCATTGCGATGCTGATCATGGCCGTTCGGCCCTCCGAGCCCGCAGGGTGGAAGGATTGGGCTGACGGCCTCATCGTCGGTTCCTGCACTTTGCTCCTGATCTTCCTCAAGATCAGCTATGGCCTGCTTGCGGTGGCGCTGATCGTGGGCTTCGCCCCCATCCGGCTCCGTGGCCGCCGCTATTGGTTCGGCGTGCTCGTCAGCGGCCTGGCCTGGCTTTTGGCCTTTGGCTTTCTGCTCGACTGGGGCTTCGGTCATCTTCTCCAGGATATGCGGATCGCCGCGGGAGCCCGCCACGGCCTCGGTCCGATCGAGCTTCTGCGCTGGGGCTGGAGCCTTCGCGCCGAGCTGGTGGCGATGTCCGGGCTTGCGCTGATCTGGTGCGCGACGGGCTCCACCGTCGGACGCGCGGCGCTGCTGCGGCGGGTAATCGAATGCGGCTGGGTGTTCGGTGCCTTTGCAGGATCGGCGGCTGCGATCCTGATGACGAATTCACCGCTCGGCCACCTGAGCGAAACCCCGATCGCCGAACTGGGCGCCCTCGTTTTGCTCGGCGGGATTGTTCGCGATCTCAGGGAAACCGGCGCAGAGGCGGTAGGCCCGGTTCGACCGAAGGTTCTTGCCTTGGCAGGAATTGGGCTGGCGCTGGTCGTGGTGCTGCCGATGACGGGCCGCAACGTAGTGGGCGTTGCCGAGGCGGCGGCGGCAAAGCGGGCCGGCACGACCCTCTCCCCGGCCGAGCGCTTTACGAGCGGGCCGCTGGAAGGCTTGCAGATTTCCGCCTTCGGCGGCGACCCGCCGCTTCCTACTACCTATGTCGGTAAGGTCATGGACGGCCTTCGCCTGCTCCAGCGCACGGGCAATGCCGGCCGAACCGTGGCCGCCCTCGATTTCGCCAATCCCTTCAACGTCGTCCGGGGTGTTCAACCGAGCGAGACGGCGCCGACCTGCTGGCAGCTCGGCTTCCTGTTCTCACCGCAATCGGCGCCTCCAGCCGAGCGCGTCTTCAACGGGCGCGACGTGATCATGGTCCCGAAGCGCTTCGGCGACGGCGACCAGCGGAACCTGACCGTGATGCAGCAATTGTACGGCTCCTATTTCAGCAGGCATTACAGGCTTGCCGGAGAATCGGAGCAGTGGCGGCTCTTCGTTCCCAAGTAACGCGCCCGCCCTGGGGCGCGGCAACCGCTGCGAAGGCTAGAAGTTCAGCCGTTCCTTCTCGATCACGTGCGGGCGCTTCAGAACCTGGGTGTGGATCGCGCCGACATATTCCCCGATCATTCCGATGAAGAAGAGCTGCACGGACATGAAAAAGAAGAAGCCGATGAGGATGGGCGCGGTGCCCATCGCGAACTCACTCCAGAAGAAGAGCTTCGCGAGCAGATAGCCGACTGCGATCAGAAGGCTCACGGCGGACAGCAGGAACCCGGCCATGGTGGCCATGCGAAGCGGGACCTTCGAGTGGTTGGTCACCCCGAGCATCGCCATGTCGTACAGAGTGAAGAAGTTGTTCTTCGTGATGCCGCGCTTGCGCCGGGGCTGGTTGAACGGGATGACCGCAGCATCATAGCCGAGGTCGGCGATCAGCCCGCGAAAATAGGGATAGGGGTCGTCGATGTGCCTGAGCTGCTGGATCACCGCCTGATCGTAGAGGCCGAAGCCGGTGTAGTTCGGGACCAGCTTGATCTCCGACAGGCGCCCGCTCAGCCCGTAATAGAGCTTGCGGACGGCGTACATGGCCGCCGATTCCTGCGACTGGGTCTTCACGCCCATGACGACGCGATAGCCTTCCTCCCACTTCCGGATGAAGTCGGGGACCATCTCCGGCGGGTCCTGGAAATCGGATGCCATCAGGATGACCGCGTCGCCCTGTCCCTGGAGCATGCCGTGATAGGGTGAGCGGATGTGGCCGAAATTCCGGGTGTTCAGGATCACCTTGGTCCTGCGGTCCTCGCTCGCCAGCTCGCGCAGGATTTCGGGCGTGCTGTCGGTCGAGGCGTTGTCGATCAGGATATGCTCGTAATCATAGCCGGGAAGCTCCTCGAAGATCGCCTTGATCCGGCGGGAGAGCTCGCGGACATTCTCCTCCTCATTGTAACAAGGGGTTACGACTGAGATCAGTTTCTGGGCCATGGGGAGGGCGCATTGCATGGTCCCGGCGCGATTTGAAGCCGAAATCAGTCCCTTCCGCTGCAACATCCTTGCCCGCTCCGCGTCCGGGCATGATCCAGGGGTGTTGAGCTTCCAGCCGAAATCGTGCACCGCCCCGCCAGATTGAACTTCAGGAAAGACAAGATGTCCGACGGCCAGCGTTCCGCCATCATCCAGCTTGCGCGCGAATATTTCGAGAACCGCCCGCAGCCAGAGTTCGTGCCGGGGGTCACCTATATCCCGCCTTCAGGCAAGGTCATGGATGCGGACGATTGCGCGCACCTGATCGATGCCTCGCTCGACATGTGGCTGACGGCCGGCCGCTTCGCCGACCAGTTCGAGGAGGAGCTCGCGGCGAAGTTCGGGCGCCGCTATTCGAAGCTGACCGTCTCGGGCTCCGCCGCCAACCTCCTTGCCTTCGCCTGCCTCACCTCCTGGAAGCTCGGCGAAAAGCGGATCAAGCCGGGCGACGAAGTGATCACCGTCGCAGCCGGGTTCCCCACGACGGTGACACCTATCGTCCAATACGGCTGCATCCCCGTGTTTGTTGACGTCGACCTTGCCACCCACAATGTCGATGTGGATTTGCTCGAGGCGGCGATCACCGACAAGACGCGCGCCGTGATGATCGCCCATTCGCTCGGCAACCCCTTCGACGTCGCCCGCGTCGCCGCCTTCTGCAAGCAGCACAAGCTCTACCTGATCGAGGATTGCTGCGACGCGTTCGGCGCCTATGTCCAGGGCCAGCATGTCGGCACGTTCGGCGACGTCGCCACGTTGAGCTTCTACCCGGCGCACCACATCACGATGGGGGAGGGCGGCGCCGTGCTGATGAACAGCCCGCTGCTCGCCAAGATCGCGGAATCCTTCAGGGATTGGGGCCGCGACTGCTATTGCAAGCCCGGTCTAGACAACACCTGCAACAAGCGCTTCGGCTGGCGGCTCGGCCAGCTGCCCAAGGGTTACGATCACAAATATACCTACAGCCACGTCGGCTACAATCTGAAGGTCAGCGACATGCAGGCCGCGGTCGGCGTCAGCCAGCTGAAGAAGCTCGATCGCTTCGTGCAGCGCCGCCGGGAAAATTTCGCCGGCCTCGAGAAGCGGCTGCGCGAGCGTAGGCTGGACGAATATTATCACCTGCCGGAGCCCACGCCGGGCACCGAGCCGAGCTGGTTCGGCTACCTCCTCACCGTCCGCGACGGCAGCGGGATCAACCGCAACGACCTCGTCCGGACGCTGGAAGAGCGGAAGGTGGGGACGCGCCTCCTGTTCGCCGGAAACCTGACGAAGCAGCCCGCCTTCCGCGACGTAGAGTATCGCGTCCACGGCACGCTCACCAACACCGACAAGATCATGAACGACAGCTTCTGGATCGGCGTCTGGCCGGGGATCGACGGCCAGCGGATGGATTATATGGCCGATACCCTGTTGGCGGTGACCCGTGAGCTTAGGGGGGAGAGGGTCGAGGGTCCGCTCGAACAGGCGGCGCCGTAATCGATCTTCAACCGCGAATGCAGGCGAGTATCGTCACATTCTGCCGGCCATAATTGCGGCATTTCCAGGCAGGATCGATAGCCGAAATGCGGGGCGGGTGCCGTGTCGCAAGGGTGTGCGGAACGCGCGCATCGAACGCCCAGATCAGCGCATCCCTCGGCCCGGCCGCCCGGACCAGCGCCTTGTTGGGATCGACGTCGCCCCTGCCTGCAAGGATCAGCGCCCTCACCCTCACCGACGAACCCGCTCGATCGAAGAAGAACCCGCCGGTCCGTTGCAGCAGCTCCTCATAGCCAAGGGCTGTGGTCGGATTGTCCCACAGGAAGATGACCTCCCTGGCGCCCGCGGCCTCCAGATCCGCCGATGCCTGCTGCCAGCTGAAGTCCCACCGCGGATCCGCTTCAGGATCCCTGATCCGCTCGACAAGGGAGGCCGACGCGAGCCACAGGAGCGGAAGGAGGGCGGCCCAGGCAAGGAGCGGAACCCGTCTTCCCCAAAGCCGCAGCCACATCGCCAGAGCCAGCAGGAAGCCTGGAATGAACGGGATCAAGTAGCGGGCCGTGAAGCTTGGACGGATGAAACCCAGGCCGTACACGAAGGCGATTGCCGCCAAGCTGCTTGCCACCGCGATGGTATCGTGGCCGGAATAGGGCCAGCGGGCTTTACGGAATAGAACCCTCGACAGATCAATCGCCGTAGTCGCCGCCACGAGCAGAAACAGCGCCGCCGCGATCCGGCCCGCGCCAAGCAGGAGATCTGGGAACGCCTTCAGCGACTTTGGCGAAAGCAGCTGATGCCAGGCTATGTCAGGGCTGGAGAAGCGTATGTGAAGCGGGAGGTGAACGCTCATCCAGGCGATCATCGGCACGAACAGGAGAGCGGCAGGCCACAGCGCGAGCGCCCCTCTCCTCTTCAATGCCAGGAATGAGACGCCCTGCAGCCCCGTGACGACCAGCGCGTGATAGTGAGTGAGGATCAGCAGCGCCGAAACCGCGGCCCAGGTAAATGCCCGCGCGCGGGAAGGAGCATCCAGAAGTCTGAGGAACAGGATGATCTGAACAGTCGCGAGGAAGAACAGAAGGGCGTAGGGCCGCGCTTCCGTCGCGAAATAGAAACCCGGCAGCCATAGCGCGACGAGGGATGCCCAGAAGAGCCTGGTCATTCGGTCCGGATGGCCGCGCCAGCAGATGAGCAAGGGGGTGGCGACGGAGAAGATGAAGCTTGGCAGGCGGAGCGAGGCGTTGCTTGCTCCGAACAGCTTCTCCCACGTCCAGATGAGGGCGTAGTAGACGGGGCCGCCGAGCTCGTTCAGGCAATCGCGCAACAGCCCCGCGAGGCTGGGCTGGATGGCAATGGCTGCCGTGAATGCTTCATCGAGCCACAGCGGCGCGTCCCAGCCCACCAGGGCTCGGCGCGCCAGGCCCGCGATCAAGGCGGCCGCGACAAGAAGCAGGAGGAACCGCTCGCCCGCAATTGGCTTCAGCTCCGGCCTCTCCGTCGCCGCGGCTGGTGGTGGAAAGTCGTCCGCCATCAGAAATGCGGCGGCGCGCCGCGGCCGGACCTGTCGCAGCGGAGATCAAGCTTGCGCAGCGAGCGTGACTCGCCGCCGCTGCGACGGCGAGATCCGGACGATAAGCGCATCAGGACACGGTTCCGGGCAGCGGCGACATCACAGGCGCCGTTTGCGATAGGCACGCCAATAGTCCGAAGTGGCGACCGGCTCGAACGCCAAGGAGAGGTAGGGGCCGTAGACGCGCTGCATCGCCTCCACGGTGGGCAGATCCGTCGCGACCTTCGGGATCAGCACGACGTCGACGTCGGCGAACATACGCTGCGGGGGACGGTAGGAAGTCTCGGTGAAGGTTCGGTTCACGTGGTTCCACGCATCGACGCCGCGGGGAGATTCCCTCCCGAGCAGTCCGCTGAACGGATTTCCCATGTCGAAAACGAAGATCTTGCCCTCCAGCCGCGGCTCGCGCCGAAGCAGATCCATCCCGTCCTTCAGAGTGATGAGGAACTCAGGTTGAGAGAAGCCCTGCCGATATTTCGTGTTCTTGATCTTGTTGTAGATGTCGAGGTCGGCGCGCTCCGCCCGGTAGACGCGGCGCTGCCCTTGCGGCCCTATCTTCAGCGGGTCGATCATGCCTTCGGCAGTGATGAAGTCGCCGATCTGCTGCTCGTAAGGACCGCCGGTCGGCCGTGCCGATTTGATGGAGAAATAGCCGAGCGTGACGGCCGATACCGTCGCCGGCGGAAGGACTAGCGCCGCGAGCAGCAGCGAGCCCGTAAGCCGCGGCCAAAGAGGGGCTGTCGTCGCCTCGTTGCGGCCGGGGGCGAGGATGGCCACCAAAGCCGCGGGGATCAGCGTCAGCAATCCGGGGCCTTGCGCGTTCTGGTTCGCAAGCAGCAGGCCCGCGCCCGCCATGTACAGGCAAAGCAGCAGCGTCTGCCAGCGGACTGAGCGGTAAACCGCAAGGCCCATCACGAACAGGAAGAGAATGCACGCCATGAAGTTCTGCAAAGCGAGCCGCGACAGCGTGAACAAGGTTCCGCGCAGCGCTCCGCTTGCCTCCGCCGCGGCCGCAATGTCGCGAAGGTAATTTCCGGTGCCTCCCCAGGCGAGCTCGACGAGGCCGATTCCGAGCGCTGTGAGAGCGAGGGAAGCCGGAGCCATGAAGCGCTGCGACGGCAGCAGAAAGAAGAGCGGCACCATGAGCGCCGCTCCGAACATGAAATAACTCACCTTCAGATAGAACATGAGCATGAGCAGCAGTGCGGCCGCCGCCGCATCGATCCACCGGCTGCCCCTCCCCTCCCGGCGCGGAAGGATCATCAGGAACAGCAGCCCGAGCAGCGCATATCCCCACCGGTTGTAGAACATGGCGAAGGAGGTGGAATCAACTTCGTCGCCAATGTTGACCGGGCCAGCCGCGAGCAGGACCGTGTAGATGCCGAAGCCGATCGCGAAGCCCACCGGCAGCCTGGAACGGCAGACGTAGAGGAGGATCGGGGTCAACAGCAGCAGGAACGCCGCGGTCGCCCAAGGCATGAAACCGCCCAGGCCCCCGACGCGGAGGCCGAAGGCGGGAAGGACATAGGCAAGCGGCCCAAGCGGCGAGTGGAAGTCCCGGTTCGGAACCTGCCCGGCCAGCAAGCGATGCGCATTATCGAAGAAGATGAAGACGTCGTTGGTATATTTCCCGCTGTACGTCGCTCCGGGAAGAACGAGCAGGAGCACCGAGAGCAGCACTCCTGCAAGGATCACGGCCGGCACCAGCAGTTGCTCGCGCTCTTCGGCAAGTCGGAAGAGGGAGGCGAACCGCTCCCAAATTCCACCCGACATTTCGGGCATCGGCGAAGCTGCCATGTCCTAAAGCCCCGCCGGCGCCGCGGACGGAGCCGGAAAGCGCTTGCCGATATCGGCCGCCACGCGCCGGCCTTCGCGGATCGCGTAGTTCGTGCCGCGGTCCTCGGGGTAGATCTGCGCCATGGACGTGATCAGCACATTCTCGATCGGCGACTGCTCGGCAGGAATCAGCTTCGAATAACCCGGCTCCGCGATCTGCTGCGAGAAGCGGGCGCGCCAGACGTGGTGGGCGGTCACCCACTCTCGTTTGAAATCGGGGAACATGCGCTGGAGGTGCGGCACCGCGAAGTCGAGCACCTCCTCGTCCTCCATCCGGTAGAGCGCATCGCTCTCCGGAAGATATTTCGAGAGGAACACGATGTGCCGCCCGCCATAGGATTCCGGCGGCTCGAAATTCGTGTGCTCGATCACGCCCACGAACGGGAAGCTGGGATCGTTGACGTTGAGCCAATAGGTCTCGGAAAGGCTTCGATCCATCTCCAGCACCAGGCAGATGTTGGCGAGGTAATCGATGCGGCGGAGGCTTGCGACATAATCGGGGCTGGTGTGCGGCTCCATGACGTCAGCGATCAGCGGCAGCGCTTGGGTCAGAAGCACGGAGGAAGCCTCGATGCGCTCGCCGTTGCTGAACACGGCCGTCGCGCGGCCGTCCTTCACTTCGAGGCCGCTGACGCCCGCATTGACGCGGACGTCCACACCCATCTCCTCGAGCTTGCGCTTCAGCGCCTCTGCGAGCTCCGAGAAGCCGCCCTTGTAGTAAGCGAGCACCTCCCGCCCGTCGGAGGCGCGGCTGCCGCCGCGGAGCGCAAGCTTCTTCCAGAACCAGACCGCGCCCACCTTGTCTGCGTACGGCCCGAACTTGCCGACCAGCAAAGGCTCCCAGACGACCCGGAACACCTCGGGACCGGCAAGCTTGATCAGCCACTCCCGCGCCGTCATGTGCTCGATCGCCTTCCAGTCCTTGATCCGCCGCGCCTTGAGCGCGAGCAGGCCGAGGCGGACGCGGTTGACGAAGCTCAGGGCCTTGAACTTCAGGAGGTCGAGCGGCGTCGACAGCCGGAAGATGGTGTTGGCATAATACATGCCGGTCCGCGTCGGGCGGAACACGACCTCGTCATATTTGCCGATGTCCTTGATCAGGTCCATCACGTGCACATCGTTGGTGAACCAGTGATGGTAGAAGCGCTCGAGCGTATAGGGACCGACCATGAAGCCGCTCGCGAGGCCGCCGACCATCGCCTCCTTTTCGAGCACCACGACCTTGTTGCCGGCTCGGGCAAGCTCGTAAGCCGCGGAAAGGCCGGTGAAGCCGCCGCCGACGATCACGACGGGCGCCGTTTCGGCGATTCGAGTGGGTGCGTTCATTTCAAGGTCGTCTTTCTACTCTGCCGCGCGCGCGGCAGCGGCTGCGCCCCTGGTCCCGAAGCCCGACAGTGCGAGCAACAGGAAACCGCAGGCGGTGGTGGAGAGCCACAGGAGGGCATGGATCAGGATCGCGTAGGCCGCGGCGCCAACCGCTCCCGCGCCGAAGGCGGAGACCGCCTTGGCCGTGAAGAAGTGGAAGGTGCCGACATAGCCCGGAGAGCTCGGAATGATCGTCGATAGGGTACCGATGCTGACCGCGAGCAGGGCGGCGGGAACGGTCGGCGCGACGCCGAGCGCCAGCCCCACCATCAGATAGGCACCGCCTTCGGCAAGCCAGGCAAGTACGCTGAGGGCCACGACCCGCGCCAGGAACAGCGGACGGGAGAGCGTTGCCACCGCATCCGACAGCCGCAGGAGCGCCTCGCCCGCGGGCCTCAGCTTCGGGAGCCGGTCCTCGGCCCAGCGCACCACCAGCCGGATCAGCTGGGGCGCAGCGACGAACATGACGATCGCAGCGGCAACCGCCAGAGCGGCCAGCCTCGCGCCGGAGAGCAGTGCCTCGTCGAGCGCGCTGATTTGCCAGAAGGAGACCGTCGCGAAGAGGAACGCCATCAGCACGAACAGGTCCAGCAGCCGCTCGAGCAGCAGGCTGCCGAGCTGGCCGGCGGCCGGAACGCCGGTGAAGCGCTGGAACGCCACCACGCGGATGACATCGCCCGCCCGCAGCGGAAGCACGTTGTTGAAGGCGACCCCGCCGAGGAACGGTGCGGCCGTGTCCGACAGGCCGACCCGGGCGCCGAGGCTGCGGAGCATGATCGTCCAGCGATAGATTTTGAGCAGGTAGGCAAGGGCGATGCAGCCCAGCGACGCCGCGATCCACTGCGGCCTGGCGTCGGCCAAAGCATCCAGCACCTTCCCGAACGGAACCGTCGCAAAGGTGGCGTAGAGGAACAAGAGGCTGAGCAGCAGCCCGAGCCCAAGCTTGACGCCGCGGCCAAGGCGGCTCCCTCGCGGAGCCGCGGCTTCAGGGCTGCCCGCGCTCACTTCAGGCGCCTTGCCTCACCGGAGCGGCGAGATCGTCGAGCGGAAGGGCGGCACCCGGCTGGATTCGCGGCGCCTGCCCCTGTTCGAAGCCCAGTTCCTCCATCACCAGGAAGAGCGGCCGGTTCTTCGCCTCGCTGTAGATGCGGCCGATGTATTCGCCCATCACGCCGAGGAAGATGAACTGGAGGCCGCCGATCAGCAGCACGGTGATGAAGATCAGCGTCCAGCCGGGCACCCAGATGTCGGTGAAGAGCCGCTGGATGATGGCATAGAGGATGCCGATCACCGACAGCGCCGAAAAAGCGAGGCCAACCGTCGTGACGATCTTCAGCGGCACCGCCGAGAAGGAGACGATGCCGTCGATCGCAAGCACCAGCATCTTGCGAAGCGGATATTTGGAGGTGCCGGCGAAGCGCTCGGCCCGGCTGTAGGGCACGGCCACCTGCCGGAACCCGACCCAGCTCGTCATCGCCCGAAGCAGCCGGTGCTTCTCCCGCATTCGCCCGAGCGCGTCCACCACCGACCGGTCCATCAGCCGGAAATCGCCGGTATCGAGCGGGATCGGCACCTCGGACAGGCGATTGATGAACCGATAGAACATCTTTGCCGTCCAGAGCTTGAACTTGGTCTCTCCCGGCCGGTCGACGCGCTGGCCGTAGACGACGTGATAGCCCTCGCGCCATTTCACCACCATGTCGGCGATCACCTCGGGCGGGTCCTGGAGATCGGCATCGATCAGCACCACCGCCTCGCCCCGCGCATATTCGACGCCTGCGGTGACCGCGATCTGGTGCCCGAAATTGCGCGAGAGGCGGATCACCCGCACCTTCGGGCTCCCCGCCTGGATACTGTGGAGCAGCTCGGCCGTCCGGTCCTTGCTCCCGTCGTCGACGTAGATGATCTCGAAATCGGGCGTGATCTCCCCGAGCGCCCGCGCCAGCCGCTCGTTGGTGTGCTCAATCACCTCTTCTTCGTTGAAGCAGGGGACGATGACAGACAATATCGGAGGAACTGACGACACTCTCTTCATCCTGGCGGGGGCGTTTGGGCTGGTCCGTGCCTAATCGGCGCTCCTGCGGAGCACAAGCTCGGCAGACGCAATCGGCAAGCTGCTGAAACGGCTGACGAACCCCGATAATGGCGACGGCACATACACGTTCGCCGCCGCACATCCAAGCGCGCGTCCTCCGCTGGACTTCGAAGCCGCTTTGCTGTTGAGGACGCCTGATCGAGCGGACAGACCATCGGTCACATGCGGGAGGGCATTTTTTGAAGGTTTCTAGCGACGAGCGGGGCGGGGGTGCACCCCTCGCGAAGCTGGCGAGATCCTGGCAGCCGCTATCGCTCACCAAGCGGCATCTAATCGTCGCCGCCACGCTGGCGGCGGCCGCTTCCATCTTCCTGCTTCTCCTGATCGTGCCGGGCAAATCCGTTCAGGCGCAGATCGCCTCGGATCTATGGCTCTTCCTCGACAGCGGCTACCGCCTGCTGCAGGGCCAGGTGCCGAACCGCGACTTCGGCACGCCGCTCGGACCGCTTACCTATGTTCTGCTCGCAGCGGGCCTCGGGCTGAGCGGGTCCATCGGCGGCATGGTTCCCGTCGCGACAGGTCTGTTCGTAATCGCCCTGTTGCCGCTGACCATCTATTCCAGCCAGACGCGCCTGCCGCTCGGCATCGCCTTGCTGTTCGGGATCTACATCCTGATCCTGGCGATCGCGCCCTTCTTCATCGGAGACGTTGCGCCGAAGCCGACGCATGCGATGTTCTACAATCGCTTCGGCTGGGCAACCTTGAGCCTCCTGTTCCTGTTCCTGCTCCCGCGCCGGGGCGGCTTCGGCAACAGCGGGATCGACGCGGTCGTGATGGCCGCCTGCGTCGCTCTGCTCTTCTATCTCAAGATAACGTTTGCGGCGGTCGCCGCGGCATTCCTGGTCGGGTTGATCTGGTTCCCGCATTCGCGGCGATCCGCGATCGGCGCCCTTCTCCTGACGGCGGCTACGCTGCTGCTGGTCGAACTCTTCTGGGGGGGAACGGCGAACTATCTGAGCGATATACGCTCCGCTGCACGCGCCACCGGAGCGGTTCGCGACGGCTCGGTCGGGCTCGCAGCGAGCATCATCAACAACATCCATGGCAGCTACCTGTTCGCCGCGGTGCTGCTGATCGCCTGGCTGCGGGGCGCACGATGGGACTATCTGTTCATCTGCTTCTGCATGGGCGCTGCCGGGATCGTGCTCGACCGTCATAATTCCCAGGGGCCGGGGATCCTCACCTACGTTCCTGGCGCACTTGCCGCCCTGCTCGCTCCCCGGCGGGGTGGAGCGGCCGCAGCTTTCCCGCACATGGGCACGGCCGGAGCGCTCCTTGCGGGCGCGCTGTTCATCCCAATGGCCGCCTCCGCGCTCGGCAATCTCCTGTTCCACGCATGGAAGGCGACGCACATGTCCACGCCCCAATATGCGGGGACGATCGTCGACGGCATGATCGTCATGGAGCCCGCCACTTCGACACAGACGCTGGCGAAGGCTCAGGGCCTCCGGGCGGCGAAACGGGATTGCGGCCCCATCGAGCCGGGCCTGCTGATCAACCCGGACCGGCCGCCGGTCGAGACCGGGCACGACATGGTCGTCCCGGTCGTCGAGGATGCAGTCCGCTTGCTCGCGGCCAATCCGGCGCTCGGCGGTACGGTCATGGGCTTCGACACAGCCGAACCCTTTAACGCGATCCTGCACCGCCCGCCGCCCAGGACCGGCGTGTCCTTCGTGGATGCCGACATCACCATCAGCGAGACCGTGCACCCCAAAGCGGAGGACCTTTACGGCGACGTCGACGTGCTGCTGGTGCCGAAGATGCCTTGGAAATTCGGTACTTTTCGCCTTTTGGAGCAGCTTTACGGGGATTATGTCCGGCAGCATTTCGTGCTTGCCGACCGTTCGAGCTGCTGGGACGCGTATCGCCGCAAGGTGCCCCGCGCGGTGCGGACGGCGAAGTAGTCAGCCGGCCCGCTGCTCCCGGCGCCAGGCCTGGAACATGAGGATCGACCAGATGGCGTGGGTCGAATCGCTCTGGCCGCTGAGGTGCTGCTGCCAGCGGCGGTGGACGATCGCGGGATCGAAGAAGCCCTCCTCCTTCAGCCGCCGCTGATCGAGCAGCTCCTCCGCCCAGCCGCGCAGCGGCCCGCGGATCCACTCGCCCACCGGGATCCCAAAGCCCGCCTTCGGCCGTTCGAACAGCTGCCGCGGCGCCTCCCGGTAGAGCAATTGGCGGAGGATGTGCTTCCCGCTGCCGCCGCGGATCTTCATCTGGATCGGGATCCGCGCCGCCACCGCCGCCACCCGGTGGTCGAGGAACGGCACGCGCGTTTCGAGGCTCACCGACATCGCCGCACGATCGACTTTGCACAGGATGTCGTCCGGCAGATAGGAGACGGCGTCGCAATACATCATCCGCACCGCGTCCGGCGCGTCGCCGCCCGCGTCCATGTCGAACCCGCAGGCGGGGGGAATGCCCGCATCGCCGATCACCGGCGAGGGCGAGGCGGACCATTCGTCTAGGAAGGTGCTGAAGACGGTATCGACCGTCGAGGCGCGGCCCATGGTGCGGAACGCCTTTTGCACCTTTGTGCCGAAGTGCGGCGGCCGGCGCCGCGACGGAAGCGCGGCCGAAAGCGTGTTCCAGGCACCGGCCGGTAGAGCGCCCATGCTTCGGCCGATGCCGCTGCGCAGGGGCTTGGGCAGCTTCTTCATATGCTTCCAGAGCCGGGCGGTGCCGAAATAGCGGTTGTAGCCGCCGAACAATTCGTCGCCGCCGTCTCCGGAGAGCGCCACCGTCACCTGCTCGCGCGCGAACTTGCTGACGAGGTGGGTCGGGATCTGCGAGGAATCGGCGAACGGCTCGTCGTACATGGACGGGAGCAGCGGGATCACGTCCTGCGTCTCGCGCACCGTCACGTAGCGCTCGTTATGCTCGGCCCCGAAATGCTCGGCGACCTTTTTTGCATATTCCGCCTCGTTGAAGGCCGCTTCCTCGAAGCCGATCGAGAAGGTGCGGACCTTCGCGGTCGAATATTTGTGGTAGAGGTCGACGACGGTCGAGGAATCGATGCCGCCGGACAGGAAGGCGCCGACCGGCACGTCCGCCACCGACTGCCCCTGGATCGCGGTCGCGAGGGCCTGTTCGAGCTGGTAGAGCGCTTCCTCCTCGTCGGCGATCGGATCGCCGAGCCCGGCGCCCACCACGTCGCGATACGACCAGTAGCGGCGGAGCGAGATGCCGCCGCCCGATGTGCCTTCCTCAGGCGGCCCGGACGGACGCCGACGAACGCCTTCGGGCGTGATGGTCAGGATGCTTCCCGGCAGCAGCTTGTAGATATGCTCGTAGATTGAGAGCGGCGCCGGAATATAGGAGCGGGACGCGAACAGCTTCAGCGCCCGCCGGTCGACCTGGTTGTCGAAGCCGTCGAGCCCCTGGATCGTCTTCAGCTCCGATCCGAACACGAAGCGGCCGGCGACCCATCCGTAGTAAAGCGGTTTCTCCCCGAACCGGTCGCGGACCAGCTTCAGCTCGCGCTCGCGCCGATCCCAGAGGGCGAAGGCGAACATCCCGACGCATTTCTCCAGCGTCGCTTCGAGGCCCCAGGTGGCGATGCCCTCGATCAGCGTCTCGGTGTCGCTATGCCCGCGCCAGGGGATGCCGTTGCTGGAGGGGCCGTAGCCTTCGCCGTCAAGCTCGGCGCGGAGCTCGGCATGATTGTAGATCTCGCCATTGTAGACGATCACGTAGCGGCCGTTGTTGGAGACCATCGGCTGGTGCCCGAGCGGCGAGAGGTCGACGATCGACAAGCGCCGGTGGCCGAGCCCGACGCCCGCCTCGGCATCGATCCAGGCGCCCTGATCGTCGGGGCCGCGATGGGCGATCGGGTCCGTCATCCGCTGGACGACCGCCGGATCCATCGACCCGGCGGAGAGAATGCCTGCTATTCCGCACATGAGGCCGCTTTAGCGGGTGATGGGAGAACTGGCCATCTCTAGATAGAGAAACAGGGGGAGGCCGGAGGGTAAGCCCAGTCATTGCTGAGCCGAGGCGCTGATGCTAGCGGCTCCCGAGGCCGAGTGGAGCATAGAGTGGCGAATATAGACGAATCGACCGTGCGGGATTTCGGTCGTGAGTGGCAGTCCTTCAATCAGACGACCTTGCCATCAGAGGAGCTGGAGACGCGCTTCTGGCAGTATTTCGGCCTGTTCCCCTTCCAGGAACTCTCGCAAGGGGAGGGCTTCGACCTCGGATGCGGGTCCGGCCGCTGGTCCGCCCTCGTCGCTCCGCGCGTGGGAAAACTTCATTGCGTGGATCCAGCGGGCGACGCTCTCAACGTAGCGCGCAGGGCGCTGAAGGATCATCCGAATGTCGACTTCCACGAAGCCGACGCACACAATATCCCGCTACCCGACGAAAGCCAGGATTTCGGCTACTCGCTCGGCGTGCTGCACCACATTCCGGACCCGGAAGCGGCTATGGCGAAGTGCGTGCAGAAGCTGAAGCCGGGCGCGCCTTTCCTCGTCTACCTTTACTATAATTTCGAAAATCGGCCCGGTTGGTTCAAGGCGGCGTGGAAGGCGAGCGACATCGCCCGCCAGGCGCTAAGTCGTGCCCCGTTCGGCCTCAAGAAGCTCGTGACGTCAGGCATAGCCGCGACTGTTTATTACCCGCTCGCCCGTGCCGCTCTGCTGCTGGAGCGAGCCGGGAAAAACGTAAATTCCATTCCGTTGAGCCCATATCGGGAGTGGAGCTTCTACTCGATGAGGACCGACGCACTCGACCGGTTCGGCACGCGTCTCGAACACCGTTTCTCCCGAGCTGACATTCGGGCGATGATGGAACGCTGCGGCCTGTCGAATATTCAGTTCAGCGATGAGGTGCCTTACTGGGTCGCTATAGGCCGCAAGAGCTGACGTGGTTCGCCCTGGTTCGCCACTGAACTAGGGAGAGGGCGGCCCCAACATCAGCTCCAGATAGCGGTCGGAGGTGGTTTGTCCGGATATGGCTTCGGCGCGTGCTCGGAGCGCCTCGCGGTCGAGCTCGCGTCCGAATGCGTGCTCCAAGGCCGTCGCCAAGGCCGCTTCATCCCCTACGGGCACGAGCGTGCCGTAACGGCCGCCGGCGAGGATTTCGCGCGGGCCGCTTTCGCAATCGGTGCTCACGATCGGAAGCCCCGAGCGCAGCGCCTCGATCAGCACCAGCGGATAGCCCTCATAGTCGGAGGAAAGCGCAAACAGGTGCGCCGATGCATAATAGGGCCAGGGGTCGGTCGCGAACCCCGGAAGCAACACCTGATCGGCCACGCCCAGCTCAGCCACCAAGCTCTCAAGCGGGTTGCGCAGCTCCCCTTGCCCCAGGATCATGAGCTTCGCCGGCGCGCCCTTGAAGACGCGGGCAAAGCTTCGGACCAGGAGCGCATGGTTCTTCTGCGCCTTAAGCGCACCCACTGTCAGGATGCGCCTTTCAGCCTCGCCCCAAAGCGCTTCGATGTGGGGAGTCGGCGGCAGTGCCGCAGGAGGCCTGCCGACCGGGTTGTACACCACCTCCAGGCTGGCGCGGTCCAACCCGGAGAGGCGCGCCAGGTCATCGGCGGCGTCGTTAGCGACGAGGATACGGGCGTCCGCGAGGGGATAGAAGAGGCGCGTGGACCAGGCCAGCAAGCGATAGGCGCGCGGCCGAGAGGGCGGCACGTGCTTGGAGAGCGCCGCATGGTCGCTGGTGACGAGGCGCGCCTGCGACCGCGCCAGTCGGTGTGCGACGATGCCTAGCACCGTCAGCGGCCACATCGATATCTGCATCGCATGGGGCCGACGCCGCCGGAAATAGCGGATCAGCGGCAGAAGGCCGTTTCGAACGCGGGGGGCCTTGAGATCGAAGACTTGCACTTCGGCCGGAAGCAGGCTCAGCAGCTCGCCCTTCTCCTCCAGCAGCACCAGATCGACTTCCTGTCCCGCCTTCAGAAAGTCCTCGATCAGCCGCAGCGCCACTCGTTCTGCGCCGCCGCCGCGCATATCCGGCAGGAAGAAGGCAAGGCGTTTCGGAGAAGTCACTGCGGGTTCTTGGTGCCGCGCACCACTGCTGACGTGAAGCCGTCGTCCAGCGTCATGATGTCCGCATAGGTGACGGTGGCGCCGGCGCGCTCGAACATCCTGGCGACCGCCTTCACCCGCTGCGGATTATCATATTCCGGCGAATATTGATCGAAGGTATCGAGCACGACCCATTCGCGCAGCTCCTTCTCGCTCAGACCCCGCGGCAATGTGCCTCGGATGTCACAGACCGGCAGGAAGCGGGTCAGGACATGCAGCCCCACCTTGTCGAGGAAAAGGCTGGCCGCGATCAGCCTGTCGGCATTCTTTTCGATGAGACGGAGCAGCCGGTCGTGCGGCATGCGCCGGGTGATCGGGCGAAGCAGATATTTGGCGTGGATCTTCGTCCACCAGCCCTTGATCGGATAGAAATCGACGACGATCTCGCCGCCGGGTTTCGCCTTCCGGATCAAGGCCCGGACGGAGGCTTCAAAATCAGGCGTGTGTTGGAGCACGCCCATGCAGAAGACCTTGTCGAACGAACTAGCCGGGAAGGGCATTTCGTAGACGCTTGCCTGAAATAGATGAAAGCGGTCGCCGCTGATCTCGCCATTGTTTGCCAGGTTGGCTTCAACGGCGGTCGAATAGTCGATGGACCAGAGGTTCGCTTTCGTCCGCTGGAGCACCACCCTGCTGAAACGGCCAGCCCCGGAGCCGACCTCCAGCACATCCTGTCCCGCCATCTCCTCAGGGGTCCAACCCGTCGCCTGGAAGAAGCGCCGCTCGCTGAGCTTTAATCCGTGCTCGGGCCGGTCCATCTGCGTCGCCCGGAAGGCGTTCCACTGCTTGCCGAAATTCTCCGTATAATTGATGGGCTCGCAGACGCGCGGAATGCCGTTCACGACCGGATAGCCGCCGCCCTTCTCGTCGCGCAGCCATCCGTCGCCGGAAGGCTTGAGCTCGAGGCCTGAGGAAGGGTTGATGATGGCGATCGGCATGATGTGCTCATTTGGCCTGGGTAGCAGCGCTTCGGAAGCCTTCACGCGGCCAGCGGCAGGCGCTCCTGGATCCGGTCGAACGTCGCCAGCGCCTGTCCGACGATCTGGTCCATATTGTAATAACGATAGGTCGCGAGGCGGCCGACGAACCAGACCTCGTCCTGCGCGTCCGCCAGCGCCTCGTACTTCTTGAACAGCTCGGCATTTTCCGGGCGCGGGATCGGATAATAGGGGTCGCCCTCCGCGGACGGATATTCGTAGGTGACGGCCGTCTTCGGATGCTCCTGCCCGGTGAGGTGCTTATATTCCGTCACCCGGGTGTAATCCTCGGTCTGCGGGTAATTGACCACCGCCACCGGCTGCAGCCACTCCTGGTCCAGCGTCTCGTGCCGGAATTTCAGCGAGCGATAGGGAAGCTTGCCGAAGCGGAAGCCGAAATAGTCGTCGATCGGCCCGGTGAAGATCAGGCGCCGGTGCGGAACCGCGTCCTTCACGTCCGCATATTCGGTGCCGGTCCTTATCTCGATATTGGGGTGATCGAGCATCCGTTCGAACATCCGCGTATATCCGTCCTTCGGCATCGCCTGGAACGTGTCGCCGAAATAGCGGTCGTCGCGGTTGGTGCGGGTGGGCACGCGCGCCGTCACCGACTTGTCGAGCTCGCTCGGATCGAGCCCCCATTGCTTGCGGGTATAGCCGCGGAAGAACTTCTCGTAGAGCTCCCGGCCGACGGCGGAGATCACCACGTCCTCGCTGGTCCTCACTTCCTCGACCGGCTCCGCCCGCTGGGCGAACCACTCGACCAGCTCCTCGGAGGTGAGGTCGAGTCCGTAGAGCGTGTTCACCGTGTCGAGGTTGATCGGGATCGGCACCAGCTTCCCGTCCACCTTCGCAAGCACCCGGTGCTCGTACGGCCGCCACTCCGTGAACTGGGAGAGATGCTGGAAGATGCGCTCGCTGTTCGTGTGGAAGATGTGCGGGCCGTATTTGTGGATCAGGATCCCCGCCTCGTCCGGATGATCGTAGGCATTGCCCCCGATATGGTCGCGACGGTCGATCAGCAGCACGCGCTCGCCCCGCTGGCTGGCGAGGCGCTCCGCGAGGGTGGAGCCGGCATAGCCGGCGCCGACGATAAGCCAGTCGTACATGGGTGTTTATCTGCCTTCAGGCGTTGAAGTCGTTTCCGATCCGGCCCTGGAGCCCACGGCTGATCGCCCGTCGAAGGGCTGCATTCCGGCGGCCGAACAAATAGGAGGCCACTTCGGCGAAGCCGTTTCGCAGTGCGACGCGGCCGAGGCCGGCCCCAACCGCCAGAACGTTACGGAGCGATGCTCGATTATAGTAGAGGCGATTGACGATGATCGTATTCTTTATGAAGAAATAGGTCTTGATGTCGCTGAACGGCCGGCCCGCTACATCAGGATGGAAATGGTGCGCCTCGACATGAGAGAGGACTTCACCCCATTGGCGAAGCCGCATCATGTAATCGAGCTCGTCTCCGGCGATGAAGTAGCCGGTCTCGACATTGCCGATCGCGCGGATCGCCTCGACCGAGACGAGAACGCCGTTGAACAAGTGCGCGAACGGATAGAGCCCTCCGGACGAACGGCGCCGAAGCGCCGCCAACGAACCGATTTTGCGTGGCCATGCAAAGATCGCCGGAAACCCCTCCCCGTCGAGCACCGGCAGCGGGAAGACGAGATTGCCCGGATCGTTCTCGCGCAGCACGACCGAGGACACGCAGGCAACACCCTGGCCCAGAGCGTCCGCAAGATGCCCAAGTGCGTCACTGCCCGGGAAACCGTCATCATCCATCAGCCATACGGCATCATAGCCTTGCTCGACCGTATAGGCGATCGCACGATTGAAGCCGCCGGCCCCACCGAGATTAGGCTGGGTGATGAAATCGACGCCCTTCCGCCGAAGCATGGCCTCCGTGTCGTCGGTGCTGCTATTGTTGATGACGATGAGACCGTCCGGCTTCCTGGTCTGCGCGAGCACATGGTCGACGCAGCGCTCGAGCAGCTTCGACCTGTTATAGGTCACGATAGCGGCGAGGATCCTCATGCCCTTGCTCAGGCAGCCTTCGAATAAGCTGGGGTGTCGAGCTTTTCGTAGATGGAGGCGTAGCGCCGCACTCCTTCCTCAAGCGTGAATTGGACGCTGTTCGGCCTGATATCGTCGCGGCGGGCCGGATCGAGGGAGAGAACGCGCTCAAGCGCGTTGGTAAGCGTCGCCTGATCGAAAGCATCGACGATCACGGATCCGTTTCGCTCATAATCCACGATCGAATCCATGTCGCCGACGCCGGCATTGGCGATGACGGGCACGTTCATCGCGAACAGCTCTGCAAGCTTTGTGGGCGAGCACCCCGCCTTGGACTCAGTCGCGCGGATGAAGACTACCGACAGATCCGCGAGCGCCAGATATTCCGGCACCTGCGCCCGATCGACGGTGGTGAATCGGATGGAGTCCATCGGCACTCCCGCGGCGGCTGCTTCGCGCTCGACGAGGTCCAGCCCGTAATTGGAGACGAACAGGAACTTGGAGTCGGGCCGAAGCGCGAGCAAAGCCTTGAACAGCTGCATCATCTCGGGAAGCAGATAATCGTGCGCGATGCTGCCCAGGTAGAGCAGGACCTTCCCCTCGCCCAGGCCCAGCTCGCGGCGGTGCCGCTCGACGCTGCTTTCGTCCACATGTCTCCGGTCGAAATGCTGGAAATCGGCGCAGCAGGGAATGACGGTATAGTTTTCAGGAGCGCCGCCAACGGCCTGAGGATACCAGCGCCTCAAAATCTGGGCCGCCCGCTCCGTCAGCGTCACGATATGATCGCCGGAGTTGATATAGTCCGGTTCCCGCTTCTTGAGGTGGCGGTAGACGAACTTGAAGGGCTTCTTCTCGATGCCGACGTCAGCCCAGAAATCGCGGAAATCGACCAGAAGCTTCGCTCCGAACCTCTTCTTCAGCCGAACGGCGAGTTCGAGTGGAAGATAGGCGCGGCAGTGGATGACGTCTTGGCCTTCGGCGGCCATCACCGCGGCCGCCTTCTGGTACATGCGCCAGAGCATCACGGCAGAGGAGACGAGGGGTGGCTTGTTGGCGTAGGGTACGGTGGTCCACTTCACGCCCGCTTCATCGAACAGCCGCTGGTATTTTGCGTCAAGGACGCGGCGCCCCGGCTTCTCGGCGCTGATCACGTGGATCTTGTGGCCCATCCGGGCAAGGCCGAGGATGTAGGGCGCGATCTGCGCCTGGCCGATGTGGTCGGTGATCCCGTCCTGCGTCAGGTAAAGCACGTTCGCCATGGCAAGTTCGAAATCGTTTCCGCAGGATAGCAATATTTCGCCGGACCGGCGAACGCCAGCGGCACTGCTATGAAGCCGGTCGAAAGTCAAATCCAGACCGCCGACACGCGCTCTCAGCTCAGGAGCGGGTAGAATCGATATGGCAGCCACGCGTCGGCGTGCTGGGCCTGCGTCAACCAAACGAACTGGACGAGGGCCGAATAGGCTACGACGGCGACCACCAGCAGCGGATCCGGCTTGCCATTGCGGGGAAATGCATAAGGCAAGCGGGAGAAGACGAACACCTGCAGCGGGATCAGATACAGCGCCAGGCGGTCGGCGATGGTGCTGGAGGCGACGAGGAAGAGCAGGGCGAGGGTGAAGTAGGCGCCGATGGAAAAGTTTCGCCACAGCACCCGCTGGGCGGGGGTGATATCGAAACGCTTCATGAAAAGAAGGAAGATGGTCGCGGGGATGATGTTCATCAGCACCCGGACGGCCGCACCCTGAGCATCATATTGCTGGTTCACATAAGAGGCGGTGAAGCCAGCCATGCCGCGCTCCACGAAAACGTAGAAGATCATGATGCCGAGGACGGCCATCAGCGCCGCGTGCATCACCTTGCCGCGCGCGGAGCCGAGCGCCACCAGCGGGATCGCTGCGATCGCGCTCTTGTGAAAGGCTGCGGCGATGATGGCGTAGACCGCAAATCGGAAGATTGAATGCCGCTCGAGCTGAGCCAGGCCAATGAGGATGAACCCAATCGCGGCTGCCTGGCGCGTATAGCCCATCCCCACCACGATCACGAGGTAAGGTACCGCAACGACGAACCCGAGCCATGGATTGGGCTGGCGGGCGCAGAAAACGGTGAGGCCCCAGGTGAAGATTGCCGCACAGACGAGGTTTACGAACCAGACCTCCACCCCGAGCATGTGAGCGATCTTGTTCAGCATTGCATATGCGGGATCAGCGAAGGTGACGACGCGCCCCAGGTTCGCATATTCAAGAAGGTTGAAAATGCGGAGATAATTGATCCAGTCGCCGCCCACCTGATAGCGGAAGCCGATGAATATCGTTGTGAACAAGGCCACGGCCAGCAACAGCGGCGGAATGGACCGGTTGTCCGCCTTGCGCGTCGTCATCGCTCCGGCAGCGCACATGGAGAAAAGGAGCCAGTACGGAAACACGAATCCTCCAGGCGGCTCGCCGCCGAACTGCTCTGCCCGCTCCCCCGGGAGCGACGACAAGGTTTGATGATCAGAATATGACGTGGCACAGCGCCCGTCCAGCGTGCCGCAGCCCCCGCGCGCGACCGCCTTCAACATCTCCCTGCAAAGATTGCACATGAAAAGCAAGACGATCGCCATCGCAATCAACTCCTCCTGGAACATCTACAATTTCAGGAGCGGCCTCGTGCGGGCGCTGGTCGCCGCCGGGTTCGATGTCGTCGCGATCGCGCCGGAGGATCCGCATTCGGCACGGCTGACCGAGCTCGGCTGCCGCTTCGTGCCCGTCCGGATGAGCGCCAGAGGCACGTCTCCGCTCGAAGATGCCAAGCTCCTGCTCGATTACCGCCGGATATTGCGAAAGGAGCGGCCGTCGGCCTTCCTCGGCTATACGATCAAACCGAACGTCTACGGATCGCTTGCCGCGCATTCGTTGAAGATCCCTGTGATCAACAACATCGCCGGGCTCGGAATCTCATTCCTGAAGCACGGGCTGTTCCAGCGCTTCGTTCGGATGCTTTACCGCGCGGCCCTTCGGCGCTCCCGAACCGTCTTCTTCCAGAACCCGGACGATTGCAGCCTCTTCCTGGAGGCTGGGCTGGTCCGCGAGCGGCAGACGCAGCTCCTGCCCGGCTCCGGAGTGGATCTTGCGCGCTTCCGGCCTGTGGAGAAGACGCGAAAGGCGGAAGATCCCTTCGTGTTCCTGCTCGTGTCCCGGCTGCTGAAAAGCAAGGGAATCGCCGAATTTGCCGCGGCAGCCGCCCTCGTCCGCGCCCGCCATCCGCACGCGCAGTTCCGCATTGCCGGCATTCTGGAGCCGGGCCACCGGGACTCGGTCAGCGAGGAGGAGATGCGGCGCTGGGAGGCGGCGGGTGCGATCACCTATCTCGGAGCTCTCGACGATGTTCGTCCAGCGCTCGGCGAGGCCGATGCGATGGTGCTGCCCACCTTCTATCCAGAGGGCACTCCCCGATCGCTGCTTGAGGCGGCGGCGATGGGAAAGCCGCTGATCACGACGGACGTGCCGGGCTGCCGCGACGTGCTGGATGAGGGTGTGAACGGGTTCCTCTGCGAGCCAAAGAGCATTCAGTCGCTTGCCGATGCAATGCTGCGGATGATCGAACTCAGCGAGGAGCAGCTTCGCTCCATGGGCGCAGCCTCGCGGCGCAAGGCGGAGACGCGCTTCGACGAGCAGATCGTCATCACCCGCTATCTGGATGCGGTACGGGACGCTCTGGATAGCGCTTCATAGAATAAGCGCTCAGGCCGAGAGGTGGCGTGGGCCGTCATCCTCGTTCTGCTTCCGCCTCGAGCGCTCCCGCGCGCGCGGCTCCGCCATCAATGCGCAGCAGACCGCGAAGAGGGCGCCGATCGCCACGGTTCGAAGCGGATAGTCGACGACGCTGTGGACGAGGATGGCCGCCGAAGCGATCGTCGCTGCCCGCGCATAATAATCCGGCTCGTCGCCGCGCCAGATGTCCACTGCACGCCGCGCCCACCACAGCAGGAAGAGGAGGATCAGAAGCACGCCCGGAGCCCCCGTCTCAAGCGCCACCTCCAGATAGTCGCCGTGTACGTGGTTCATATAATAGAGGTCCACATTGGTGGGGTCCTCGTACATCTGGAAGATGCGGGCGAACGTTCCGAGGCCGGAGCCGACGGGGAACTGATCGGCCGCCGCCTCGCTGCTCAAGGAGAAGGAATAAAAGCGCGAATCCGATGCGCCACGCCCCTCGCCCGTCAGATTGTTGCTTGAGAAAGGCACGTTGTAGATGAGAACCGCCGCACCGGCCAGCATCAGTGCGACGCCCGCCCAGGCCCATCGCGGCAGCTTCCGCTTCCGCGACCAGATCATGAGGAAGCTGGCAAAGGCGGTCGGGATTGCAAGCCCGATGCCCGCGAGCGACCCGTTGATGATCACGCCGACCAGGATCACCGCCAGCGCGCCCGCCAGGATCACGAACATGCCGGATGAGCGGCGCGAGGACTTGCCGCGGCCTCGCCCCCCCAGATAGAGGCTCGCGAGGAACGGGATGGCCGCGACGAGCAGCGTAGCCATGTGGTTCGCGTTGGCGAAGAAGCCCGTGGTCGATCCCCGATTGGTATTGCTGTAGAAATACCAGGGGGAGTCATTGCCTCCTACGATCTGAAGCGCTCCGATCATGACCGATACGGTGGCGACGAGCGCCACCACCCATGCCATCCAGGCCGTCCGGAACGCGCCCACGCGGATGATACCGAGCAGCGCCGCCACCGCAGGCAGCAGCCAGAGCCCGGAAGCCAGCGTGGCGTAGGGCGCAAGCGAGATGGGGCGCCAGGGAAGCGGCAGTCCGAGCAGGCGGTACCCTTCGACGACCGGTTCACGGCCGGGAAGACTGGTCCAGACGCTGGGCGGCAGCGGGATCAGCTGCGCCACGATCAAGAGGAGAAGCAGGAAGAGCCCCACCACAAGCTGCCGCGCCGCGGGCGGCATCGGCGTCCCCCGCCGCACGATCACCGCCCAGGCGATCAGTGGAAGCGCAAGCAGCTGCAGCACCATGTTCGCCCAATATCCCGCAGCGCTCGCGCCGCCGAGGATCAGGCACAGGAAGAGGTAGGCGGGGACGATCGAAAGCCTGAGATAGTGGGTCACAGGATCATCCCGCCGCTGAAACTTGAATGGCGCTGATCGTCGCGGCCTGTCCCTTGGGGAATTCGCCGGCCGTGCCGATCAGCCGAAGCCATTGAGCCGAGCACCCGCTGGACGGAACGGTGAAATTCACGCTCATCGCGCGCGGGGCGTAGGTCAGCTTCCGAAGCACGAGATCGGCAAGCCGCGCCTTCGACGGCTGGCATTCGACTATCCAGCTGAGCTTGCTCCCCTCGCCTTCGGCATCCCCCTCCGCGCGGATCGAGAGCCGGTGGGCGCCGGGAGGAAGCATCAGCAGCTGGTTGGCGAGCTCGGCATTGTCCCGCCCGTAATAATCGACTTGAAGGGTTCGCGACGGCGTCCGCTCCGCAATCCCGGCGGGCGATGCGGGAAACGTCCAGCTGAAGGGGCCGCTGCCCGGCAAACCCTGGAAGCCGCCGTCATAGACTCCGACCTTCTTCGCGGGAGCCTTTGGAGCATAGAAGTTCCGCCACAGCTCATAGGCGCGCTGGATCTGTCCCTGGTCAGCCATCGAAACAACGAGCCGGCCCTGCCACGGCTGCGGCCCGGACGCGCCCCCCGCGGCCGGGACGTTGCGGGCGATGCGCAAGATCAGGTCGGGATCCGCATTGTTGTCGGCGAGGTGCGCGAGCAGGCGGTCCCGGAAGGCCGGGTTCTTCTTCAGCGCCTGCTCGAGCGGGCCCCTCGTCTCCGGGCTTTGAGCCAGACGGGCAAGCTCGCCGATCAGCAATCCTCCGGCCTCAGGCGCCACTCCGGACAAGGCGGTGATTTCCCCGGTGGCTTCGGTGATCCTGTTTCGCCTGAGATAAGTGTCGAGGAGCAGCAGCCGCGTGAGGTCCGTCCGGGGATCACGCAGCCGGGCCGCGATCAACAGCCGCTCGGCTCGGGGGCGGTCATTCTTCGTAAGCGCGTCAACGGCCGCGAGGAGGAACGGCTCCTCCGCAAGCGGCGCTTCGATGGAGGCGCGACGTGCGCGCTCCTTGCTGCGATCGGTGACCCGGCCGCCGCGGGTCATGAACTCGGTCATTGCGATGCCGAAAGCGACCCGCGGATCATCCGGCACTATCCTGGCGGCGACATAGGGGCTGTCGGCGGCAAGCGCGCTGGCGGCCGAGGTCTTCACCACCAGCCAGCCGAGCAGCGCCACCCCCGCCGCGGCGAGGACAAGCAGCAGCCACCAGCCCCCCCCACGGGAGGCACTCCCCCTCTTAGGCGTCTTCACGAGTGGTGATGAGCTGGATTTCACGCTCGCGGCTGCTGACGCCGCCATAACGGTAGGGCTCGTAGCTGTAGCCGTAGCCGTAGCCGCCGCCCTGGTGCCGGTACTTGGTGAGAACGGCGCCGAGCACATGGCTGCCGGCCGCCTTCAGGCGGTTGATCGCGTCCACGGCAGCCCTGGTCCGGGTCTTGCCGCTCTCGATCACCATCAGCGTGCCTTCGCACGCGGCGCCGAGCAAAGGCGCGTCCGCAAGGCCGAGCACCGGCGGCCCGTCCACGATCACCATGTCGAACTCGCTTACCGCCTCTGCAATGAGCGCCCTCAGCCTCGATGACGCAAGCAGCTCGGCCGGATTCGGCGGCAGCTGGCCGCAGGGCACGAGCGACAGATTGTCGTGGTTGGTCTTGAGCACGTGCTTGCGCAGTGCGTCGGTGTTGGTGAGCAGCGTCGACAGGCCAGTGCCTTCCTCCGCAGCCGTCACGAAGGCGGGCTTACGAAGATCGCCGTCGATCAGCAGCACCGAATTGCCGAGCCGGGCGAAGTTTTGAGCGAGTGCCAGCGTGGTGCTCGACTTGCCCTCCGCGGCGCGCGTGCTGGTGACCAGCAGGCTCTTGGGCGCTCCGTGCTCCGTGGAGAATTGGAGCGACGTCCGGAGCGAATAATAAGCTTCGGACACGGCGGACGTCTGGTCCTCCAGCTCCTCCGCAAGCGAACCCTGGCCCTTCTTCTTCGGGATGACGCCCAGCGAGGCAAGGCGGAGCTTGTCGCGCACGTCGTCCGGGTTCTTGACGGTGTCGTTGATGAACTCGAGCGCAAGCGCCGAGGCGACGCCGAGAATGAGGCCGAGCCCCAGACCCGCAAGCAGGTTCAGGATCAGGTTCGGCTTGTACGGGCCACCAGGCACGTCGGCGCGGTCGACGACGGAGACCAGGTTGGTGCCGATGCCGCCGGCGATGCCGATCTTCTTGTAGCGCTCCAGCAGCCCTTCATACATCGTGCGGTTCGCATCCACATCGCGCTGCAGGATGTTGTATTCGATGGAACGGTTACGAAGATTCAGCACCGCGCCCTTGAGCTGGTTGACCTTGCCCTGGATCGACTTCTCCTCGGCAAGCGCGGCCTGATATTCCGCCTGAAGAGCCCCGATGCGAGCACCGCCGACGGTGCCCGCCTCCCTGCGGATCCCCTGCTGAATGGCCTCGATCCTTGACCGAAGCTTCACCATGTCCGGATAATCGGGTTTGAAGGAGGTGAGCTTCTCCTCATACTCGGCCTGGAGGCCCGCTAGCTGCTGGCGCATCTGGAGAGTGCCGGTGGAGCCCTCGGCTGAGCCGAGGGCGCGGCCCTGGCGGAACTTCTGCTCGGCGGCGATACGGCGCGTCTGCGCCGCCGCAAGCTCCGAATTCAAGGCGACCAGCGAAGCGCCCTGAAGGGAATTGGTATCGCTTCCGCCGCCCTTTTCCTGGCCGCCCGAAGCGGTGTTGATGATGCCCTGGCGCTGTGCGTAGGCGACCAGCTGCCGCTCCGAGCGCTCCAACTCGACCTTAACCTTGCCGATCTGCCGCTGGAGGAAGTCGCGCGCATAGGAGGACGATTCGTAACGCCGCTCCAGGTTCGAGTTGATGAAATTATCGGCAAAACTGTTCGTCACTCGAGCCGCAAGAACGGGCGACGGCGAGGAATAGCTGATCTGGACAAGCCGGCTTTCGGGCACCGGCTGAACCAGGAAGTTGCTGACCAGTACGTTTGCGGCGGCCTTCTGCCGGGCGGCACGGTCACCTTGCTGAGCGACCACATCGCCGTTGGAGGCAAGGTTCAGCTCCTGCGCCACGCGCTCAGCGAGATTCCTGCTCTTCAAGAGGCCGTATTGGGTGGATAGGAAGGTATATTCGTCGCCGGCGCCGCGGAAGCGCGATTCCGATTCATCCTCCATCACCTCCACCTGCGGCGGATTGAGCTCCAGGGTCGCTGTTGCCCGATAGAGAGGGGTCGTCAGGAGCGTGACGATGATCGCGCCCGCCACCGCAGTGACCACCATGCCGAGGATGAGCCAGCGCCATTCCGAGACCACGCGCCAGATGGTCGCGAGGTTGAGATCCAGGCCGAGACCGGAGCCATAGGATTGCTGCCCCCATGCGGCCGGCAGCGCTCCCGAGTTGTCGGGAACTGCCACGGGCCACACAGGCGTACCCCCGACCGGCTGGATGTCGTTCTTGGTCATGTGTCGGACGAGCTTTCTAGTTCTTGACGCCGGTTAGCGCGTAATCAGGCCGTAAGGATTGAACATGCCGATGATCGGGAGCGCGGACAGGATCTCGCGCTGGGTCTGCTTGATCCTTGAGCCATCGACGATGATGATGTCGCCGCTGTAGATCTTCGGATCTTCGGCTTCGCCGCGGCGAATGCTGGTAAGATCGAATGCCGCCGCCATGCGCTGGCCGCCGATCGTCCTGAACACCGCAACGCGGCGGGGGTTCGCCTCTTCGTTGGTTCCTTTGGCAAGCGCGATCGCCTGGACAAGGCTCACCGGCCTCTCGATCGGATACATGCCGGGATACTTAACCGCCCCGTCAAGGGTGACGTTGCGGGTGGTCGAGGACTTCACGCCGACGCTCACCTGCGGCGACTGGAGATACTTCTCGCCGAGCCTGCTGGCCAGTTCCGCCTGCAGCGTCCCTGGCGTCTTGTCGATCGCCTTGACGGTGCCGAGCAGCGGCAGCGCAACGTTGCCGGTGAGGTCGACCTCGAACTCGCCGGAAAGGTCTGGAACCTGGAAGACCGCGATCTTCAGCGTATCGAGCGGCGCGATGCGGTAATCTTCCTCGAGCGCTGCGGCCGACGGACGATCCGGAACACCGAAATTCTGCACTTCATAAGGGATGGAGCCGCCGCGTGTGTTCGCGCAGCCGGCCAGTGCCGCGAGCGCCACGAGAGCGAGCACGAACAACGCCGCACGTACCAAATCAAAGCCCGCACGCGCCGAGGGCGCACCTTGGGGATGGAAACTGGTCATCATAAGCTCCGAATAATGCGTGGGGTCTGGCCTCTTGACCGGCCGCGCCGCCCCATTGCGCAATGCCCCTTACCCCGTCCTGAACAAGAATGCGAGCAGTAGCTGAAAACGAGTGCGGTTTTCCAGCAATATCACACGCTTAAAGGGCTAAAGCCGCTCAGCCGACCGACCTCAGGGGCTCGCCGCTGCGCTGCCCGGCCCTATCGGGCGCTTCGCTGGTGAGATAGCGCCGCTCCGCTCCTTCCACGACAAGGCAGGTGAGGATGCCGCTATGATAGGCGCCGGTGTCGATGGCGATGCGGTTCGGGCGCTCCTCGACACGTTCAACAATCGTGTGGCCGTGAACGACGACGAAGCCATGATCCTTTGCATCGCTGAGGAAGGGGTCGCGGATCCATCGCAGGTCCGAACGGTCCTGCTCCTCGATCGCGATGCCCGGCCGGATGCCGGCGTGGACGAACAGATAATCGCCGAACCGGAAGGTGTCGGCGCAATTTTCGAGGAATTCGCGGTGCGCACGGGGCACCTTGGCCTTGACGAGCTGGAGCGCCGAAGGCTCGTCGAGCCGGCGCAGCGCCGCCACGTCCATTCCGTAGCTCTCCGCGCATTCCGCTCCCCCGAACTTCAGCCAGCTCGGGAAGATCCCCCGCTCCCCCGCCAGGATCTTGAGAAGCACTTCCTCATGGTTGCCGCTGAGGAAGACGACGGTGGCGAAGCTCGGCTTGTAGGTGCGCAGCCGCTCGATCACTCCAGCCGAATCCGGGCCGCGATCGATGAAATCGCCGAGAAAGATGATGAACGTCCTGGCGCGCGGACGGGCGGCGATGTCCTCCTCGATCCGCTGCAGCAGCAGGTTGAGGAGGTCCAGCCGGCCATGGATGTCGCCGATCGCATAGGCGCGGCAGCCCTCCTTGCCGCGGGCGCCGTCCTTGCCCCCCGCCACCAGCGCCCGCGATAGCTTCCTCAATAAACTCATCGTCAATCCCATAGCGGGCGGGCGTACGGAGCCCGCAGCATCCATCTCGCCAATAGCGGCCGAATTAGGCAGGAAAGTGATGGCTGCCGGCGGCCGCCGCAACCCCCTCGCCTCGGGGATCAGCCCTCGCGGACCGCGATCACCCGATATTGCGCGTTCTTGAAGAAGAAACGCTTCAGCCGGTCGCCGGCATGCCTGGTCCGGCTCCGGTCATACTGATCCTTCACCTCCGCGATGTTGTCGCTCTCGCTGACGATCCGGAAGGGGAGCCCGTCGAATAGCCGGCGCGCGGCATCGAGCGTGAAGTGCACCGTGTGATCGGCAAAGGGCGTGATCTCGAACGGGATGCCGAGCGCGCGCCAGGCGGCATGGGTGGTCGCAGCCACATGGTAGAAGGGATGGTGGACGTTCACCTCGAAATAAAGCAGGCCGCCCGGGGCAAGCACCCTCGCCAGCTCCTCGACGATCTGCCGCGGCCCCTCCGCATGATCGACGACATTGTCGCACAGCACCACGTCGAAGGACGCATCCTTGAACGGTAGATGCTCGCCCGGCGCGGCGATCGTGCGCGCGCGCGACTGCCAGGCGGGGAACAGCTCCGCATAATGATCGGCCAGCGGATCCACTCCGACGCCGTTCTCGGTCCCGAAGTAGAAGATGAGCCCGTGCGCGCCGCACCCCACCTCGAGGACCCGCGCGTCGGGCGCGATCGGCTTGACCGCTTCGAGCTTCCCGCGAACGGCATTCGAGTGCGCCATCATGGATGCGATGAGCTGCTGCTCGTGCCCCTTCACCTGCGCCGACTTGCGCCGCTGATAGTCGAGCTGCCGCTGGAGCGCCCGCTCCGCCCGCCGTGTCCGGCCACTCGTCTGCAAACCCATCTTCCTCTCCGGGGCCCTTCGCCAAGCTCGCGGCCAAAGCAGCATATGCGCGCCCGATCAAGGATTCCGGCGGCAAAGGCGCTTCCCCAGCCGCTGATTGCGCTTCCCTTTTTCGGCCTCGGCCCCTAGGCGGTGGCGCCGGTCACACGGCACCTCACAGCAGGATCAGGTAAAGGCGCATGGCGAGCGAGTTCAGCCGGGAAACGGTGTTCAGGAAGGTCGGAGAGCTTCTGGAATCGGACGTGGACGAGGAGATTGTCGCGCTCGATGTGGACAAGGGCCAATGCTACGGCCTCAACGCCGTCGGCTCGCGGGTCTGGCGGCTGCTGGACAGCCCCAAATCCCTCGGCGAGATCTGCTCGGCACTGGAAGAGGAATATGAGGTCGAGCCGGACGTCTGCCGGGCCGAGGTGACCCGCCTCCTGTCGGATCTCCGCTCGGATGGTCTCGTCGAAGTCCAGGCTTGAGCCCGGCTTACGCCGCCAGGAGCGAGGCGACATGCTCCTGGATCGCCTCGAACTGGCGATCCAGATGGTCCTTCCCCCAGACCCTCTGAACGGCGAACACGGGAACCGCTCGGGCAAGAGCGACGCAGCTTGCGAGATGCTCGCGGCTGGTGCCCATCATCGGCACGTAGGCGCCGCGATAGGTGTTGGCGACCAGGGCGTCGATCGCCTCGATCCCGCTTAGGCGCTGGATGAAATCTCCCGCCGGGGCCTCCTCCTCGCTCTTCCTCAGCAAGTAGATCGCGCCGAGGGCGATCGCGCCCGTTGCTCCTCCGTCGCGGGTCGGCACATTATACTTGTCGGCGTCGTCGAACGAGAGCTCGTGCGCTTCGGCGGAGCGCCCGCTCGCCTCCAAGGCATCCCTCCACATGCGCAGCCGCGGAATGCCCGGCTGCGCGACCGGCGCTCCGTCTTCTCCAAAGGTGACGACGCAGACGTCGTCGGCAAGCACGTTGAACCCGCGGTCGTGAAACCAGGCGGCCATCGTCGACTTGCCGGCCCCCGAATGGCCCATGAAAGCCACTGCACGACCGCCGATCTCGATCGAATTGGCGTGGAGCGGAAGCAGGTGCCGCTGGTGGAGGATCGCGCCGAAGGCGGATCCGAGCAGGAACAGCCGCAGATGCCGCTCGGAGCCTTCGGGATCGGGATCCACGATGATCTCACGGCCGTCCCGGATCAGATATCGGCCCGCTTTGGGGATGTTGAGGATCGCCCCCTCGGCGGTCACTGCAATGCTGTTGACCCGCTCTCCTTCGATCGGCGGCAGCGAGCCGATGCGGATGACGACATCCCCGGCCCCCGCTTCCGCCGCCGCAAGCTCCCCGAGGGCGATCTCGGAGCGGACACGAAGCCCGAACACGCTGTATAGGTTTGCCGAGTGCGCGGCATCGGCCTTCGCGGAATGCTCGCTCACCGCCACCTCAACGTCCTCCGACCAGGTGGCCGTCGCGCAGCTCGATCAGATGATCGCAAAGTCCCAGCGAAGCATCGCGATGGGCGACCATCACGATGGTCGGCCGCCCCGGCATCGCGCAAAGCCGCTCCAGCAGGCCGCGCTCGGCTGTCACGTCGATCGCGTTCGTCGCCTCGTCCAGCACGAGCAGCTTCGGCTCGCGCAGCAGCGCTCGGGCAAGCGCCAGGCGCTGGCGCTCCCCGCCGGAGACGAGCGCGCCGCGCTCCCCGACGATCGTGTTGAGCCCTTCGGGCAGCTGGCGCACGAACATGTCGGCGCCGGCGATGTGCAGGGCGGACCAAAGCTGCTCCTCCGTCGCCTCCGGCTGCGCCCAGAGCAAGTTTGCCCGGATGCTGTCGTGGAAGAGGAACGGATCCTGCGAGACATAGCTGAGCGAGGCACGCCATGCCGCAACCGCGGCACCTTCCAGTGGCCGGCCGCCGATGCTGACAATTCCCTTCCGCGGCGGATAAAGGCCCACTAGCAGGTCGCAGAAAGTCGTCTTGCCCGCACCCGAGGGCCCAACCAGACCGATGAAGGCGCCCTCCTCCAGAGTGAGATCCAGATCCCGAACGCCGGGAACGGCGCCTGCACCATCGCCTTCGTGCCAGAAGCTCACGCCGCTGAAGACGATCGGCCCCGACGGCGGCTCCATATCCTGCGCCGGCGGCCGCCCGTCCGCCTGCGCCGCCGCCAGCTCGGCCTGCAGTTCCTTCACCTTGGCATAGGCGGGCAGGGTATGGAAAACCTGCTGCACGCCCATCTGGATCTGCCCGAGCGGGGTCACCATACGGCTCAGCACGAACAGGAAAGCCAGCAAGGTGGCGGGCGCGGCTGCAAAGAAGCCGACACCGCCGAGGATCACCAGGCTCGCGACGACCGCTCCGGCCGAAGTGATCAGGAGCTGGGCCTCGGTCCGCTGCCTGACGAAGGCGACCCGCCGCTCGGCCGCTTCCCGCAAGGTCGTCTGGAAGCTGCTCAGGAAGCCGAGCTGGAGGTCCTGGCTGAGCGCCAGCTTGAGCCCGCCGAGGAACTGGTTCGTGCCGCTCACCAGCGACAGGTTAGCGTTGGTGAGCGACTGGCCCAGCCGCTTCGCGCGGTTGAGGAGCGGCCGCATCGCGAGTGCTCCAACCACCAGCAGGCCGAGGATGAACAGCGCCAGCTTCCATGAAAGCAGGAACATGAGCAGCATCTGACCTGCGAGCAGGGTCAACGCCACGGTCGCGTGAAGGAGAAGGGCGGTGCCGTCCCCGCAGGCGTCGATGTCGCCGCCGAGCACGTGCATGATCCTGCCATGCCTGAGCCGCGTCGTGACTTCCCAGCGGCTGCCGGTGAGCAATTGAATGATCCGCAGCCGCTGCGCCTCGACGAAACCCACCTGCAGCCTCGCCATCAGGACGTCGCGGGCGCGAATGACGAGACCGCGCAGGATCACGATCAAGCCGAACAGCCCGAGCACCAGGCCGAGCTTCGCAAGCTGCGAGCCGGCGCCGGCAAGATCGAGCAGCCGCTGGGTGAACTGGTCCACCCATCGGCTGCCGGAGCCCTCGCCAAGCACGACTCCGAGCAGCGGAACGAGCAGCAGGAGCCCGGCACCTTCCACAAACGCGCCCAGCGCCAGGAACAGGCCCGCCTGGAGCGCCTGGGGACGGGAATAGCTGAAGAAGTCGCTGAGGTAGGCCGCCAGCACCCGGCTGCGCTCTCCAACGGGCTCAGCAGCGGCCGCCGCGTCGCTTCGGGGCGCGAGCGGCTGCCCCGCCATGGGAAGGTCACTTAGCTCGCCCATCCGCGATCAGCGAAGGCCAAGAGCGGGGAATGTCGCAAGGCAGGTATAGCCGGTCGCCTCTTCGCCTCCGATCACGGCTTCGCCTTGATACGTGACCCAGACATGGGCGCTGAGGCCGCGCTCCGGCTTCTGCGCGACGCCGTAATGAAGCGTCGAGGCGATGCCGCGGCGCAGAAGCATCCTGTGCACGGCCAGCCCCTTCTGGAAGCAGACGATCCGCCACGGAAGCCGCCGGGCGCACGCCTCGACCGCCCAGCGGATCCGCCCGATCTCCGCGAAATCCGCGCTTGAACGGCCGCCATGAGCAGGAGCAGGGCCGGCAAGGCGGGATGCGAGCACCCGGAACGGCAGCAGCCGGATTGCAAGCGAGGCGATCAGAAGGCCACGCGCCGCTTCCAGCAGCAAAGCGCGATCCTTCCACCCAATCTCGTTCAGGCGCCGAAAATCGGAAGCCACTTCATTCCTCGCTAATGCCGAGCGCCCACCGCCGTAGACTGGATGCTATTCGGACGTTCGTACCTGCTCGTAAGCACTTCCGGACTTCGGCTCCACCCTCAGCGTTGCGCGCCAAGCGGCTGCCGGTGCGAGACCGACGGTAACCGTCGAGAGCGTGACGTGCTCACCCCCGCCCAGGGTAACCGAGCCGCGGTGCCGCGACACATTGCCCCCGGCTTCGACGTCCAGCGAGAAGACCCCCTCGTAGGGCGCATCGGATTTGCCGAGGACCTGGACGCGCACACCGCCTGCCGAGGGCTCCGCCACCAGGTACACAGGAGCTTGCGCGCGATCGGCGCCCTCACCGGAAATCAGCGATGCCATTGCAGTCATTGCTCCGAGCAGCTTGAACATCAGGACCAATCGTCCGCGGAAAGTGCGCTAGCGTGGCGAACTCGGCGGCGGCGTGGCGCCCCGATCGCGGGCGACGATGCCCGCAACGCCAGTGCTCTGGACATCGCCGTTGGAAAGATCCCGCGCCACGCTGTTCGCATCGGTAGAGCCACCGACGGAAGGCGCAGTCGAAGCGGTCGTGACAGTTCCCGGCTGGCCGAACATCTCCAGCAGCGAACCCTCGGCCGTTGCGATCGGAGCCGCCTGGCTCGCCACCTGGAGCGCGGCGATGCAATCGACACCCTCCGGCGCCGCCTGATCGCCCGCCTGAGCGCGCCGGCATGCCTCGAGAACCTCGGGCGCAACCGCCGGAGCGACATTGCGCAGCGAGCCCTCCTGAGCCGAAGCGGAGGACGACCGGCCGCGGACCGGAGCGACGTTCACCCGATCGGCGCGCTGCTGACTCGAGGTGCCGGCCGGCGTCAGCTGCTCGACCGAGACTGCACGCGACGCCTGGCCATGCGCGGCGCTTGCTGCACAAAGGGCAGCGGCGGCAGCAAGGGCAAAGGCGGATCGACTGGTCACGACAGCTGCAACTTAGTGCTAACCGCCTGAAAAGTCCACGGCAGCGGCGGAAAAGCCCTGCGCGTCCAGTCGAGGCGAGCGGCGCGGTCATCACGGGGGAGCACGGCCAACTTGACGGTAGTCACCGCTTTTCCGGGCGGCTAAGCCGACGCCAAAGCGAACCAGTGAAAGGCAAGATCGACACGATGGCGGCCATCAGCAGACTTCTGATCGCACTCCCGACGACTTCACAGTCGATGAAGAGCTCGACCGCGCTCACGATCGCTAATCTCGTCAAGCTGCTGCAGTCGCACGGCATCGATGCCTATCTGCACAATATCGATTCGGCCGAGATCGTGACCGCCCGGGACATGTTCGCGAACATGGTCGTCTATTCGGACGATCTTGACGGGCTGATCTTCATCGATTCGGACATGGCGTTCGATCCCGAGATCATGATGAAGATGCTGCGCACCGGGAAGGACGTGGTGGCCGCGGCCTGCACCCGCCGCACCCTCAACCTCAGCACCCTGCTTTCCGCGGCACAGCAGCATGGTAACGTCCCCCGCGCGATTGCGCAGGCGTCCGATTTCACGGTGAAGCTCTCGTGGAATGATAACGACAAGGCTCCGGTCGAGGTCACCGACGGCTTCTGCCGGGCGGCCGCGGTGGGCATGGCCTGCGCCTACATCTCGAAAGGCGCGCTGATGGCCATGGTAAAGGCCAAGGCGGTCGAGCCGCGCCTCGATCTCAGCGCCGGGCCGGGCCAGACCTGCTGGTCCTTCTTCGCGCCGGTCGCGCCGGACGGGGTCCGGCTCGGCGAGGATTATTCCTTCTGCTACCGATGGACGAAGACGATGAGGCGCGAGCTCTTCGTCTGCGTCGACGAGGCCATCATCCATTGCGGCGATTACAATTACACCGCGAGGTTCATCGACCTGTTCGAGCAGACGCCGGCGGCCTGATCGCGCGGAGCGCCCGGGGGGCGCTCCGGGACGCGTCAGGGACGGGTGACGACGTTGTTGGCCGAGTTGTTGTTGCCGGTCTGGGTGACGACCACATACTGGCCCGGCGAGACCTGCGTCACATTGTAGCTGTTGCCGCTGCCGGTCTGGCGGATGATCGCGGTTGCGTTGGTCGCCGCCGCCTGCTGGACGATCGAGGCCGAGTTGTTCGCGCCCGACTGCTCGATGCGGGCAAGCTGGCCGCGGCCATATTGCTCGATCGATGCGCTGTTGCCGCTGTTGGTCTGCAGGATCCGGAGCTCGGCGGAGCGGGCGCCGCCGCCGAAGTAGAATTCGTCAGCCGCGCCGCCGCCGTTCTGGGCCGAGGAATTGCCGCTGGCCGGGTCGCCGGCCGCCGAAGCCCCGACACCCGGACCCTGATAAGCGCGTGCGAAATTGCCCGTTCCGGTCTGGGAGACGAACACGATGTTGCGGAGGTTCGCCGTGCCGGTGCCGTTCTGGTCGACGTTCGCGGTGAGCGAGACGCCGTCCTGATGAACGGTGGCATCGTTGAAGGCGCCCGCCTGCGTCACGTTCGCAGTGACGTTGATCGTGCCGGCGCCGGTGGGTCCGGCGACGAAGCCCGGAGTGGCGGTGGTTGAAGGCAGGCTGGTGCGGCCGAGGCCCTGGGCGATGTCGGCGGTATTGTTGCCGCTTCCGACCTTCTGCCACGCGGTCGCCTGAGCGCCGACAGCATCCTGTCCGATCGTGACGCGGTTGTTCGTGCCGTATTGCGCAACCGTTGCGGAGTTGAACGCGCGAGTGCTGCCCTGGTCGCCGGCATCGCGCTGCTGCACCGAGACGCTGCTCGCGGATCCGAACGCCTGCGTGATATCCGCGAAATTGTCGCCCGCCTGCTGGACCGTGGCGCTATCCCCGGCGGCGTTCTGGTAAACCCCGGCAAGGGCCCGCGCCGAGGTCGTGCCGGCGCTGAGGCCGTCGCTCTGCGTCACGCTCGCCTGGTCGCGGGTGCCGTACTGGAAGATGCCGGCCGAATTGAAATTGCCCGTCTGAGTGATCGTAGCGCTGTTGCCGACCGCCGCGGCGGTCGAGCGGCCCACCGTCAATTGCGCGGCAAGATCGTTGCCGGTCTGCGAGATCACGTTCCGGTTGCCGTCGGCCGAAGCGGTGCCGCCGCCTTGCGTGCGCACCTGGGCAATGTTGCGGAAGCCGTCCTGGGTCAGCTGGCTCTGGTTGCCGGCGCCGCGCTGGGCGACGCTCGCTGCGTTGCTCGAGACGGGATTGGTCCCGGGCGCGCTGCTGTTGCGCTGAACGATCGTGCTCGAATTGGGCGCCGCGGTGCTGCCTTCATACTGGAACAGCTCGGCGTAATTGCCGCGGCTTTCCTGCGTGATCTGGCTGATCTGCTGGAGCGTGCTCGATGTGCCGGAGCTGCGCTGGAAGACGTTTGCAGTGTTGTCCGAAGCGGCGAGGCCGGCGACACTTGCCGCGCGCTGGTTCACTACAGAGGACAGTCCGGCGCCGCTCTGGTCGATGGAAGCGACATTGTTGTTGGCCGAGCGGTTCTCGCCGTTGGGCACCGTGGAATCGACGGCATAACCCTGCCGGACGGTGCTCGTATTGTAGAAGCCGACCTGTATCGCGGTGCCGGTGTTGTTGTTCCCGACCTGGGTGATGAAGCTGCCGTTGAAGTCGCCGTTCTGGCGCGAGTCCGCGCTGTTCGAATTTCCGGTCTGCCGGTGTCCGACCTGGTTGGACGTTCCGATTTGCTGCATGAACGAGCGGTTGAAGGTGCCCCGCTGGACCACGAGGGCGTTATTGGTCGTCCCGTTCTGGATGATCGTCGCCGAGTTGTTGCTGTTCCCCTCGATATTGTTGTCGATGGTGGCGTTGTTGCCGGTCCCGGTCTGATTGTACTGGGACGTGTTGGTGTTCGACTGCGCATGCGCGCTTCCGGCTGCGAGCGCGGCGAGGGAAATACCCAACAACAAAGCCTTAGGGGACATGATCGATCCTATCGAGAGTTGCCGCGAGCTTCTAACGCCTCGATCGGCGTTTCACCAGCGCATTGAATTTCGCCCCGCGGCTAGGCGGCCGGGGCTGAATAGCGGATTAACTCGGCTGCTCGTGCGGGTCGGCCGCTCCACGCCCCGGGGCAAGGCTGAGCGCAAACAAAAGCCCCGGCCGATCGCTCGGCCGGGGCTGTAATGTTCGGCTGTAGTGCCGATCAGAAGGTCGGGAAGCCGGCCGGGGCTGCGGTGCCCTGGAAGCTGCCGCTTCCGGTGGCGCCGCTCTGGGTCACCGCCGTGTTGTTGCTGCCCGTCTGGTTGACGTTGATGAACTCACCCGGCTGCGTCTGGACGACGAAGAACGAGTTGCCCGTGCCCGACTGGGTGATCCGGGCCGTCGCGTTCGTCGCACCCGTGTCCTGAAGGATACCGGCCGTGTTGTTCGTGCCGTTCTGCTCGATCCGTGCAACCTGGCCCTTGCCGCGCTGCTCGGCATAGGCACGCTGGCCGGTGCCGCCCTGGAGGATGTTGATCTCCGGAGAGCGGGCGCCGCCCGTGAACGCACCCGGCGAGGCCGCAGCATTGCCCGTGCCGCTTGCAACCGAACCGGCTGCCGACTGGCCGACATTCGCAGTCTGACGTGCAGTCGCCTGGTTGTTCGTGCCCTGCTGGATCACCTGAATGATGTTGCCGACGTTCGACTGGTTGGCCTGCGTGCCGCCCTGCGCATTGCCCGCATTGGCAGCGATCGGAGCTCCGGTGCCCGTACCAAGCTGCGACACCGTCGCCACCAGGCTGGTGCCGTCCTGGCGGACGCGCATGCCGTTGTTGCTGCCGCCCTGCGTGATGCTCGCAGTCAGGTTCTGGGTGTTCGCACCCGTGCTCGGCGATGCACTGATCGTGCTCGGCGAGTCCGCGTTGAAGAACTGGGTGCTGCCGGTGCCCTGCTGCATGTCGACATTGTTGGTCGAGCCGCCGTTCTGGAAGATCGTGGCCGAACCCGCACGCGTGTTCTGCTGCGCAAAGATCGTGTTGCTGGTGCCGTATTGCACGATCGTCGCGGTGTTCGACTGGCGGTTGAAGCTGCTGTTCGGGTTGCCCTGAGGATCGAACCCGCCGCCCGCCACCGACGTATCGCCGGCGTCGGTCTGGTCAAGGTTGATCGTGCCGCTCGCATCCAGGCCGAGACGCCCCTGCGTCACATCCGCGAAGTTGTCCCCCGTCTGGTTGACGGTCACGCTCATCAGACGCCCCGCCTGGAACACCTGCGCCCGGGCACGTGCGACCGCGCCGTTCGAATAGGTAGTTCCGGAACCGCCGCCGCCGGCGTTGGTGTCGCTCTGGTTGATGGTGAGGTTGCCGAACTGGCCCTGCTGGTAGGACACCGCGTAGAGACCGCGCGAACCCGGGAAGAAGCCGGTCTCGCTGGAGCTGTTGAACGCCGTCACGCCGCCCGTCGGAGCCGCGAAGTTCGCGGTCGCGGTCTGGCTGATCGAGCTGACGTTGCCGATGCCCTGTCCGGTCTGCCCGCGGCCCGCCTGCGTCACCACCACGGCGACGCTGCCCCGGCCGATTTGGCTGACGGCGCTCGAGTTGCCGGTGGAGCGGCCGCCCTGCACACTGGAATTGCTCCCCGCGACGCCGGAGGCAAGCGTCACTTCAGCGAAGTTGTTGCGGCCGTCCTGCGCGATGGTGCTGCTGAGCTGATCGCCGCGGCCGAGGAACGCACGCGCAACGTTGTTCGACAGGACCGTCGAAGACTGCGTGCTGTTCCGCTGGGTGATCTGGCTGACGTTCCGCGTGTTGGCGTCGGTGGTTCCGAACCCGCCGGCATTATTGCCGCCGGTCATCACGACCACGGCCGTATTGCCGCTGCTCTGCTGCGTGACGTTCGACACGTTGGACGCACCGCCGAAACCGGTGCCGGTGCTGTTCTCGCTGTCCTGGCGAACGTTCGCGACGTTGTTCGTCACCGAGGTGTTGCCGCCGGTGCCGGGCGCCTGCTGCGTAACCGTCGAGGAGCCGAACGAGCCGCTCTGCATGATGGTGACGCTGTTGCTGTTGGCCGATGTGGGCGTGAAGACCGGCACCATGCAGTTGGTGCCGGGGCCGCATGGAAAAATTATGGTGCCGGTTTGCACGTCCCCGCCCTGAGCGACGGTGCTTCGTTGCGTGATGCCGCTCTGGGTCACGGAAACGCTGTTGCTGTTCCCGGTCTGATTGACGGTGCTGCTGCTGCGCCCCTGGCTCGAAGTCTGGCTCGTATTCTGGACGATGCGGACAATGTTGCCGCTACCTTCGAGGCTGGCGCCGCTCGTGGAGTTGGGATTCTGCTGCCCGCCGTTCTGGGCGACGCTCGAATCGTTCCCGTCGCCGTTCTGGCTGACCGTGGCGCTGTTGAGGAAGCCCTGCTGACTAAGCGTCGAGCTGTTGTTGCTTGCGCGCTGCGTGGACGTGCCCTGCAGAAGCTGGCCGAAATTGTCGTTGCCGTTCTGGGTGATCGAGGCGCTGTCATTGTCGCCGATCTGGGTGATGATGCCCGTGTTGCGGGTCGAGGACGGGATGGCGTTGCCCTGCGTTACAGTCGCGCTGTCGTTGTTGCCGACCTGGATGATGCGGCAGATGTTCCCGCTGGTGCCGCTGTTGTTGCACGTGCCGACGCTGCCGCTGCCCGAGGTGGTGACCTGGTTGTTGTTCTGAGCGCTTGCAGTGCCCGCCGCCAGAGCGAGCGTCGAGATGCCGATGAGAAGGTGACGAGAGGCCATGTTCATTCCTTAAAGCTTGGTAGGGCGCTTACAGGAAGCTCCGCACGGTCGATGAGAGATCCGGTCGCTTCCGATGCAGCACAAGGAATTGCGCATCACCGGAACGTCCGAACCAGGCGAAGCGGAGCAAAAGCCTCTTCGACCGGTGGCTCGCCCTAGCCGAATTTTGCGTCTGCGCCAAGCAATTAGCGCGCACGCCTCACAAGGAGCAGCGGGCACATGCTTGACGCAAAGCCCTTGCTCCTGCTTCTGACCGGAGATGGCTGGTGAAGGAGCAGACCGATCCCGTTAGACTCCGATGCGGCGGGGGCTTCCGCCGGTGGCCCGGCGCCGCTGGTAAGCTGCCTCATGGTGAGCCGCGGCGAGGCGTTCCCCGCCCGCATCGCGATCGATTGCTACCGCGCGCAGACCTATCCGAACCGCGAGCTGATAATCGTCTGCGACAGGCCGGACAGCGAGCTTTCGCGGCTCGTATCGAGCCTCGGCGACCGGTCCATCAAATATATCGAAACGCCCCGGATGGTGCTCGGCGAGTTGAGGAACGCCAGCGTGGCCGCGGCCTCGGGTTCGCTCCTCTGCCAGTGGGACGACGACGACCTCTACCACCCTCGCCGGATCGCCTATCAGGTGGAAGCGCTGGCGAGCACCGAAGCCGTGGCGCATTTCCTGGACCGCTGGCTGCTGTGGTGGCCGAAGCGTCGGCTGATGGGCGTATCGAAAGCGCGTGGGTGGGAAGGATCGATGTTGATCCGCCGCGACGCCATCCCCCGCTATCCCTCCATGACCAAGATGGAGGATGCGGTGCTGATCGAGGCGTTGGTGAGAGACCAACTGATTTCCATGTCCGACTGTCCCGAGCTCTATTGCTACGTCAATTACGGCGGAAACACGTGGGGGGACTCTCACTTCCGCGAGCTGTTTCAGGAAGCGAGCCTGATATATGAGGACTATGACGAGGCGCTAGCCCGTGTTTCGGCCGATTTGCCGGTGAAGGAATATGAAATCCAGTCGGAGCGCGCCATCCCGTCCGGCATCGAATCCCTGAGCAGTACGGCACGCGAACCCTTCATTGTCCAAGACCGGGTATTCGGCGACGAGTCCGTTTCGTTCGACGGCGTCAGGTATATCAACTGCACGTTCAACAGATCGACGCTCGTTTATTTTGGCGGGACCGTCGAATATGTGGGCTGTGCGTTCGAAGACGTGAAAATCCGCTTCGAGGGCGCTTCGAAGAACATTTTCAACACCATCCAGCTACTGCGCCAGCACGGGATAGTCGGCCCGATCTGAACCGTGTCAGCCGGTCGCTGTCTGGCGCCGATAGGACGAGCGATGCTTCGCCGGAGGTCTGCCGTCCTCCCGCGCGAGCAGTTGGCCGATCGGCAGCCGCTTGGCCAGTTCCCGTGCCACAGCACCATAGCGGGTGCCGCTGTAGCTGTTCCTCGCAAAGGGCGACAGCTTCCGGTCTTCCCAGGAGCCGATGCGGGCGAAAAGGCGCGGAAGATCGATCTCCGCCACCGAGAGGTCGTTGACGATCTCCTCCAGCGAGGCCGAGTTGAGACACAGCCGGGCCAGAGTGCCGGCGAACACTGCGCGGCGGCAGAAGAAGCTTGTCTGCCACGGCTCGAAGGCGCCGATGCTCAGGCGTCTGCGATCGAGTTCGAGACGGATCGATGTCCCGATCACCGAAGCGTCCGCGCCGACGGCGAGCGCCGCAAGCTGATACTCCAGCCGGACGGGATCGTGCAGGGCATCGGCATCCCAGATGCAGAGATAATCGCCCCTCGCCTGCCGGAGGGCCAGGTCCGTCCAGGCCGGATCTGTCCAGGCCGGTGCCCCCCTCGCCTGCCGCGGAAGGCGCAAGACTTTGACTCCCTCCTGCCTGGCGGCCTCATCGATCCAGGCCGGCGCCGAGCCGGTGGCGTCGATCAGCACCAGCTCCTTGTCGGGGTAGGTCTGGGCGAGGAAGCCGGAAAGGGACGTCTCGGCGAGGGCATCCTCGTCGGTGACCACCATCAGGCAGGAGACTCTCGGCCTGCCGGGCCCCTGCGGCGACGGCGAGGCGGGACCGACGACGTTGATCCCACAGCTTGTCTGGATGCCGCTGGCAAGCTCGCTGCCGTCCCGCCACCAGGAGCCGTCCCAATAGTGGATCGCATAAGCGTCGCGCGTCGCCGCCTCCCAATATTCAAGGTCGAACACCTGGCCTGAATCGCATCTTTCCCGGTCCACCGGGTAAAGCTCGCTGGGGGGCAGCACGCTCAGCGAAGAGGGCGAGGCGAAGCTTTCATAGGCGCGGGTGAGGACGAAGGGTCCGGTGGAATCGAGCACGTCCTCATGGTCGCGCGCCTCCTGCAGCCGACCCAGAAGGTGATCCCAGAACAAATGGCCGGGGATCGAGGCGATGAAGGTCGGGCACAGGATCCGGGAGAGGCCGCTGGCCGCCGCCTTGGCGAGTGCGAGATGCTCCTGCGGCTCGCATCCGATCACGAACTCCCGGCTCTCCAGGAGGCCGTCCAGCGGGCGCAGGCATTCGCAATCGAGATCGGCATAGACGCCGCCAAAGGAGTTCAGGACGAGGTAGCGGCCGAGGTCGACGCGGCAGATGTGCGAAGCGTAGGAGAGGAACAGCTCGAGCAGCTCGGGATATCGGTCGCGAACGAGCGCCTCGAGGTCGTTGTCGGACCACAGGCGGTACTCATAGCCCGGGTTCAAAGCCCGCCAGCTTTCCTGCCACTCGAGGTAGCGCGCGGGAACGTCCGCATCCTTCCACGTCTGGTGAATGATCTTCGGGATCGGGAACGCGGCTCCCTGTCGGGCCCGGAGTCCCTCACCCGTGCCTTCCTCGGCCCCGGTGCCGGCAGGGACAGCCTCCTCCGCCGCATCGGGGCCGGGATCGACGTAGATCCTCCGCTGCTCCCACAATTCGGCATAGGCGTTCCCGTTGTTCATGCCGAAGTCGGTGAGGCCCGGAGACGCCATGCGCTTCCGCTTGATGGCCATGAGGCTGTCCCCGAGGGTGAGGCAGTGAACGC
>NZ_DASVUE010000001.1:0-4522 GCF_036387215.1 Allosphingosinicella sp. | reverse complement strand
GACGCGGATCGCCGGGAGCGAGGGGCGCATGTCGGTGATCATGTCCTCGTAAACCGCCCGGCTCGCCACGCCGCGATCCGAGGCGAGCGCGGCCGCCACCAGCGCCGGGCGCGCCTTATCGTTCCTGACGAGCATCGCCATGGTCCGGCCGAGCTGCGCTTCGTACGCCTCCTTCGGCATGCGGGCGAGAGCGTCGCGCATCTGCGCCGCCTGCGGCTTCACACTTTCAGCGGTGACGCCCGGGCCCATCAGCATGCTGTAGAATGGGAGCGCATCGACGACGAGCAGCTTCCCAACGCTTTGCGGGTGCTTGGCGGCAAGCATCAGCCCGAGCAGACCGCCCATCGAGTGGCCGACCACCGCCGGCCGCTTCAGGTTTCGGGCGGCGATATAGGCGTTCAGCTGCTCGACGATCGGGGCAAGCAGCTCGCCTTCCGCATTTGGGCCGGCGGGCTCGCCCGCAAAACCGGCGATCTGGATCCGGTGGACGCGATATTTGCCGCCGAGGCCCGCCACCGCCTGATCCCACACGGCGCGGGAGGAGGTGAGGCCGGGGATCAGGATCACGTCCGCACCCCTGCCCTCGACGGTGACGGAGAAGCGGGTCGGCGCGGGCGCCGCCGCAGCCGTTGCGGGACCCGTGTTCAGGGTCGTGGCGGCGCAGGCCGCCATCAGCAACATGGCTGCACGGCACATCAATCTGGTCATCATGGCGTCAGTCCTTCAATCCTGGAGAAAAATAGCTTCGACCGGGAGGTCGAACAGCTTCGCGATGCGGAAAGCGAGCGGGAGGCTGGGGTCGTATTTGCCGGTCTCGATCGCGTTGACGCTCTGGCGGGAGACCTCGAGCCGCTCGGCGAGGTCCCCCTGGCTCCAGCTGCGCTCGGCCCGGAGCACCTTGAGGCGGTTCTTCACGCCTCGGCCCCGCGGCGCTCGATCAAGGCGTTGACGCAGCCCCCCACACCGAGGCCGCCGAACCAGAGCACTGCGGCCCAATAGGCCTCGGCATGCGGAAGCAGGCCGAAGCTCTCGACGAACCCCCAGATCGTCGCGACGCTAAGCATGAATGCGGTCGCGATCAGCGTCTGGCGGACCATCAGCATGCGCAGATATTCGTCCTTGAGCTCGACCAGCAGGCGGCCGATCACGAAGAAAACGCCGATGATCGGGAGCGCCGGTATAACGGCCGCAGCATAAGCGGTAGCGCCGCTCGGGGGCCCATTTTCGAAGAAGGCGTTCACCCCGAACAGCGCCAGCACGTAGCCGATCATCAACAAGGTCACGGAAAGGGTGTAGCGGCGCATCGCCGGGTTCTGACGGTTCAACATTGACAAGGGTCCTATTCAATCTGTCAATGATCCTTTACAACTCTCCCACAGCTCTTGTCAAGCTCGCTTTACAGCTTCGGCACCTTCCCCTTTCTTGACAGCGCCAAGTGCCCATCTATGGCAAATCCCCTTCAAAGATCCCCGTGGAGCCCGCACCCGATGTCCGAGATGTTTTCGATCAAGCTGCCCGATGGATCGGTGCGCGAGGTCGAGGCCGGGACTACGCCCGCGGACGTCGCCGCGGCGATCGGGCCGGGGCTCGCCAAGGCGGCGCTTGCGGCGCGCGTCAACGGGGAGGTGCGCGATCTCGCCCGGCCGTTCGAGGAGGATTCAGAGCTTGCGCTGATCACCGCGCGGGACGAGGCCGACGCGCTCGAGCTGGTGCGGCACGATTATGCGCATGTGCTCGCCGAAGCGGTGCAGAACCTGTTCCCCGGCACTCAGATCACGTTCGGACCGGCAACCGAGGACGGCTTCTATTACGATTTCGCGCCAAAGGAGCGGCCGTTCACCGAGGAGGATCTCCCGGCGATCGAGGAGGAGATGCGCCGAGTCATCGCCAAGGACGCACCGCTGGTGCGCGAGGTCTGGACGCGCGACCAAGTACGCGACTTCTTCGAGAAGACGGGCGAGAGCTTCAAGGCCGAGTGGGTGATGGAGCTGCCTGCCAACGAGACGATCACCATGTACCGCTCGGGCGACTGGGTGGACCTCTGCCGAGGACCCCATCTCGCCTCGACGGGCAAACTCGATCCGCAGGCGTTCAAGCTGACGCGCGTCTCCGGCGCCTATTGGCGCGGCGACCAGAAGAACGCGATGCTGAGCCGCATCTACGGCACCGGCTGGCTCAACCGGAAGCAGCTCGACGCGCATTTGGCGCGGCTCGAAGAGGCGGCCAAGCGGGACCATCGCCGGATCGCTCAGGAGATGGACCTCTTCCACCTTCAGCAGGAAGCGCACGGCTCGGTCTTCTGGCATCCGAAGGGCTGGGTCATCTGGCGCCAGCTCGAAGCCTATATGCGCCGCCGCCTCGACGGTGCGGGCTATCGGGAAATCAAGACGCCCCAGCTCATCGACAACAAGCTTTGGGTCGCCTCCGGCCACTGGGGCAAGTTCCGCGAGAACATGTTCGTGGTTCCGGACGAGGTGCCGTCGACGGAGGAAGGCAAGCCCGTCCTCTCCGGCACCGGCGACCTGATGGCGCTGAAGCCGATGAACTGCCCCGCGCACGTCCAGGTGTTCAGGCAGGGCATCACCTCCTACCGCGATCTGCCGCTTCGGCTTGCGGAGTTCGGCACCTGCCACCGCAACGAGCCGCACGGCGCGCTGCACGGCATCATGCGGGTGCGCCAGTTCACCCAGGACGATGCCCACATCTTCTGCACGCACGACCAGCTGGTGGAGGAGACGGTGGCGTTCTGCGCGCTTCTCGACGCCGTTTACCGCGACCTCGGCTTTGCCGACTATCAGGTGAAGCTCGCGACGCGGCCGGAGCAGCGGGTCGGATCCGAAGAAAGCTGGGATCGGGCGGAAGCGGATCTCGAGACGGCGCTCAAGGCCACCGGCCTCGCCTACGAAATTCTGCCGGGTGAGGGCGCGTTCTATGGACCGAAGCTCGAATTCCACCTGAAGGACGCGATCGGGCGCACCTGGCAGTGCGGAACGCTCCAGCTCGATCCCCAGATGCCGGAGCGGCTTGAAGCGACCTATGTCGGAGAAGACGGGAGCAAGCATCATCCGCTGATGCTCCACCGCGCGATCCTCGGCACGTTCGAGCGATTTATCGGCATCTTGATCGAGCACCATGCCGGCCGCTTTCCGCTCTGGCTCGCGCCGGTGCAGGCGGTGGTCGCGACGATCGTGTCGGACGCGGACCCCTACGCGGACGAAGTGGCGGAGACGCTGCGCGCCGCCGGTCTTCGCGTCGAGACCGACGTCCGCAACGAGAAGATCAACTACAAGGTGCGCGAGCACAGCCTCGCCAAGGTTCCGAACCTGCTCGTCGTCGGCCGCCGAGAGGCGGAGGAGCGCACGGTCGCGCTTCGCCCGCTCGGAAGCGATGCGCGGCAGGAAGTGCTTGCGCTGGACGAAGTGGCCGAGCGGCTCCGGACGGATGCCTTGCCGCCGGATCTTCGGGCCACTCGCGGCTGATCCGCAACAGAGCGGCACAAAAGCAACGCTCTGAAGCCGCCCCGCCTTCCAATTCGCCCCCTTCTTCACTAGGTGGGGGCGGATCGATCCAGTTCAGGAGAAGCCAACATACGTCCCCCTATGATCCGGCGCCCGGTTGCGCCGCCGATGAACGGCCCCCGCTTCAACGAATTCATCTCCGTGCCCAAGGTACGGGTGATCGACGAGAACGGCGAGAATCTCGGCGTGATGTTCACGCGCGAGGCGATCGAGCAGGCAGCGGAAGTGGGGCTGGACCTGGTTGAAGTCTCTCCGAATGCGGACCCGCCCGTCTGCAAGTTCCTGGACGTCGGCAAGTTCAAGTACGAGGCCCAGAAGAAGGCCAATCTCGCCCGCAAATCGCAGAAGACGCAGGAGATCAAGGAGATCAAGATGCGTCCGAACATCGACGATCACGATTACGAGACGAAGATGAAGGCGATCCAGAAGTTCCTGGGCGAAGGCGACAAGGTGAAGGTGACGCTCCGCTTCCGCGGACGCGAGCTCGCTCACGGCCAACTCGGGATGCAGCTGCTCCAGCGCGTGCGGGCAGACACCAACGAGGCGGCCAAGGTGGAGCAGCATCCGCGCATGGAAGGCCGGCAGATGCTGATGGTGATCGCGCCCAAATAAGGCGAAGGCGGCAGCCTTTCCGTAAACGTAAGCTTTCCGTAGCGGCAGGCCGGATTACCCGTTTCACTCTGCAACGATCTTGTTGCACAAATGCAATGACTTTGCCGGGAGCGGCGGGAAACCGCCGTTTTCCGCTGGCAGCCGCCGTGGCTTTTCAGTAGCTCTATCCCAAACAAGAAAATATCTTTGGGAGGGGATTATGAGGAAGTCGTTCTGGCTGATGTCCGCGGGCATCATGGCGGTTGCCGCTCCGGCTTATGCGCAGGAGACCGGGCACGCCAACGCGACCGGCAGCGGGCAGACCGGACAGGTATCGGCCGAGGACCGTGCCGTGGCCGCGTCCGAGCAGGCGCCGCAGACCGCGTCCGGGCCCGAGCAGGGCGAGATCATCG